>NZ_MNBL01000026.1 GCF_001879695.1 Nioella sediminis
TCACTCCGGCACCCATGGGTCAGTCCAACTGCCGCGACAGAAGTGTGGAAAACTCGTCGGCAAAACCCTCGTACCCCGCGACCAGCCGGTCGGCATCGGCGGAAAGCTTGTTGTAGAGGATCACCGCCGGAATAGCGGCCAAAAGGCCAAGCCCGGTGGCCAGCAGCGCCTCGGCAATACCGGGGGCGACGACAGCAAGCGAGGTATTGCCCGAAGTGGCAATCTCCTGGAAGGACCGCATGATCCCCCAGACCGTGCCGAACAGCCCGATGAAGGGCGCCGTCGCACCGGTGGTGGCGAGGAAGTTGAGACCGGATGTCAGCCGCTCGGCCTCTCGTCCAATCGCCACGTCCATCGACCGGTCCACCCGCTGCTGCACGCCGGGAATGAGCGCCCCGTCATCGCGCAAGGATCGCTGCCATTCGGTCATGCCCGCGACGAAGACCCGTTCCGACGCGGACCGGGGCCGTTCGGCCACCTTGTCAAACAGCTCATCCAGCGGCTCGCCCGACCAGAAGGCCGCATCGAACTGCGCGGCGCGACGGCGCGACAGCCGGTAGGTGGAGAATTTCTGGAAGGCAATTGCCCAAACCCAGATCGACGCCGCGAACAGCATCACCATGACGATCTGGACGACAAAGCTTGCGCGGAAGAACAGGGCCAGCAGCGAGAAATCCATCTCCTGCGCCATGCTCAGCGTTTCGGTTTCCATGAAGTGCGTATCCTATCTGCCCGGCCTCTGGTCGGATGCCATCTTGCTCGCGGCATCTCATTTGGAGGGGAATTTAGCAAAGAGGAAGAGCAAACACCATTGGCTTGCGTCACGGTCGGTTTCACTGCTGAAACGTAACCAGCTTTTGGCGGATATCCGCCGGAATTCGCACCGCGCGGCCGGAATCCGTCAAGCAAACCACCTGAACCTTGGCCGCGTAGAGCCGGTCTGCGCCCCGCCAGACGGACTGATCAAGGTCGAAACTGGCCCCTTTGACGCCGGTCAGCCGGGTTTCGACCCTCAGATCATCCTCGAATCGGGCGGGGGCGATGAAATCCATCTCCATCCGCCGCACCGCAAAGACGATCCCCTTCTCGGCTTTCAGCGCGGTCTGCGAAATCCCCGCCTCGCGCACCATCTCTGACCGCGCCCGTTCGATGAACTTGAGGTAATTGGCGTGATAAACGATCCCCGCCAGATCGGTGTCTTCATAATAGACGCGGGTTTGGAACTGGTGGGTCATGCGGTCTCCTGTAAAGCGAACGCGTGTGGCCTTCCAAGCTGACACAAGTCACGGCGCACAGGAAGGTGGGCGTGGCGGGATGCTTTGGCAGCGCACGGGTCTGACTCTGGTCTATTGGGCGTCGCGCTTGGGAATGCTTGCGATGTCAGGCACCCAGGGCAATGTCGATTGGCACCAGACCTGCACTTTCGGAGTCAGCGACGCCCGCTGTCTGATCGTGCCGACACGAAGTCCGAAAAACGCGTTCGGGTCGTCTTCGGTACTGGCATGAATACGGGTTCCGCAGTTCGGGCAGAAACTCAGCTTTCGAATGCGGCCACTCTCTGCAGTCTTGTTGAACGACTTCAATTCCCCGGACAACAGCGTAAAGGCCCCGTCAACCACCCCGGCAACCAAACCGAAGGCGGCACCGGAATTTACCTGACAATCGTTACAGTGACATATCGCGACCCGGTCGGCGTCAATTTCAGCTTCGTAGCGGACAAATCCGCAAAGGCATCCTCCATCAACCTGCATGGCAGCTTTCTCCGGCTTTGACAGTTGGGTCAGCGTTGCACGCAAATCGCATCAATGCGACGGCTACTTGGCCAGACGCTACAATCAGCGCCGGTTCAGGGGTGCGCGCCGCGACAAAGCATAAGATCAGGCCTGATGGCCAAGCGCCCCCACCCGTGCCGCCAGCCTCAGCCCGTGGCTCGGGTCGTTGGCGCTGGCGGGCATCACCGGGTCGTAGCCTGCGCGGATCACGTTGGCGATCTCGGGTTTCAGGACGGCTGGTTGCCCCGGCGCGGCGGCGAGGGGGGAGCTGTCGGTGAAGGCCGTGTCGGACCACAGCAGGATCACCTGCACCATCTGGGAAAGCGCGATCGTTTCCGCCGGGACCTTGGCCATCTCCTCATCCATGCGGATGAAGACGAACCCCGCCTGAATGGCCCCCGTGTCGTCAAAACGGAAGCTGCGATACTGGTTGGCATCCGCCGCTTTCAGCCGGTCCACCGTGGCGGGCAGGTCTGGGATCAGCCGGTCGAGATTGGGCGTTTCAGTCAGTTCGTCCCACTCGCGGAAGAAAAAGACCATCAGGTTCGCGCCCAGTTCCGGGTCGGTCTCTGCCATCTTGTGACCGGCCAGAGCCACCACCGCCTCTATCGCGCCTTTCAGGATGCTGACGGTCGCGTCCTCTACCCCGAAGACCACGGGCACGATGGGACGGCCCCACCGGGCAAAGAGATAGTTCCCGTCAGACCGGGTAAAAAGGCGCGTGACAGCGTCGGCATCCATTCCGGGGGCTCCTTACAGGTTATTCTCAGCCATCCAGCCCGCGAATACCGGATCATAGGCGGCAGGGCCATAGACCTGCGGGGCGGAGCCGTTTTCATAGATTGCAGCAGCCGCCGCGCCGTCCGAAATGCGAATGCCCCAAGCGCCCGCCGAAATGTTGCAGGCATGGGCCATACAGCCCGCCCCAAGCACCCAATCGCCCCGCTGGATCACGCTGTTGGCCGGGCCGATCCGGTCGGACAGATCGCGGATCTGGTCTTCGGTCATGATGGTCAGGAAGCGGGCACGTTCGCCGGGGTCGCGGAAGATCGCAAAGGGATGTTCCCCGATCCAGCGGGTCGCATCCGCGCCGGGACCAGCGGGAGTACCCGCAAAGGGTTGTTCGCCGGGCGTGGTCTCCATGCCCGCATCGCTGAACCGGTAGGTGGTGAATTGCTGGCGCATGCCGTCGACGAAGATGTCGAGTTCCAGCGCATCGGGTTCGATCCGCATATCGCTGACCGCACCCTCACAGGCCTCGGTTTCGCCCATCACCTGCACCGTGCCCTGGCCAACGCGGATCACCGTCACGCCCGGCCCGCACATATTGCCGCCATGGTGGTGGGTGGCCAGCAGCCAGTCATGGTCCGATCCTTCAAGCGCCCAGGCCCCCAGGATTTCCCACATATAGTCCAGTTCCACCGGCAGGGTCGCACCGGACACCACCAGCCCCTGACTGGGGCTCGCCCCGACAACGGAGGCCGCGCCGAAACGGGTCTGGAACTGGTCATAGCTGCCGAAGTCTACATCGGCACTTGCAGCGCTGGCCGAGAGGACAAGAAGGGCGGCACTTAGAAAACGGATCATGGCAATGCTCCCGATCGGGTTAAATCAGGCTGCCCTGTTCGGGGGGCATCGGTGCGGCAAGACCCAGATGCGACCAGCCTTTGGATGCCAGCATCCTTCCGCGCGGGGTGCGCGCGATCAAGCCCTGTTGCAGCAGATAAGGCTCGATCACCTCTTCGATCGCATCACGGCTTTCCGACAGGGCCGCGGCCATGGTCTCCACCCCCACGGGGCCACCGCCGTAGTTCTCAGCCATCAGCAGCATGTAGCGCCGGTCGGCCCCGTCGAGGCCGAGGTGATCGACCCCGAGCCGTGTCAGAGCGCTATCGGCAATCGCCTGCGTCAACCGCCCGTCGCCTTCGACCAGTGCGAAATCCACCACCCGGCGCAGCAGCCGCCCTGCGATCCGGGGGGTACCCCGGGCGCGGCGGGCAATCTCCAGCGCGCCTTCGGGATCGGACGGGATGCCCAACATCCGCGATCCGCGGGTCACGATCTCGTGCAGTTCCGGCACCGTGTAGAATTGCAGCCGCGTGGGAATGCCAAACCGGTCCCGCAACGGCGTTGTCAGCAGGCCGAGCCGGGTCGTGGCGCCAACCAGCGTAAAGGGCTGCAGCTCGATCCGCACCGTCCGCGCGGCGGGGCCTTCACCGATCACGAGGTCCAGTTCGAAATCTTCCATTGCGGGGTAGAGCACCTCCTCAACCGCCGGGTTAAGTCGGTGGATCTCGTCGATGAACAGCACATCCCGCGCCTCCAGATTGGTCAGGATCGCGGCAAGGTCGCCCGCCTTGGCCAGAACCGGGCCAGAGGTCATGCGGAAGTTCACCCCCAGTTCCCGCGCCATGATCTGTGCCAGCGTCGTCTTGCCCAAACCGGGGGGGCCATGGAACAATACGTGGTCCATCGCCTCTTCCCGCCGCCGTGCGCTTTCAATGAAGACACGCAGGTTGGCGCGGGCCTCCTCCTGGCCGATGAACTCGGTCAGCTCCTGCGGGCGCAATGCCCGGTCAGGGCTTTGATCCTCTGGCAAGGGCGTCGCGCGCAGGGTGGGGTCGGGCTCTGTCATCTCAATCCTTCGGGGCCAGCAGCTTCAGCGCCGCGCGGATCAGGGCCGGGGTTTCCGCATCCGGCGCGTCCCCTGCGGCCTGCGCCACGGCCATGGCGGCCTCTGCCGGGGCATAGCCCAGGTTCTTCAGCGCCGAAAGGGCTTCGGCCTGCGAAGAGGATGACGGCCGCGCCCGGATCGGGGCCGCGATGTCGGGCTGTCCGACAGGTGCCGCCGCCGGGGCATCCCCCAAAGCCTCGATCACCTCGCCGCCCATGGCCATGACGCCCGGCGCCTTGTCCTTCAGCTCCATCACCACCCGCTGCGCCAGTTTGGGGCCGACACCGGGCGCGGCCTTGACCGCCGCCGCATCGCCAAGCGAGATCGCCCGCGCCACGCCCTCGGCCCCCAAAGTGCCCAGAATGGCAATCGCCGCCTTGGCCCCCACGCCCTGAACGGAAATCAGCAGCCGGTGCCATTCGCGGTCGTAAAGCGTCGGGAAGCCGAAAAGCTGCAACAGGTCCTCACGCACCAGCAATTCGGTGAAAAGCGCCGCCGCCTCGCCCGGTCCCGGCAGGGCGGCCAGCGTCCGGTCGGAGCAGTAAACGACATAGCCCACGCCATTCACATCCAGCAGCACATGGTCGCTGCCCTTGTAATCCACCCGGCCTGTCAGTTTGCCGATCATCGCCCCGCCTCCACTGCCGCGGCCAGTCGGCCTGCGGTCTGCGCATGAAAGGCATGACAGATGGCAATGGCAAGCGCATCCGCCGCGTCGGGGCTGGATGGGTTCGCGCCCGGCAATTGCATCTTGACCATATGCGCCACCTGCCCCTTTTCCGCATGACCCACGCCGACCACCGTTTTCTTGACCGCATTAGGGGCGTATTCCGCAACGCTGAGCCCCGCCTGCGCCGGCACCAGCAGCGCGATCCCCCGCGCCTGCCCCAATTTCAGCGTGGCCACCGCATCGCGGTTGACGAAGGTCTGCTCTACGGCGGCCTGGTCCGGCTGCCAGCGGTCCAAGACATCAGTCAACTGCCGGTGCAGCGACAAAAGCCGCGCGGCGAGGTCCTTTCCTTCGCTGTGACAGGTTCCATTGGCGATATGGCTGAGTCGCGATCCCCGCGATTCGATCACGCCCCAACCCATGTTTCTGAGCCCCGGATCGATCCCGATGATCCTCATGCTGCCCGACCCCTCAAATTTCTTGCGACTTTTTTGCAGCACTAGCACGAAACAAGAACATTGACCAGACAAAGTCGGTTTTCGGCGTCCATTGAAACAAAAGCGACAAGCACCAGCGGGGATGTCGATTCAGGACAATTTCCTGATCCTGTTCCGACAGGAATTGTGGCGAATTTTTGCCCGAAATTCATGTCGTTACGTCCGATTCAGACCTATGCGCAGATTGCATATGACCCATGCGAAAATCGGTATTGCTCGGGCCAGCCCCGGCTCCTAGATGCCGGTTCAGCAAGCGAACACTTCGCAACCCACCCTCTTATCTGGAAGGAACATTCAGATGGCTACCGTGACCAACCGCACCGTTGACGCCGGCTTCAGCGTCGCCTCGATCCTCTCCATCTTCGTGGGTCGGATTGCAGCCTGGAACGACGCCCGCGTGACCCGCAAAGCGCTGGAGGCTCTGTCCGATCGTGAACTGGACGATCTGGGCCTGAACCGCGGGGATATCGACTCGATTGCCAATGGCATCTACCGCTGAGATATCTCTCTCTTCTCTCCCCGATTGAAGCCGCTCCGACCCCGGGGCGGTTTCTTTCGTTTCAAGGGGGTCAGACCGGTGGACGCCCGATCGCGTCTCTCAAGGTCGTGCCGATCCAGACAGATACCGGATCCATGGACAGAACCCATGCCGCGGCCCGATGGCCGGTGGACTGGTCCGACAATTCCGCCAACCGCGCGGCGTAATCCGCCTCGCCCTGGTGCCAGATCATGAATCCCTTGAACAGGAAACAGCAGATCACCGCGAGTACCAAGCTGCGCCAGGGAAACGACAGGCGAACACGTCGGCGGCGAGGCACGACGAGCCCGTCTGGCTGCACCACCACGCCATGTCCCTCGCCCGCGCCGGACGGATTCATCCTGCGCAGCCGTTCCTGAAACCGGTCATAATTCGCATCCATCGGGGCACCTCTTGCGCCTGCCCCACCCGTGCGCAAATTATCCGCAAATTATGGCAAAACTGTGCCGGTCAGCGGCGCAGGGTCAGCGTGGTCCATTCGCCAAGCTCGGCCCGATGCTCCAGGGTCATGCCCTGCGCCTCATAGGCCGCGACCACCTCGTCGCCCTGTTCATTGAGCAAACCGGACAGGATGACATGGCCACCTTCCGCGCAATGCGCCGCCACATCAGGGGCCAGCTCCACCAGCGGGCCTTTCAGGATATTGGCGAAGATCAGGTCATAGGGCGCGGCGGCATGCAGCTCCGCGTGATCGAACCCCGCCGCCTCAAGGCAGCGCACCCGCCCCGCCTCGCCATTGGCCGCGACATTGGCCAGGGCCACATCCACGGCAACCTCGTCGATATCGGAGGCCATAACCGGCTCAGGCCAGACCTTGGCCGCCGCCAGCGCCAGAACGGCGGTGCCGCAGCCGATATCGACCGTGTTCTTCTTGACCTCACCGGCTTGGATCAGCCGCTCCAGTGCCTCCAGACAACCCTTGGTCGTCCCGTGATGCCCGGTGCCAAAGGCCATCGCCGCCTCGATCAGGAGGGGAACACACCCATCCGGCACCTTGTCCGCATCATGGCTGCCATAGACGAAGAACCGCCCGGCCTCTACCGGATGCAGCTCGCGTTTCACATGGGCCACCCAATCGGTTTCCGGTAGTTCAGACACCACGAAGGGCCTGGCATCATGGGCCGCCGCCAGCAGCGCCAGGGCCACCTCGTCCGGGGCCTCCACGAAATAGGCGCCCACTTCCCACAGGCCGGACCCATCCTCCATCTCGAAGACACCGACGCCCGTCGCCTCGGGCTCGATCTCTTCCAGGGCAAGGCCAAGCGCCTCGGCCTGATCCTTGTCTTCAAGGGTGGTGAGGGCGGTGAAGGTCGGCATCGGTCAACTCCTGTCAGGTCCCACACGCCTTAGGCGCAGGCTGCAAAAAACACAATGCGCCTTGTTCTTTGCCCAAATACCCAATTCCTGACCTGCCAGCCTTCTCCGCCGACCCAATGTCGCACCGCCCGCGCAGATATCCCACGGCAGCACGGATCGGTGAGGGCCCCCGAACGGGGGCTTGAGCCGGGCCGTTCCCCGGTCGGCGCCGTCAGGCGTCGAGCCCGATGGGGCAGGTCACGCCGGTGCCGCCGATCCCGCAATAGCCCGAGGGGTTCTTGGCCAGGTATTGCTGGTGGTAGTCCTCGGCAAAGTAGAATTCCGGGGCGGGCAGGATCTCGGTGGTGATCGCGCCGAACCCGGCCGCTTTCAGCCGGGCCTGCATGCCCGGAAGACTGTCCTTGGCGGCCTGCTGCTGCGCCTCCGAGAACGTGTAGATCCCCGACCGGTACTGGGTGCCCATGTCATTGCCCTGGCGCATGCCCTGCGTCGGGTCGTGGTTTTCCCAGAACACCTTCAGCAGCGCCTCGTAGCTGACGACCTTGGGATCATAGACCACGCGCACCACCTCATTGTGGCCGGTCCGCGCGGTGCAGACCTCTTCATAGGTGGCATTGGGCGTGTGCCCGCCCGAATAGCCCACCATGGTCAGCCAGACGCCATCGAGTTTCCAGAAGATCCGCTCCACGCCCCAGAAACAGCCCATGCCGAACATGGCCACTTCCATGCCCTCGGGCACGTCCAGGGTCAGGGGGCGACCGGACAGGAAATGCGTCTGTGCCGTGGGAATCGGCTGCGCCCGTCCCGGCAGCGCCTCGGCAGCCGAGACCATCTCCATCTTCTTTGCCTTGAACCCGAACATTGCGCGTCTCCCTTTCGCTTCCGGCATCTTGCATCCGTCAATAGATGGGGCGCAAGCCGCATCACGACCAGATAATTCACACGCGCTTTCGCTCACGACTGCGCGATCCGGGAAGGACGGCGCGGCCTCCGGGACCAGAGAAACGGAGAGATGCCAGGTTCGCCTCTTCAGCTCTCCCAGATGACCAACGGTCCGTGACACTCCGGGGATTTCATTGCCAAGTTGTCGTGATCGTCTGTCCGTTCCACGTCCCGGCGATCCAGTCCGTGCCTGTCAGCCAGTCCTGATTGTAGTCGATCTGACCCATTTCCATCCCGTTCGAGGTCACGGTCAGCGTCAGGTTGATCCGCTCAATCTCGTAATCCTCGCCGGTCATCGTACCCGCTCCGCTGACGGAAACCCCGTCCCAGTAGCTGCAATCGCTGAACGTCAGTTGGGCCCCCTCGTCGGTTTCCACGGCCTCCAGTGTTCCGCCACGGGTGCAGCCGGAGGCGGCATCGTAGTCCATGGCATAGCCGAGGAACGCAAGATCCATATCCATTTCCAGCAGCACCGACCGCGCCAACCACAGTGGGTCCAACGGCTCGGTCGGCAGGCTCAGGGGGGTATAGTACGGAACGAAATCGGTCTGGCAGACCTGAATGGGCACTTCGGGCATTTCACCGTCCACCAACAGGCGCACAACGGCGGATTCAATGCAGGGATAGTCCATGCGCCAGACGACATGGGGGCCACCTTCTAGAACAATCAATGCCGCATTCTGGCTGCGTTCAAAGACAGCGACCGCCTGGTCGATCGGCGTAATCGGATCGGTCGATGAATTCAGCACCAGCGTTGGATAGTCACCACCGACAAATGGCGGGCGCGGCTCGCTTGCCGGTAGCGCCATACGGGCGCAAATGCTGAGCTCCTGAAAATAGGTATCCAGGAAGCGCGGCAGCTCGGGGGCCATCATTTCGGTTGCGTGCAGAACGCGGGCCATCTCGGCGTCGGGGTCTTGGCCCTCGGTCCAGTCCTCGCAGACAATCGCGTAATAGGCCGCGCCGTAGAACCCTTCGTCTTCGTCGAGCAATGGCACGTTGCTTTCGATATCAACCGAAGACTCGTAGTAGCCGTCGCGCAGCAACGGGATCAGATCGCCCCGGCTTGCAGCTGCCAGAACCCGAAGGAACCAGGATCGGCCACCAGGGGAATAAAGGTTGTTGAAGGTAGATGCCTGAAGGAATGCAAGATCCAGTTCCCTCGGTTCTGTTCCGCCCTCCGCAAGCGGATAATCAACCATGATCGCGCCGTCCGATAGTAGCGTCTGAAGCGCCTCATACGCCTGCGCGGTCGGCATACCCATGTCTGCAGAACACTCTGCGTCGGCATCGCAGAACGCGAACATCCTTTCCAGCAGCGCCTCTGATCCGGTCAGGGTACTTTCCTGAAATGCCGTCAGCGTCAGTTCGGGATCGACCACGGAATCCAAAATGACTCCGGCCACGGCGTCAGGGAACGTTGCCGCATATTCCTGAACGAATTCGGTGCCATAGCTGTGCCCGTACAGCCAAAGCTCGGGCGCACCGATAGCCTGGCGCAAAACCTCCAGATCGCGGACTGCCTGGTCGGTTCCCACATGCGGCAGAACCTCCGGGTACGCCATCTCGGCGGTGCAATCCGCGATATAGGTGTCGACAGCTGTCACGATACCATCGCGGACATCTTTGGACCCAGGGTCAAAATGCATCCCGTCCGCGCGGAACAGGGCGTCCAGCGCTGTTGGGCAACTGATCCCGTGTTCCGTGCCTACGCCACGCAGATCGAAGAACATGATGTCATAGGCATCGAGAACGTCTTGTGCGATATCCGACAGGTAGTAGTCGGCATCCACCACAGCGGTGCCGCCCGGTCCCCCCACCACATAGACCATGAGCCCGAGGCTTTCCTCAGCCGCCGGGCTCAGGGCGTAGGTGATCTGGATGGTTTCCCCAACGACCGGATCAAAATGGTTCAGGGGCACCTCAACGGACACGCACAGCAAGTCGCTGTCGTCGCAAACCTCCGCTCCGATAGCGGTGAAGGCTTCCGCCATGCTTTGAGAATGCGCGGGAAGGCCAAGCACAAGCGTCAGACCCAAAACGGTGGCTGCAGCACCACCCTGCACTGAGTATTTCATTCCAAATCTCCCATGAGAGTCCAACAGATCAACAAATGAACAAACTATAGGGGAAGAACCGGCAGAACTTGGGGCGCGGCGCCGGTCCAGTCAGTTGCGTCAGATGCCCATCTACGGGATATTCTATGGCGCGCTTCACAAGCATAGGTTGCGCCAAGACCGCAAGCAACAGATTTCATCAGCAATCCGAGCACATCTTCCCGAATGTCAACCGGATCGAATGCTTGAGGGCAGTGATGCTTCACGCGCTTGCGACATCTTCCAGGGCGACCTCTGCCATGCACCAGACGCCTCGTGCATCAATTCGGACCTGCATGCTGGCAACGGCGTGCATGCAGGCGCATTCTTCGCTACGTTCCCCTTCCCAATCGCCGAAACCGCCCCTAACGTCCGCGCCATGACACCCGCTTCCGCCCTCGACTCGCGCGCCTCATGGATGCGCCTTGCGATTTCCCTGACCATCGGTCTGGTGGGTAATGTCGGCATGTGGGCGATCATCGTCATCCTTCCCGCCGTGCAGGCCGAATTCAACGTGGACCGGGGCGATGCGTCCCTGCCCTACACGCTGACAATGGTGGGCTTTGCGCTTGGCAATTACTTCATCGGGCGGGCCGTGGACCGGTGGGGGATCACCGTCTCGATGATTGCCGCTGCCGTGCTGATCGCCCTTGGTTTCGCCGGGGCGGCCATGGCGCCCAACATCGCGACCTTGACGGCCCTGCAATTGCTGATCGGCTTCGGAACCGCCACCTGTTTCGGACCGCTTATCGCCGACGTGTCGCACTGGTTCCTGCGCCGACGGGGGATTGCGGTGGCCATCGCCGCCTCGTCCAACTATCTTTCCGGCGCGATCTGGCCGCTGATCCTGGCCGATATCCTCGCCACTCAGGGATGGCGCACAGCTTATCTGGTGCTGGCGGTGGTCACGCTTCTGGTGATGGTCCCCCTGTCTTTGCTGCTGCGCGCCCGCGTGCCCGAGGCCGCACGCGTGGAGGCCGAGGCCTCCGCCGCCTTGCGCGCCCGCGCTGTCAGCTTTTCACCCCGGACCCTGACCATGCTGCTGGCCATTGCGGGCATCGGCTGCTGCGTCGCCATGTCGATGCCGCAGGTCCATATCGTGGCTTTCTGCACCGACCTTGGCTACGGGCCGGCCATCGGGGCCGAGATGCTGTCTCTGATGCTGTTCGGCGGAGTGGCCTCACGGCTGGTTTCAGGTGCGCTGGCCGACTGGCTGGGAGGCGTGACGACGCTGCTTATCGGCTCTGCCCTGCAATGTATCGCGCTGTTCCTTTATCTGCCGACCACCGGACTCACATCGCTCTATATCGTCAGCCTCGTCTTCGGGCTTAGCCAGGGGGGCATCGTGCCGAGCTACGCCATCATCGTGCGCGAATACCTGCCCCCGAGAGAGGCCGGCGCTCGCGTGGGGCTGGTGATGATGTCGACCATCGCGGGCATGGCCATCGGCGGCTGGATGTCGGGCTGGATCTATGACGTGACCGGCAGCTACCAATGGGCCTTCATCAACGGCATCGCCTTCAATATTCTGAACATCGGAATCATGGCGCTGATCCTGCTGCAATCCCGGCCCCGCCGCGCGGCACCGGTGGCGGCCTGATGCCGACCGACGTGGCCGGAGTCGACCAGAGCGGATTTTTCCGTTAAATTCCTGTCACCAAAATTTGAAATGGCTACGCGACGACCACATCTTCCAGATGCGAGGGACCGGGCCAGACCGGCACCTCGTGCGAGACAGAACAAGAGACCGGTTCAATGTCGATACGAGAAGTCACCCGCGCCTATTGCGAGCGCAGCGACGCGCTTGCCTCGGCCAGTTATTTCGGCACTTTCGCCGTCTATTTCCTGACGCTCTACCTTGCCGTCCATTTCTACGACGCCTGGTATCTGGTGGCCCCGCTGGTGGTCATCAACGCGCTGTCGGGTGTCAGGCTTTACGTGCTGCAACATGATTGCGGGCACAGTTCGCTGTTTTCCAAGCGGTGGATGAACGATTGGGCCGGTTACGGTCTGTCGACCTTCACGCTGACCCCATACCGGGCAATGCAGTACAACCACAACGAACACCACAAATTCCTTGGTGATCTGGAAGAACGCCGGTCGGGCGAGATCCACACCATGACCCTGCGCGAATGGAACGAGGCCGACTGGAAAACGCGCCTGTTCTATCGCCTCTACCGCAACCCGCTGATCCTGATCCCTATCGGCGGCGTCTTCGTCTATGCCCTACGCTATCGCTGGCCCAAGAACACGCTGAAGGTCGGCGCCGCAGGGGTGCTGGCCCATGATGTGCTGCTACTGGGATGGATCGCGCTGCTCTACTGGCTTGGCGGCATGCCCGCGCTGATGGTCTATCTGGCCACCGTCTTCGTGGCAGCCTGTTCAGGCGTGTTCCTCGTCTATCTTCAGCACAATTTCGAGGACACTTACTGGGACCGCCGCCCCGACCTTCGCCACGATCAGGCGGCGCTGCAAGGGTCATCGGCGCTGGACCTCGGCTGGTGGTTCGATCTTGCGACCGGCAACATCGCCTATCACGACATCCACCATTTCAACGCCAATATCCCCAGCTACCGTCTGCGCAAATGCCACCGGGCCATCCGCGACCAGTTCGACCTGCCGACGATCAACTGGCCAGAGGCGATCCGCAGTTTCACCCTGAAGCTGTGGGACGAGGATCAGGAACGCCTGGTGCCCTTCCCGAGAGAACGGCGGGTGTTCAGCGGGTTGATGCAACGGATGACGGGCTAGCCGACATATAGCGCAATCGCGGCCTCTACCCCGTCTTGGGCAAGGATGCCCATCCAGTCCGCGAATGCGGTTGCAAATCGTGGGTCCTGCGCAAGATCGCCATAGATTGCCGACATCTCCAGCCATGCTTGCGGTCGGTCCACGGCCTCTCTGGCGCGTTTCGTCAGCCGGTCCCATTGCGGGTCGTTTGCGGCGATGGCCTCCCCGGCCTCGGTCGTTCCCAGACAATAGCGCGCCCATAGCGCTTCGGTCAGGGCCAGCCCGGAAAACCCGCCGTCCGACAACAGGGCATCGCGCAGCGAGGGCAGCACGAAACCGGGATGCCTGCTGGAGCCGTCGAACGCCACACGCCGCGTGGTGTCAACGATGGACGGGTTGGAAAAGCGTCGCTTGATCAGCGTGATGTACTGGTCCGGCGTGAATTCTGCCACTGAGGGGACATGCGGCGCGACCTCTTCGCTCAACACCTTGTGCAGGAACGCCCCGACGGCCGGGTGCGTCGTCGCCTCCGCTATCGTTTCCAGCCCCAGCAGAGCCCCCGCATTCGCCACCATCTGATGCCCTGCATTCAGAATACGCAGCTTCATCATCTCGTAGTCGTGAACCGAACCCGAATAGGTTACTCCGACCTTCTCCAGCGGCGGACGACCTGCGCAGAAATCATCCTCTATCACCCACTGCCGGAACGCCTCATGCGAGACGGGCGCGGCGTCGTTCACTCCGAAGGCCCGCGCGAAATCCAGCTCGCGTTCGCCGGTCGCGGGCACGATGCAATCCACCATCGAATTGGGGAAACTACAACTCTCTTCAATCCAGTCGGCCAGCGCAGGGTCGGAAAGGCGCGCCAACCCGAGGACAACGCCCCGCAGGATCGCGCCATTGCCCTGCAGGTTGTCACAGCTCAGCAGCGTGACGGGTCCGTCCCCCCTTTCCCGCCGCAGCCGCAGCGCCGCGATGATCGCGCCAAACACGGTGCCGGGCCGGTCGGGATTCGCCGCATCATGGACGATTTCGGGATGAGCGATATCCAGCTCCCCACCCAACTGAAAATACCCGCCCTCCGTCACGGTCATCGCAACGATGCGAATGGCGGGATCGGCCATCGCCGCAATCAACGGGCCGTGACCTTCGGCAACCGGCACATAGTCGATCATCGAGCCGATGACCTCTGCCGCCCGGTGATCGCCGTCCAGCTCGATCAGGGTGGTCAGGCAATCCTGCGCCAGCAGCTTGTCGCGCATCGCCGCATCATAGGGCCGGACCCCGGCCCCAAGGATGGCCCAGTCCTGCGCCAGCCCCATCTCCATCAGCCGGCTCAGATACCAGGCCTGATGCGCACGATGAAAATTGCCCACGCCGATATGGACGATGCCGGCGGTCAGGCCAGACCGGTCATAGCCAGGGCGCCGCACCTCTGCGGGCAAAGCCGCCAGAGTGGCATTCGACAGGGGAAGCAGGTCCGAGAATGTCTTTTGCACGGCGCTGGCCATGGCCGGTCTCCCTCAGCTCATCCAGTTGCCGCCGTCGACATTGTATGTCTGGGCGACGATATAGTCGGCCTCGTGCGAGGCCAGAAAAACGGCCATGCCGGTCAGATCCCGTGCAGTGCCCATGCGGCCGAAGGGAACGGCTTCACCGACCTCGCGCTTCTTCTGTCCGGGGGCCTTGTTTTCGTATTTGGCGAAGAAGGCGTCGACGCCGTCCCAGTGTTCCCCGTCCACAACGCCGGGGGCGATGGCGTTCACGTTGATCCCGTGTTTAATCAGGTCCAGCCCCGCCGACTGGGTCAGGCTGATGATGGCAGCCTTGGAGGCGCAATAGACCCCGACAAGCGCCTCACCCCGACGACCCGCCTGGCTGGCCATGTTGATGATCTTGCCACCCTGCCCGCGCTCTATCATGTGCTTGGCAACCGCCTGCATCGTGAAAAGCGCACCGGAGACATTGATCTTGAACACCCGGTCGAAGTCTTCGCGGGTGATCTCGACGATCGGGGCGGCGGAAAAGATTGCAGCATTGTTGATCAGGATGTCGATCTGGCCGAGCCTGTCCAAGGTTTCCGCTACGGCCGTGTCGATGCTGTCCTGCCGGGTCACGTCCATCTCCACGGCAATCGCCGCCGCGCCGAGATCGGCCGCCGCGGCGCGGGCGCGCGCGATGTCGATATCGGCAATCGCAACCCGCGCACCTTCCGCGACATAGGCTTCGGCGAAAGCCAGGCCGATCCCTCGAGCGGCCCCCGTGATCAGAGCCGTTTTTCCCGCCAGCCGTTTCATGCGATGCGCAGCCCGTCAGCGTCGAACTTGTGGATCTGCTCTTCCTGCGCGGTAAGCCACACGGTGTCGCCGTGCTTGGCGCTGAACTCGCCGTCCACGCGCACGGTCATGGGGTCGGTCGCGCCTTCGCGGTGGACATGCAGGAACGTGTCGGACCCCAGATGTTCAGCCACGCCGACAGTGCCTTTCCAGGCGCCATCGGTGGTCGAGATCGTGACATGCTCGGGGCGGATGCCAACCGTATGGGCCCCCCGTTTGGCGGCCTCTTCACCGGTCAGAAGATTCATCTTGGGGCTGCCGATAAAGCCCGCAACGAAGATGTTGCGCGGCGTGCGATAAAGCTCCATCGGCGACCCAACCTGTTCGATCACGCCCCCTTGCAACACCACGATCTTGTCGGCCATCGTCATCGCTTCGACCTGGTCGTGGGTCACGTAGATCATGGTCGTATCAAGCCGCTTGTGCAGTTCGCTGATTTCCAGCCGCATCCCGTGGCGCAGCGCTGCGTCAAGGTTGGACAGCGGTTCATCGAAGAGGAATGCCGCCGGTTCGCGCACGATTGCGCGGCCGATGGCGACCCGCTGACGCTGGCCACCAGAAAGCTGGCCGGGACGACGGTCGAGATAGTCGGTGAGGTTCAGCGCCTTGGCGGCAGCCTCGATCCGGCGGTTCTGCTCGTCCTGGGGGATGCCCGCCATCTTCATCGGGAAGGCGATGTTCTTGCGCACCGACATATGCGGGTAAAGCGCATAGGACTGGAACACCATCGCAAGGCCGCGCTTGGCGGGGGGCACCATGGTGGCATCCGCGCCGTCGATGCTGATGACACCGCTGGTCACGTCCTCCAGCCCCGCGATCAGGCGCAGAAGGGTGGACTTGCCGCAGCCCGAGGGGCCGACGAAGACCACAAATTCACCGTCTTCAATGGTCAGGTCCAGCGGCGGGATGACTTCAACCTCACCAAAGGCTTTACGGACTTTATCAAGCGTAATGCGTCCCATGTTCTTGGTTCCTTATTTGACGGCGCCGAAGGTCAGGCCACGGACAAGTTGTTTCTGGCTGAACCAGCCAAGGATGAGGATGGGTGCGATAGCCATGGTCGAAGCTGCGCTGAGCTTGGCGAAGAACAGACCTTCCGGGCTGGAATAGCTGGCAATGAAGGCGGTCAGAGGCGCGGCATCGACCGAGGTCAGATTCAACGTCCAGAAAGCTTCGTTCCAGGCCAGGATGAAGTTGAGCAGCAAGGTCGAGGCGATGCCCGGCACGGCCATCGGGGTGAGAACATAGAGGATCTCTTCCTTCAGGCTCGCCCCGTCCATCCGTGCAGCTTCCAGGATCTCACCGGGGATTTCCTTGAAATAGGTGTAGAGCATCCAGACGATGATCGGCAGATTGATCAGCATCAGGATCACGACCAGGGCAAACCGGTTGTCGAGCACGCCAAGCTGAATGCAGAGCAGGTAGATCGGGTAGAGCACCCCCACGGCGGGCAGCATCTTGGTCGACAGCATCCACAGCAGAATATCCTTGGTCCGCTTCGAAGGAACGAAGGCCATGGACCAGGCCGCCGGGACCGCGATGATGATACCCAGGATCGTTGACCCACCCGCGATGATGATCGAGTTGCTCAGGAATCGGCCGTAGTTGGACCGCTCCATGACCTCGGCGTAGTTCTCCAGCGTCCAGTCGAAGGCGAAGAGGACCGGCGGGTTTGCGATCGCGTCTGCCTCGGTCTTGAACGATGTCAGGATCGTCCAAAGGATCGGGAAGAAGATGAGAAGGCCGATAATCCACGCAACCGCGGTGTTCAGGGCCTTGCGTTGAGTAGTGACAGCTCTAGCCATTTCTAGTCCCTCACTTATCCAGGTTTTTGCCGACGATGCGCATCAGGAAGAGCGCAACGATATTGGCGAGGATGATGGCGTAGACACCGCCCGCCGAACCAAGGCCCACGTTCTGGCTTTCCAGCACACGCTGGAAGATCAGGTAGGTCAGGGTGCGGGTGCCGAAGGCTCCGCCCGTCGTCACGAAGATCTCTGCAAAGATCGCCAGCAGGAAGATTGTCTGGATCAGAACGACAATCGTGATGGCGCGGCTCAGGTGCGGCAGAGTGATGTAGAAGAAGCGCGACAGGGGCGAGGCGCCGTCCATTTCCGCGGCTTCCAACTGCTCGCTGTCGAGCGACTGGATCGCAGTCAGAAGGATCAGCGTCGCGAAGGGCAGCCACTGCCAGGACACGATCATGACGATCGAAAATGTTGGCACTTCCGATAACCAGACCACCGGATCCGCGCCGAAGAAGCGCCAAAGGTGGGCAAAGACACCGTTCACGGAGTCCATGAACATGTTCTTCCAGACCAGTGCAGACACGGTGGGCATCACGAAGAACGGCGCGATGACGAGGATACGGACGATCCCCTGTCCCCACATCGGCTTGTCCAGCAGGATTGCCAGAAGAACACCGAAGACGATCGAGATCAGCAGCACACCGCCGACAATCATGAGCGTCGTCAAAATCGCGGGCCAGAATGCGCTCGAAGAAACAAACCGAACGAAGTTCTCAAGACCGACGAAACCATTGTCGCCACCGCGCAGAGGGCGAAAGTCTCTGACCGAAAACCACAGGGTCATGCAAAGCGGGACAAGCATCCAGACTAGGAGAAAAAAGACCGCTGGTGCCATCATTATTCGGGCAGCGGATCGGGAATGCTGGGTAGCCATGATGGGATCCTCTCTTTCTGTCGGCGCGGGTCGGGCGTCCGGAACAGAATGCCAAGGGGAAAAAGGGCCGGCCAGTTGCGACCAGCAAAATAGAGAGAGAGAGTTGGGGGGCGGATGAGGGCCGCCCCCCGGGAGGAAGAAACCGGCCTTAGTAGCCCGCAGCTTCCATGGCTTCAGAGGTGATCGCCTGAGCGTTCGCCAGAGCCTCTTCGACGGTCTGCTGACCGGCATAGAAGGCCGAGAACTCCTGGCTTACCTCGGAGGCGATACCTGCGAACTCCGGAATGGCCGCGAACTGGATGCCGACATAGGGGCTCGGTTCAACGGTGGAGTTGTTCGGATCAGCCGACAGGATCGAGTCCAGCGTCATCTGCGCGAAGGGAACCGAGATGTAGTTCGGGTTCTCATAGAGCGAGGTCCGCGCACCCGGCGGGACGTTGGCCCAACCTTCGTTCTCGGCAACCAGCTCGATATAATCGCTGGAGGTTGCCCATTCGATGAACTGCAGCGCCGCATCCGACTGCTGCGTGCCTGCGGGAATGGCCAGCGCCCAGGCCCACAACCAGTTGGACCGCACGCCAAGACCATTGTCGGGTGCAAGCGCAAAACCGACCGAGTCCGCAACTTCCGAATCTTCCGGGTTGGTCACGAAAGACGCCGCCACGGTGGCGTCGATCCACATGCCGCAAAGGCCCTGATTGAACAGGTTCAGGTTCTCGGTGAAGCCGTTGGTCGCGTAACCGGCGGGACCGGATTCGGACATCATGCCTTCGAAGAAGGTCAGCGTGTCGAGCCAGGGTTGGGTGTCGAACTGAGCGTTCCAGTCCATGTCGAACCAGCGTGCGCCGAAGGAGTTGGACATCGCGGTGATGAAGGCGCCGCCTTCACCCCAACCGGCCTTACCGCGCAGGCAGATGCCGTTGATGTCGTTTTCACGGTCGGTCATTGCAGCCGCGGCTTCGCGGATGAACTGCCAGGTCGGGGCCTCGGGCATTTCGAGGCCAGCCGCTTCCATCAGGTCGGTGCGGTACATGACCATGGAACTTTCGCCGTAGAAGGGCGCTGCATAGAGCGTGCCCTCGTGGCTCAGACCGCCGCGCATGGCGGGCAGGATGTCGTCGACATTGTACTCTTCGGACAGGTTGTCCAGCGGAACCAGCCAGCCATTGGCGCCCCAGATCGGGGTTTCGTACATGCCGATGGTCATGATGTCGAACTGGCCGCCATTGGTAGTGATGTCGGTGGTCACGCGCTGACGCAGCACGTTTTCTTCCAGCGTTACCCACTCAACCGCGATACCGGTCGCCTCGGTGAACTGGTCCGTATAGCCCTGCATGCGGATCATGTCGCCGTTGTTCACGGTCGCGATGGTGATGGTCGTGTCCTGTGCCAGCGCTGCCGATGCAGTCAGGCAAAGTGCAAGTGCACTGGTGGTGCGAATAAGAGTCTTCGAAGACATCCTGTCCTCCCTTGATGGATGTAATGCGCTGCACCATGCGGAAGAATCATACGCGCGTCAACATAATTTTTACGCGCGTAAATTTTATGACCTTTCAGGCCGAAGCGCGAACCACCAGATGCGCGGGAAACAGGGTCTCCTGCCGGGATGAGAATCGCCCGCCGCTTTCGATCAGTTCCAAGAGGGTTTCCACACTGCGCCCCGCAACGGCGGTATAGTCATGGGCCGCCGTGGTCAGGGCCGGGCAGGTGAAACGCGAAAACGGATGATCGTCATGGGACGCCACGCGCAGATCACAATCCGACCCGCGTCCGACCTTCAGCCCCCGTTCATAACAGGCCGACAGTGCCCCGATGGCCAGACGGTCATTCGAACACAGGATGGTGTTGGTGGTGAAATCCCCGGCAGAGAGCGCCGCATGCGTGCCCTGCCGCCCGATCTCTTCAAAGGCCCACCCGTCACCTTCCATTCCCACAACCACGGGGTCCTGCCCGTGACGCTTCATCGCCTCAATATAGGCAATACGGCGCTTGTTGGCGTTCGGGTTCGCGGGGGTGCGCATTTCCAGAAAGCAGGGCGGTTCGCCGCTGCGCATCAGGTAATCGACCGTTTGATTGACGAAACTGGCGTTGTCGGACCCGACAAAGGCCTCGCCCATCCCCTCGATATTGCTGTCGAAAAGAACCGTCGGCACGTCCTCGCAAAACCGCTCAATGGCGGATCTATCCGAGGCCCGTCCCAGGGGGGCCAACAGAACACCCGCGGGTTTGAGCGACCGAAGGCTGTCGAGATTGTCGATTTCCTGCGATTGTTCGCCATGCGAGCTAAGCAGGATCGGGCGAAACCCCGCCTCGATACACAGATTCTCGATATTGCGGGCAATCTCGGCGAAGAAGGGGTCGGCCAGATAGGGCACGACGATCCCGAGATTCTTGGTCAGTCGCCGGTTCTGGTTGATGGCGAACACATTGGGGCGGTAGTCATATTGCTCCAGCGCGGCCTCGATCCGGGCGCGCGTGGTCTGGCGCACGCTGTCGGGGTCGTTGAAATACTTGGAAACGGTTGGCCGCGAGATGCCGCTGACGGCGGCGAACTCTTCCATGTTCCTGATCTTGCGGTCGCTCATTGGCAGGTCGTTCCCTTCAAACCCAGGCCGGGCATCACGCGGCTGACCCAAAAAACGTGCATCAAACATGCCGCGCGTTAAATATCTGCTCTTTCAAGGTAGGCAGCCTGCCCCGGACCCGTCAAGTTGAACGGGCTGAAAACCCTACCAGTGCGGTGGCTTCTGATCGGCCAGCGGCACCGAGCCGCCCTGATCAAGCTCGCGCTCTGCCTCGCGGTTCATAAGCATCTCGACCCGGCGGGTTAGAACCGCAATCTCCCGGTCTTGGCGCGCAATCACGTCAGACAGATCCTCGACCTGACGGGTCAGGTGGGCCAGTGTTTCCTCAAGATGGGTTGTGTCACTCATATGCTCTTCCTACAGGGTTTTGCCCGAAAGGCCAGCCCGCCGCCTTGCCCCCACGCGCCCCCCAAGTTAAACGCCCGGTGAACCCCGGATCCTAACGGATGGCAAGCATGGCCAAGCAAAAGAAACAGCCCCGCCCCAAGGCAGAAACGCCCAAGGGCTTCCGCGACTATTTCGGCGCGGAAGTGACCGAGCGCAAGGAGATGCTGGACCGGATCGCCGAGGTCTATCATCGCTATGGCTTCGATCCGCTGGAAACCTCCGCCGTGGAAACGGTCGAGGCGCTTGGCAAGTTCCTGCCCGACGTGGACCGGCCCAATGCGGGCGTGTTCGCGTGGCAGGAGGAAGACGACGGAAAATGGCTGGCGCTGCGCTATGACATGACCGCGCCCTTGGCCCGCGTCGCCGCCCAGTTCCGCAACGACCTGCCTGCGCCGTATCGGCGGTTCACCATGGGGCCGGTCTGGCGGAATGAGAAACCGGGGCCGGGGCGCTTCCGCCAGTTCTACCAATGCGACGCGGATACCGTTGGCGCGCCCTCCGTCGCCGCCGACGCCGAGATCTGCGCGATGCTCGCCGACACGCTGGAGGCCGTGGGCATCCCGCGCGGGGATTACATCGTTCGGGTGAACAACCGGAAGGTGCTGACCGGCGTTCTGGAGGTAGCCGGCGTGATTACTTACTCAGGGCCACCGCACGACCTCAAGACAATTACCCATGAGCTCGAAGAAAACACCGCGCAGCAAGAAGCTGTCCTGCGCACCATCGACAAGTTCGACAAGGTGGGCGAAGCCGGTGTACGCGAGCTGCTCGGCAAGGGCCGCCTCGATGCCTCCGGTGCCTATATCGACGGCGTGGGGCTGAGCGACGCACAAGCCGAACCAGTGATCGCGTTCCTGACATCTAAGGGAGCGAACGCAGAGGAGACGCTGGCAAATCTCCGTGCCGCCATCGGTGAGTCCACCACCGGCGCTGAAGGCGTCGAAGAGCTTGAAACCATCGCCTCCCTTCTCGACGCGCAGGGCTACGGCCCCGACCGCATTGTCATCGACCCCTCGGTCGTGCGTGGTCTGGGTTACTACACCGGTCCGGTCTACGAAGCCGAACTGACCTTCGAGGTGCTCGACGACAAGGGCCGCCCGCGCCAGTTTGGCTCGGTGGCAGGCGGCGGGCGCTATGACGATCTGGTCAAGCGCTTCACCGGGCAGGCGGTGCCCGCGACGGGCGTCTCCATCGGGGTGGACCGGCTGCTGGCCGCGCTGCGCGAAAAGGGCCGGATCGGCGGCACCATGCAAGGCCCCGTGGTGGTGACCGTCATGGACCGCGACCGGATGGCGGAGTACCAGAAAATGGCGACCGAGCTGCGCAATGCGGGCATCCGGGCCGAGGTCTATCTGGGCAACCCCAAGAATTTCGGCAACCAGCTGAAATACGCGGACAAGCGCGAAAGCCCGGTGGCGATCATCCAGGGATCCGACGAGGCTGAGCGCGGCGTGGTGCAAATCAAGGACCTGATTCTTGGCGCGCAGATCGCGCAGGAGGCCAGCCTTGAGGAATGGAAGTCCCAACCTGCACAACGCGAAGTGCCGGTTGCCGATCTGGTCGCCGAAGTGAAGGCCATTCTGGACCGGGGCAAATGACCGACAAGATCACCGTCCGGGCCGAGGCTGAGCGGCTCTTCGCCTTCTTCAAGGCGTCTGGCGCCATGGCCATCGACGCCGATCTGCTGCAACCGGCGGATACGCTGCTGGACCTCTATGGCGAGGATATCCGTGCGCGGGCCTATGTCACGCAGGACCCGAACCGGGGCGAGATGATGCTGCGCCCCGACTTCACCGTGCCGGTGGTGCAGACCCATATGGAACATGGCGGCGAGCCGGCACGCTATACCTATCTGGGCGAGGTGTTTCGGAAGCAGCAGGCCGATTCCGGTCGCGCCACGGAATACCTGCAAGTGGGGTATGAGCTTTTCGACCGCGAAGACCCGGAACGCGCCGATGCCGAGGTGTTTTCGCTGTTCAACGAGGTTCTGTCCCCGCTCGGGCTGCGTCCGGCCACCGGCGATATCGGCATTCTCAAGGCCGCCGTGGAAACTCTGACCACGACGGAACGGCGCAAGGGCGCCCTGATGCGCCATATCTGGCGACCCCGCCGGTTCCGCGCCCTGCTGGACCGGTTCACGGGCCGGGTGGACATGGACGCCGCCCGCAAAGCGCTGCTGGACCGGGTTGCCAAGGACGGGGCCGAGGCGGTTGTCCAAAGCGGCGGCCCCGAAATTGGCCTGCGCAGCCGCGAAGACGTGCTCGCCCGCATTGCCCATCTTCAGGCCGACGCCGCAGAACCCCCGATCAGCCGCAGCGAGGCGGAAGTTCTGGATGTGATCCTATCCTTGCGGGAAACCCTGCCGAACGCGCATCAGCACCTGCGTGATATCACCGTCGACCTGCCCGGCATGGCCGCTTCCGTGGACCGCATGGCCCGGCGCATGGATGCGCTGGCCGCTGCCGGGATCACGGTCGAAGACCTGCCCTTCGAGGCGAGCTTTGGCCGCACGACGCTGGAATACTATGATGGCTTTGTCTTTGGCTTCGTCGCCGAGGGCCGCCCCGACCTGCCCCCCGTGGCCACCGGTGGCCGCTATGATGCGCTGACCCGCGTTCTGGGGCGCGGGCAGGAAATCCCCGCCGTTGGCGGCGTGATCCGCCCCGAACTGGTGCAGCAATTGCGGGAGGGTCTGGCATGACCCTGAAACTCGGTGTGCCCTCCAAGGGCCGGCTGATGGAAAAGACCTTCGACTGGTTCGCCGACCGGGGCATCGACATGCGCCGCAGCGGGTCGGACCGGGAATACGCGGCCCAAGTGGACGGGGCGGATGTGGACCTGGTGCTGCTTAGCGCCGGAGAGATCCCGCGTGAATTGCAGGCAGGTCGCATCCATTTGGGCGTGACCGGCAGCGATCTCGTGCGCGAACGCATTCCCGCCTGGCAGGATGTTGTGCGCGAATTGCAGCCCATGGGCTTTGGCTTTGCCGATCTGATCATCGCGGTGCCCGCCTTCTGGGTGGATGTAAATTCGCTCGACGATCTCGATGCCGCCGCCGCCGATTTCCGCCGCCGTCACGGCCACCGCCTGCGAATCGCCACCAAGTATCACCGGCTGGTGAGAGAGTTCCTGCGCGATGCGGGCGTGGCGGACTATCAACTGGTCGATAGCCAGGGCGCGACCGAGGGCACTGTCAAGAACCTGACCGCCGAGGCCATCGCAGACATCACCTCGACCGGCGAAACCCTGCGCGCCAACCACCTGACGATCCTTCCCGGCGGGCTGATACATCGCAGTCAGGCGGTACTGTTCAAGTCGCGTACCGCAGATTGGTCCAATGGGAACAAAGAGATACTGGAAGAGCTGACGGACCGGCTGCAGGGGTGAAGCAATTCGACCCGGCTCGGTTCGGGTGTTGGATTCTTTTCATGACGGTTTTTGCCAGCCTTTGCGCCCTGCCTTCTCTTTTTTCTTTGACTTTCATTGAAGCCACCCTAACTGAAACAAGTTTGCCACGGCTCAAGAGGAAAATTCCCGGATCGCTACGCAAACTGTATCAATCGAACGATTGCTTTTGTTAATCTTAGTTAACGGAGTCTTCCGAGTCCGTTCGCTTGCGGGACATCGACGGCAATTTCCGCCCCTGCCCCCAAGATAAAGACATTTAAAAATTGGAGAGCCGCAATGAGCATTCGCATCCTGCTCGCTACTGCCGCCGTCATCGCCCTTCCCGGCGCTGCACTGGCCCAGACTGCCCCGTCCATGAGTTCAACGATCACCCTGGGTTTTTCCAGCACCTCGCTGGATGCGCTTGGGACAGGTATCGACCTGACAACCACGTCTCTGGATGTGGATTCCGACATCTCTTTTGGCCCGAGCGTGAATGTCGGCCTGGACTTCGGCCTTTCGATGACCGAGATCGACACCCCGCTGCCAATCGGCATCGACGCCGATCTGATGAGCTTCGGGTTTGAACCATCCTATCACTTCGCCAACGGTGCCTATATCGGTGCCTACTATCGCATGGGCGATCTGGACATCTCCGTTTCGCTTCTGCCCATCACGCTTGGCGTCGACACGCAGCAATCCGGTATCTTCGCAGGGTACGAGAGCGGGCCGCTCTGGGTCGAGGTCTTCTATGGCACCTCTGACACCGATCCCGGCATTGGCGGCATCGACATCACCGACTATGGTCTGGCGGCGTCTTATGACGTGATGCCCAACCTGGAAGTCTTCGGCAGCTACACGCGCACCAATATCGACTTCGGCGGTGGCGATATCGACCTGAGCCTTTACGCAATCGGGGCCGACTATGACTTCGGCAACGGATTGTCGCTTTATGGCTCTGTCGGTCGTCTCGACGTCGGCCTGCCGCTCCCGATCAGCATCGACGCCACCCAGATCTCTTTGGGTCTGGCCTATGATCTGGCTCAGGCCGGTGGCGGCTTCCCCGGCATTGTCGCGCTTGAGGTTTCCAGAACCAACATGGATCTCGGCCCGATCACGGCTGATGCCACGTCCGTGGGGCTCAGCCTGACCATTCCGCTTGGCAACAACGCCTCGACGACGCCGCTGAACTCGCACAGCCAGGTGGCTCGTGGCGCATACCGCTCGGCGATCTCGGGTGGCCTCGCCGCTCTGCGCTGAAGCGCGTCAGCAATACAGCGAAAAGGCCGGGTGCATCAGCGCCCGGCCTTTTTCAGTTGCATAACGCTCCGGTGGCCGTGCGTCACAAAACCCCCAGATCGGCCAGGGCATTCTGCAGATCCAGCGGTAGCGTCTCTTCCTGCGCGCGGGCGCCGGACAGATCTCGCGGGGCATCCTCAGGCTTCAGATAGCGCCAGCCCTGAAAGGCCCGCTTGGGGGTTGCCTCGACCCGGACGAGCCGCTTGTCCAACACGATGGCACAGCGGCGGATGCCATCCTGCCCGATGACCTCTTCCAGCCGCAGCACCTTTTGCCGCGCCTGAACGAACCCTTTGATCACCCAGTAGATCGACCCGCCTGCCAAGATCTCGGCCTCGCGCTTGGGCCACATGCGGGTGACGTGGCGGGGCTGCCCGTCAGGCCAGCGGTCATGCGCCGTAGCCTGCCAGGCGGCAAGATCGTCGACCGTTTCCGTCCCGACGCTGAGCTTTAAGAGATGCGTAAACTTGGCTGCCATCGGTCCCCCTTGCTGATCTGCAACATAGGGCGGTTCCCCATGCCTGCCAAGTTGACCCGGGCAGGTCTTGTGGGTATCTTCGTCCGTCCCCCCTACCAATATGGATAATGACCAATGAGCCGCTTCTCCGCCCCGATTGCCGAAGCCATCTGGGACATGAAATACCGGCTCAAACAGGCCGATGGCACGCCCATTGACCAATCCATCGAGGATACGTGGCGCCGAATCGCCCGCGCGCTGGCCGAGGTGGAGACCGACCCCGCCACCTGGGAAGACCGGTTCTATGCCGCGCTGGAGGATTTCAAATACCTGCCCGCAGGCCGCATCACGGCGGGCGCAGGCACCGGGCGCAATGTGACGCTGTTCAACTGCTTCGTCATGGGCACGATCCCCGACAGCCTGGCGGGCATCTTCGAAAATCTGAAAGAGGCCGCGCTGACCATGCAGCAGGGCGGCGGGATCGGCTATGATTTCTCCACCATTCGCCCCAAGGGCGCGGATGTGATGGGTGTGGCCGCCGATGCCTCGGGCCCGCTCAGCTTCATGGATGTCTGGGACGCGATGTGCCGCACGATCATGTCGGCAGGCAGCCGCCGGGGCGCGATGATGGCGACGATGCGCTGCGACCACCCGGATATCGAGGCCTTCATCACCGCCAAATCCGATCCCGCCCGCCTGCGCATGTTCAACATGAGCGTGCTGGTGACCGACCCCTTCATGGAGGCGGTGAAGGCCGATGGCCCGTGGGAGCTGGTCTTTGGCGGCAAGGTCTACCATACCGTTCAGGCGCGGGATCTGTGGAACCGGATCATGCAGTCGACCTATGATTATGCCGAACCGGGCGTGATCTTCATCGACCGTATCAATGCGGCCAACAACCTTGGTTATGCGGAAACCATCTCTGCCACCAACCCTTGTGGCGAACAGCCCCTGCCGCCTTATGGTGCCTGCCTTCTAGGGTCCGTCAACCTTGCGCGGCTGGTCAGCGATCCGTTCACGGAGGCAGCCCAACTGAACGCTGCCGCGCTGGACGATCTGGTCGCCACCGCCGTGCGGATGATGGATAACGTGGTCGATGCATCCAAATTCCCGCTGGAGGCGCAGGCGCAGGAGGCACAGGCGAAGCGACGTATCGGGCTTGGCGTGACGGGGCTGGCCGATGCACTGCTGATGCTGGGGCTGCGCTATGGCTCGGACGAGGCCGCCGCGCAAACGGAAGGGTGGATGAGGCAGATCGCCCATGCCGCCTATCGCGCCTCGGTCGATCTGGCGAAGGAACGCGGGGCGTTCCCGCTGTTCGACGCCGACGCTTTCCTTGCCTCGGGCAACATGCAGAACATGGACGAGGCCCTGCGCGACGACATAAGGCAATATGGCATCCGCAACGCGCTGCTGACCTCTATCGCACCAACCGGGACGATCAGCCTTTATGCGGGCAATGTCAGTTCCGGCATCGAGCCGGTCTTCGCCTACGCCTATACCCGCAAGGTGCTGCAGCGCGACGGCAGCCGTACCCAGGAAGAGGTCGTCGATTACGCCGTCAAACTGTGGCGCGACCTGAAGGGCGACGCGCCCCTGCCCGACTATTTCGTCAACGCCCAGACCCTGCCGCCCGCCGATCACGTCAAGATGCAGGCCGCCGCGCAGAAATGGGTGGATTCCAGCATCTCCAAGACGATCAACTGCCCCGAGGATATCAGCTTCGAGGCATTCAAGGATGTTTACATGCAGGCCTGGGATACGGGCTGCAAGGGCTGCACCACCTACCGGCCCAATGATGTGACGGGGTCGGTGCTGAGTGTCAGCGAGGCCGAGGACAAACCCGTTGCGGAACAACCCGACGCCGATGGGGACGTCGTCTACATCGCCGAACCGCTCGACCGCCCGCAGGAGCTGGAGGGCCAGACCTACAAGCTGAAATGGCCGGATTCGAACCACGCGATCTATATCACCATCAATGACATCGTCATCGCGGGCCACAGACGTCCGTTCGAGATCTTCATCAACTCCAAGAACATGGAGCATTTCGCCTGGACCGTGGCCCTGACCCGCATGATCAGCGCCGTGTTCCGGCGCGGCGGTGACGTGTCCTTCGTGGTGGAGGAGCTGAAAGCGGTGTTCGACCCACGCGGCGGCGCGTGGATGCAGGGCAAATACGTGCCGTCCATTCTGGCCGCGATCGGCGGCGTGATCGAAAAGCACCTGATCGCCATCGGCTTCATCGAGGGGGAGGGCATGGGCCTGAAGGACGACCCCCGTGCCAAGGTCGCCGCCATCGGCACCCCCAACCCACGGGGCGCGGCCTGTCCGTCCTGCGGGGAATACGGGATGCGCATGGTCGAGGGCTGCATGACCTGCCCAAGCTGCGGCCACAGCAAATGCGCCTGACCGGTCGGGCGGGGCTCAGCCCTGCCCCATCAACCGGGCATGCAGGATCATTTCAGGGCGGTATTCGAAATGCATCCCGTCGTAATGGTGCCATTTGCCGCCCCAGATGAACCCGTAGCGTTCGAAGGCCTGCACGATCTCGGCGGGGATGCGGTTGTTGTACTCGGTCGCCTGCCCCTGCGCCGCACCCGACCATCTCCAGTAGCCGCCAAGTTCGGTGTTCAGATCGACGGCGATGCCGAAGCTGTGCACCGAAAGCCGGTCCGTGCCCGCAATGACCCGCCAGTTGAAGCTGCCGCCGGAATTCTCGAAATAGACTGCATAATCGGGGCCAAGTGCCTCGATCTCGGTCAGGGCGGCGTCCAGCTGGACATGGACACAATGATCTTGCGTGACGTTGAAGCGGGTCGCGCCGCCC
This sequence comes from Nioella sediminis, assembly GCF_001879695.1. GTDB lineage: Bacteria > Pseudomonadota > Alphaproteobacteria > Rhodobacterales > Rhodobacteraceae > Nioella > Nioella sediminis. Next base: position 29,197 of record NZ_MNBL01000026.1, read on the forward strand.
GGCCCGTCATAGCTGACCCGGGTCAGCGTGGCGCGCACCTCTGCCTGCGTCTCGGCATAAAGCGCGCGAAAGAAATCGTCGTTGCGCAGCCGGCCGGGATCATGGAACGCGCTGCGCCGGTCGGTCAGCGAGAAGTCCAGCGGGTAGACGTAAACAAACTGATCGCCAAGCGTTGCATCGATCAGCCGAGCCGCCGGGTCCACCTGCCGCGCCGGCGCAAAGGGCAGTACCGTGCCGCTGGCAAAGGTGACGGTCCCCGCTGCCCGGTCGAGGTCGAGCCCCGGATAAGCGGTTTCAAGCGCGGTTTCCACCGGATCGCCCACGCTGCGCAGCGGCAGGGTCAGCCAGTTCACCGGCGTACAATCGGCAGCCGCCGTAGAGGCCGCAAGGCAGAGGGCCAGACAGAGGCGCAACATCAGAACACGTCAACCCGGATCGCGGTGCCAGTGTTGCCATGGCCCAGGATCTCGACCCGTATCATCACCTCGCCATTCATGATGGCATTGCGCGCCGCAGGCGAGATCGACCCGGCGGCCAGCATCTGCTCGGCGCGTGCGCGGTTGGTGAAACTGCTGAAGAAACTGTCCCACTGGTCGCCCGGATCGGCCTCGCCGTAGCGGTGGTAGTTGGCACGGTCCTGACGGATGATCTGCCATGGTTCCGTCAGGCGCTGGCCATTCGAATTGTAGTGATCGTTCCAGCTGAGGAAGGCGGTATAGCTTTCGATCACCGGCAGACCGCCCAGCTGCGGGGCCGGTTGACCTTGCATCGAGCCGCCGCCCGCGACATCGACCCGAATATGGGTGCCCGTCGCGCCCTGCCCCCAGATTTCGACCTGCACCAGAACCGGGCCGTTCACGATGGCATTGCGCGCCGCAGGCGAGACATAGCCGTTTGCCAACATCTGTTCCGCCCGCGCCCGGTTGGTGAAATCGCTGAAGAAACTGTCCCATTGGTCCTGCGGGTCGGCCTCGCCGTAGCGGTGATAATTGGCACGGTCCTGGCGGATGATCTGCCAAGGCTCCGTCAGCCGCTGACCGTTGGAATTGTAGTGGTCATTCCAGCTGAGCAGCGCCGTATAGCTTTCCAGCAATTGCTGTGCCTGGGCCTGCGGGTGGCCTGCAAAGGCAACAATCACTGCGATGGCAGTCAGGATCAGTCTCATGGGCGGTGTCTCCTCTGCGCTGTGGCACGTCCGTTATGGCCTTGGCCACAACTCTGGCCGAGCCGGCGCAGGCGTGCCTTGAGCAGGATCAAACCGGGCAGGCCACAACGCCTAGCCCTGTCCCCGATGCTGTGATAATCTGGCCGCAATTCCCGCATAGACCGGGGAAAAACCGGTAACGGACATGAGGCAGTGATATGTGGCAGGCAGTTCGCCAAGCAGGAGCCATCCTGTGTGCACTTGGTCTTTCCAGTTCCTTGGCGTCGGCTCAGGGAATCTTTGACGGGCGTGAAACGCTCGGCCAGGCGCGCCTTTTCACCAACGACCTGATTGGCGATGGCCGCGACCGCTGGCGGTCCGGGGCCTATGGCATCAGCACCGTGCGCGGTCCGTCCTGGGACGGGTATCTGCCCCTGCGCATGGGCGAAATCATGGAATACCGCTTTCGCGGCGAGGTGATCACACCGGCCAGCATCAGCAACCCCGCCCCCGGCGACCGGCTTTACGCCGGGGTGCTGTCTGTCGGCGCGCATACGCATTTTTCATGGAACGGGTTCGACGTGGCGCTTGGCGCGGATATCGTTGCAATGGGCGAACAGACGGGCATCCGTCATCTCCAAGAGGTGGTACACGAGGCATTCAGCCTGCAATCCAGCCGGGTCGAAAGCTTTCAGGTCGACAACGGTGTCTACCTGCATGGCACCGCCGAAATCGGGCGCGAGTTTTCTTTCGGACCGGGCCATGTGCGCCCCTTCCTGGAGCTGCAAGCCGGGGTTGAAACCATGGCGCGTGTCGGGTTCGACCTGACATTTGGCAACTACGGTCAGGGCGGGCTGCGCCTGCGCGACGTGACCACCGGCCACCGGATCAGCGCCATCGACAGCGAAGACGATCACGGGTTTTCCCTGCTGCTTGGCGGTGACTACGCGTGGGTCGAGAGTTCCCGCTACCTGCCGTCGGACCGGGGCTATACGCCCGAGGACACCCGTTATCGCCTGCGCGCCGGGATGAACTATGCCTTTGGCCATTCCAATATCTTCTACGGGCTAACCTATCTGTCCGAGGAATTCGTGGGCCAGAGCGAGGGCCAGACCATCGGGTCCGTCACCATCGCTCTGGAATTCTGACGCCCCGATTCGCATTTTTTCGAATCGCAGGCGAATCACCCCCTTCCCAAGGTGATTCGCCTCTGCTAGATTCTTGCTACTGGGCAAGAAGCACTAATAAAAACGGGCGGAATACCATGAGCACGGGCTATCGGGGCCTGACCATGATCGCATGGTCGCAAACCCTGATCGACGGCGTACCGGCAGAGAATAACAACGAACTGGCCGAAGGAATGTCCTGGCGCTGGCAAGGACGCGCTCTTCCTCTGGAGGGCGATGGCGCCGCGCTGCTTCTGGGAGTCAGCCAGGATCACGCCGAGCTCCGTGCACGGGCCGCGCGGGTGGTGCGCAAATTGCTGCATCACCCCGCGCCCACCCCCAAACAGGATGCCGCCCTCGATGCGGACCCGCTCTTTGGCGATGCCTTCATGGTCGCCGACGGTCCGCGCTTCTACACCGTGGTGCCGGTGGCGGCGGGCAAGGGACGTCTGCCCATCCTGATCTTCCCCGAGGCCATTCCGCCGGTGAACCGTGACCTGACGATCATCCGCGTGAACCAGCCGCGCCCGATGGCAGCGGTCGAGAGCGCCTCGGTCATCTGCTTCACCCCCGGCACACGACTTCGGACCGAACAGGGCGACATCGCCATCGAGGATCTCGGCCCCGGCGACCGGCTGCTCACCCGTGATGACGGCCCGCAAGAGGTCGTCTGGACCGGCCAGCGCCGCATGTCGGGGGCACGGCTCTTTGCCATGCCCGACCAGAGACCGATCCGCATCCGCGAGGGCGCGCTTGGCGTCTACCGGCCCGACGCCGATCTCGTGGTTTCCCCCGAACACCGCGTCATCGTGAAAGGGGCTGTCGCCCGCGACCTGTGGGGCGAGGCGGAGGTTCTGGTCTCGGCCCGCGATCTGGTCAGCGACAGGCTGGTGACCGTCGATCACTCGATGCGCGAAACCTGGTATGTACACCTGATGCTGGAACGCCATCAGGTGATCTGGGCCAATGGGCTGGAGGTCGAAACCTTCCACCCCGGTTTCATGGGGCTCGACCATCTGGAAGGCGGCCAGCGGCGCAGCATGCTGTCGCTCTTCCCCGATCTGGCCGACGACCCTTTCAACTACGGCGCCCCCGCCCGACGAATGCTGGACCGGGCCGAAGCCGCCATATTGATGCACGGATACCGCAAGACCGCCGGCAGGCATTGACACCCCCAACCGCATGTGTAAAACGCGCGCATCCCGGCAACCCGCTTGCCGGGGTTTTCATTGGTGTTGGTGGCCCCCGCAAGGGGATGCCTGTCGGGCCTCGGCCAAAGGACAACGCCCTTCGACACGTTAAGAAGGAGATCAGACGGTGACCAAACGCACCTCTGCCAAGTACAAGATCGACCGCCGGATGGGCGAAAACATCTGGGGTCGTCCGAAATCCCCGGTCAACCGCCGCGAATACGGCCCCGGCCAGCACGGCCAGCGCCGCAAGGGCAAGCTGTCGGACTTCGGTCTGCAGCTGCGCGCCAAGCAGAAGCTGAAAGGCTACTATGGCGACCTGACCGAGAAGCAGTTCCGCCGCATCTTCACCGAGGCCGAGCGCCGCAAGGGCGACACCGGTGAAAACCTGATCGGCCTGCTGGAAAGCCGTCTCGACGCCATCGTCTACCGCGCCAAGTTCGTGCCGACCGTCTTCGCCGCCCGCCAGTTCGTGAACCACGGCCACGTGACCGTGAACGGCAAGCGCGTCAACATCCCCTCCTACCGCGTGAAAGAGGGTGACGTCGTGGAAGTGCGCGACAAGTCCAAGCAGCTCGCCGTTCTGCTGGAAGCTGTCCAGCTGGCCGAACGTGATGTGCCCGACTACATCGACGCCGACCATTCCAAGATGAAGGCCACCTTCGTCCGCACTCCGGGCCTGGGCGACGTGCCCTACCCGGTGATGATGGAACCGAATCTGGTCATCGAATACTACGCTCAGAACTAAGCGTCTGACGCGTCGAACAGAGGGGGCCGCGCCGAAATCCGGTGCGGCCCTTTTTGCGTTCTGCCCCCGGAAAGAAGGATCCGCCGGACATGACCCACCCTGTCTACGCCCGTATTGACGGCCCCATCGTGATGATCGGCTTCGGCTCGATCGGAAAAGGCACCTGGCCGCTGATCGAGCGTCATTTCGACTATGACGCCGACAAGTTCATCGTGATCGAGCCTGATGCCGGTCAGGCCAACTTCCTGCGCCAGCACAAGCTGAACCATGTGCAGACCGCGATCACGCCGGAGAACTACCGCGAGGTGCTTGGCGAGCTTCTGGAACCGGGCAAGGGGTTCTGTGTCAATCTCAGCGTCGACACCTCCTCGCTCGACCTCATGCGTTTCTGCCGAGAGATCGGGGTGCCCTATATCGACACCGTGGTCGAACCCTGGGCGGGCTACTATTTCGGCACCACCGACAATGCTGCGCGCACCAACTATGCGCTGCGCCAGAAGGTGCGGGACGAGAAGGCCGCCAACCCCGGCGGCACCACGGCGGTCAGCTGCTGCGGCGCCAATCCCGGCATGGTCAGCTGGTTCGTGAAAGAGGCGCTTCTGACGCTGGCCAGGGATACCGGCCGTGACATCGCAACGCCCACGGACCGCGCCGGATGGGGCCAGTTGATGCAGAGCCTCGGTGTGCAGGGCGTCCATATCGCCGAACGCGACACGCAGGCCCGCCGCCTGCCCCGCCCGAGCGGGGTGTTCGTCAACACCTGGTCGGTCGAGGGCTTCATCTCCGAAGGCTTCCAACCCGCCGAACTGGGTTGGGGCACGCATGAGCCGTGGTTCCCGGAAAACGGCCACAGCCACGACACCGGCTGCATGGCGGGGATCTGGCTGGACCGCCCCGGCGCGATCACCCGCGTCCATACCTGGTGCCCGACCCCCGGCCCGCAGTTTGGCTTCCTCGTGACCCATAACGAGGCGATTTCGATCTCGGATTACTACACGGTCGGCGACGCCGCCGCGCCCGAGTATCGCCCGACCTGCCACTATGCCTACCACCCCTGCGATGACGCGGTGCTGTCCCTGCACGAGATGTTTGGCTCCGGCCGCCAGCAGACCAAGCACCACATCCTGACCGAGGACGAAATCGTCGAGGGCATCGATGAGCTTGGCGTGCTGCTCTACGGGCATGAGAAGAACGCGCTGTGGTTCGGCTCGCGCCTGTCGAACGAGGAAACACGGGATCTGGCCCCGTACCAGAACGCCACCGGTCTTCAGGTGACATCCGCTGTTCTGGCCGGCATGGTCTGGGCACTGGAAAACCCCAATGCCGGGATCGTGGAAGCCGACGAGATGGACCACGCCCGGTGCCTGGAGGTGCAGCGCCCCTATCTCGGCCCCGTCGAGGCGCACTACACCGACTGGACGCCCCTGCAGGACCGGTGGGAGCTGTTCCCCGAAGATATCGACGAAAGCGAACCCTGGGCGTTCCGCAACGTTCTGGCCAGCTGATCACCAAAGCCGCCCTTCGGGGCGGCTTTTTCGCAGGTATCGTCTAAGCGGGCTGCGCCACGGCACCCCGTTGGTCCAGCAGCCAGCTTGTCGCCATGCCGCCGATCCACATGCTCAACAGCGCCAGCCACGCCGTGCCCACGAAGATCGAGCCGCCGGTCACACCGGCCCCGATGGCACAACCGCCCGCCAGCATGCCCCCCATGCCCATGAACGCCGCCCCGATGAGCGCGCGGCTCATGTTGCCAGCGCCGTCAAAACCCTGCAGCTTTAGTTCCCGCCCCCAAAGGGCCGACAGGAAGGCCCCCAGGAACACGCCGGGCACGAGGCCGATATCGAACTCCAGCACCGGGCTGGAGGTCAGGAAGAACATCAGCGTGTTGGCGGACGGCCCCGTGAAGGTCGCGCTTTCCACCTGCACCGGATCGAAGGCCACCTGGCTTAGTGAATAGGTCAGCACCCATCCCGCCGCGACCGCGAACCCCACGCCAGACGCGGTGAACAGCAGCCGCAAGCTGACCCGGTTCTTGCGCGCGAGCCAAAGCGCCGCCAATGCAAAGCCGAGGCCGACCATGAAGCCGGACACGGGCGGCAGATGCAGCGTGGTAAGCAGGTTGAAATTGGTGCCACCGGGCGTGATCCACAGTCCCGCCACCCAGTTGCGCACCGGCGACAGCCAGCCCTGCAATGCCATCTGCGCCACCACGGCAAAGACCAGCCCCGAGACCAGCGACCGCATGTTCCCCGTTGCCGCCAGCACCAGCAACCGGCCCGAACAGCCCCGCGCCATGACCATGCCCGCGCCAAACAGAAGCCCGCCGACGACCGCACCCGAGATTGAGCCCGGCACCGCCATCATCCGCGCATCCTCGACCCGCATCATTCCCGACAATGCCGCAAGCTGCGTCCAGACCACCGCCGTCGAGAAGGCCAGCAGCCAGACCGCCATGCGGCTGCCGAGCTGGCCTTTCGCGAACTCCACTACCGAGGCGCGCAGGCAAAAGGACGACCGCTGCGCGGCGATGCCGAGCAGCAATCCGGTGATCAACCCGAACAATGCGGCGGTTTGGGGTTCTCCGATCCGGTCAACGAGGGGAACGATATCCATGATGATCTCCTGCAACTTGGCTGCGGTTTGGCCGATTGCAGCGGGTCAGACCTTGACTCATGTCATATTCAAAGGCTGGAATGCGAATTTTTTGCTCGTCAGCCCGCAAGAAAGGCCCTAAGGCGTTCCCATGTCCCGCCCGTCCCCCTTTCGCACCATGTCTCTGGCCGATGCCAAGGCCCTGCCGATCTGGCGGCAGCCGATTGCGCTGCTGGTGATCATGTCGCTGGCGATGCCGATTGCCTTCGCCACGTGGTCGGCGCTGCTGAACAATTTCGTTGTCGAGGTGGCCCAATTCGACGGGTCCGATATCGGCTGGCTGCACACGGTGCGCGAGATCCCCGGCTTTCTCGCCATCGGGGTCATTGCACTGATCATGGTGATCCGCGAACAGGTGCTCGGGCTGCTGTCTCTGGTCCTGCTCGGGATCGCCACGGCCATCACGGCCAATTTCCCAAGTTTCGGCGGCATTCTGATGGTGACGCTGCTCAGCTCTATCGGGTTCCACTATTACGAGACGGTGAACCAGTCGCTGCAACTGCAATGGCTGGATAAGAAACGCGCGCCGCAGGTGCTTGGCTGGCTGGTTGCGGTGGCGTCCGGCGGAACATTGCTGGCCTATGGGCTGATCATCCTCACATGGCGCGCCTATGACCTCAGCTTTTCCACCGTCTACTGGGTGGCAGGCGGCTTTACCGTTCTGGTCGCGCTGGCCTGCCTGATCATTTTCCCGCAATTCGAGGCCCCCAACCCGCAGCGCAAGCAGTTCATCCTGCGCCGCCGCTACTGGCTCTACTATGCGCTGCAATTCATGTCGGGCGCACGGCGGCAGATCTTCACCGTCTTCGCGGGCTTCATGATGGTGGAGCGCTTCGGCTTCGACGTGCACCAGATCACCGCGCTGTTCATGGTGACCCTTGTGCTGAACATGGGGCTTGCGCCGCTTCTGGGCAAATTCGTCAGCCTGTTCGGAGAGCGCGCGGCTCTGGTGTTCGAATACACCGGCCTGACTGGGGTCTTCCTGCTTTATGCCGGGATCTATTTCTTCGATTGGGGCGTGACGCTGGCGCTTGTCCTTTACGTGGTCGATCACCTGTTCTTCTCGCTGGCGCTGGCGATCAAGACCTATTTCCAGAAGATCGCCGATCCCGGCGACATAGCCCCGACAGCGGCTGTGGCCTTCACCATCAACCACATCGCGGCGGTCTTCCTGCCTGCATCGCTCGGATATCTGTGGCTGGTCTATCCCGGCGCGGTCTTTGCACTGGCCGCAGGTATGGCCATGGTGTCGCTGCTTTTGGCGACGCTGATCCCGCGTCACCCCGAGATGGGCAACGAAACCATCCTCAAACCGCGCCTGCCTGCCCCGGCGGAATGATCAGGGTGCGGGGCACAGCGGTGTGATGTCGAACATCGTGATCTGATCGTCAAGCAGCACGAAACGTACTTCGCTGCTGCAATTGCTGATCGTGGAGGCCGTGCCGGACAGTTCGGCCCGGCTGTTTTCTATGCTGATCGAGCTGAAGGAAACCTCGGCATAAGGCTCTGACCCTTCGAACATCTGCTGCAATTCTTCTTCGCTCGTCAACTGTTGCAACTGGGGGTGCAGCCGCGCATGTGCAGAGGCGAAATCGCCAGCCGACACATCCTCCACAAATCCGCGCGCGTGTTCCCGTGCCCCCGCGCTGAAAAACATCACGATCGCCAGAGTAAGCCCGACAAGGGCCACAAGTCCCAATATGATATTGCGCAAAATCTTCATGCCCGATCTCCTGATCCTGTTGATGGGGTAATCTCCGCCATCTGCAGAAAAGGATAAACCAAGCGACCGGCCCCTTGCCAGCCTTTCAGGTGCGCGCCTTTTCGAAGGCCGTCCAGGCTTCCTCGAAGGCGCTGAAATCGAACCCTTCGGCGCGGGCTGGCTCCAGCACAAGCCGTTCGGTTTCCTGCATTTTTGCGATTGCAGCGGCCAGTTGATCGACAACCTCTGGCGGGATCACAACTGCCCCGTGCCGGTCGGCATGGATCAGATCGCCGGGGCGCACATCCATGCCCATGATCCGCACGGGCTGGTTGATGCTGCGCACATGGACGAAGCCATGGCTTGGCCCGATGCTGCCCGCCACCACCGGGAAATCAGCGGCCATATCCCCAAGGTCGCGCATGACGCCATTGGTCAGCGCGCCGGACATGCCGAAGCCCTTGTGGATCGTCGTGTTGACCTCGCCCCAATAGGCGCCGATGGCATTGGGGTAGTCGAGATCCTCCACCACCGCGACCGAGGGTTTCGGCCCCTCCGCCATCGCCTTGTAATAGGCCATGCGGCGGGCGCGGATCGTGGCGGCATCTTCCGTGGGGGGGGCGACAGCGGCGATCTGCGCGGTCACGGCGTAGCCCACCATCACGCCCGTGGGGTCGCTGGCCTGCATGGTGCCGCGCGTGAAGGCGTTGAAGCCGCGCTTGCCCTGCGCCACCTCGACGGCGTTGCAGACGGTGGGGGTGTCGACGTTGTTGAGCAGGGTCAGAAGGGCGGTGTCCATCAGTCCTCCAGCCAGCGGATCAGGGCCGCCGTGGTGTGTTCAGGTTGTTCCAGCGTGGGCAGGTGGCCCGCGTTTTCGATGATGTCGAGGGTGCTGTTTTCCAGCAGGTCATGCATGAGTTCGTGCCGTTCCACGGGGCAAAGCGCGTCATGCCGCCCGCAAAGGACCAGCGCTTTGCCCTTGTAGGCGGCGAGTGTCTCCTGCTGGTCGGGCCGGTCGCGCAAGGCGATGGATTGATTGAGAAAAACCTGCGGGCCGAGGTCCAGCGCCATATCCATGCAGAGATCGAGGGTCTGTGGCTTTTGCGGGCTGTCCACAAGGTAATTCGGCTTCATCTCATCCCGCATCACCTCGCGCAGGCGGCCCGCTTTCACGGCCTCCATCTGCGGGGTGCGACGGGCCTTAACCTCGGACAGTTCCGCGCGGGGATTGGTGTCGAGCAGGGCCAATTTTTCAACCCGTTCCGGCGCTTGGCGCACGATCTCCATCGCCAGAATGCCGCCCATAGAGAGCCCCGCGAGGGCGAAACGGGGCGGGGCGTTTGCCAGCACGTCACGCGCGAGTTCGGCCATGCTCTCGGCCCCGACCATGGGTGCGACCATCACCGCGCGCTTCCCGGAAAGCACTGATATCTGGGGGAAAAACAGCCGGGCATCGCACATCATGCCCGGCAATAGCAACAGCGGTCGCGTCATTGGCTTGCCAGTGCCGCCCCATCGGAGAGGGCTTTCAGCTTGGCATAGGCAATCTCGGGGTCGACGGCCCCGAACCCGGCGAACGTGCCGAAGCCGCAATCGCTGCCCGCGATTACGCGATCTGCGCCGACAATGTCGGTAAACCGTTGAATTCGCTGCGAAACCAGCTCCGGATGTTCCACGAAATTGGTCGTGGTATCAACCACGCCGGGCACGAGGATCTTGTCGTCCGGGATATCCGCTTTGCGGTCGCGGAAGACGGTCCATTCATGGCCGTGGCGGGGGTTTGAGGTCTCGAACAGGACATAGCGCGATTTGGTCGCCATGAGCGTGTTGAACATCTTGGCCATGGGAATGTCGCAGCAATGGGGCCCTTCGTAATTTCCCCAGCAAATATGAACCCTTACGCGATCCTGCGGCACATCCTGAAGGGCGTGATTGAGCGCCTCCACATGCATGTTGGCGACTTTCAGGAACTCATTATCCGACAAATCGGTAAACAACATGTGACGGGAGAGCGCCAAATCGGGGCAATCGAGCTGCAAATCCAATCCCGCGCCCACGATCGTCTCATATTCCGCCTTCATCGCATCGGCCAGCGCGGCCAGGTAGGCCTCTCGTGTCTTGTAGAAATCGTTCTGCAAAAACAGGGAGATAACGCCGGGGCTGGCAGCGTTCATGAAGCCACGCTCCACCCCGTGCTCCGCCATCGCGGCCTTGAGATTGGCGATGTCCTTTTCCAGTTCGCCCTGCCCTTTCGAGCGAACCTCGCCGGTGCACATGGGCCGCGCATATTGGGGGGTGCCGCCGTCATCCGCTAACCGCTTGAGAAAGCTGGGAAACATCTTGAGATCGGCAGGTGCGTTGCGGGGGCTGTCACCTGAAAACCCAGTATAGCGATCCTTCACATAGGTGGCGTAGGAGATCTTCGACGTCTCGCCGTCCGAGACAATGTCGATCCCCGCATCTTTCTGTTTTTTCACGGTTTTCGAAACCGCCGCCGTCATGCAGGCGTCAAACGCGGCGTCATCAAAGGGTTCTTCCCGTTCGCGGGCGAAGATGAAATCCACCACCTCCTGCGTGCGTGGCAGGCTGCCCACATGTGTCGTCAGAACTCGGGTCATTTATGTCTCTCCTCCCTGTCGAAAACAGGGGGGTGCCGTGCGTACACCCCCTGTACACCCCCCGTACACCCCCCGTGCAGACAGAACGGCCGTCCGCGCGAGGGTCCGGGGGCGAGGAAGGGCCCCCTGCGGGGGCCGCTCCTCCTATTGTCAGTTGCCCGACCAGGTCAGCCCGGCGGGGTCGCCCGTGGCGACGATGTGGTACATCGCGGCCTCGCCCGTCATCGACGGCACCGCGCTATGGGCCAGCCCCTCGGGCACGCTCATCGTGTCGCCGGGGGCGAGCGTGGCGCTGCCGCCGTCCCAGTCCACCCGCCAGTGGCCTTTCACCGGCATCAGGACGGAGGGCTTGTCATGGCTGTGCTTGGCATCCGTGGCGGAGGCGCGGGTGATGAAATCGACCTCGAACCCCGGCTTGTCGCGCAGGAGGCCGGATTCACCGATCACCTTGCAGGGCGTTTTGTCGGCCAGCGCCACCATGTCCCAGTAGCGGGCCACGTGGTTGGGCAGGACCTCTGCCGTGGTGGGTTCTCCCCGCTTGGCAAGCTCTTCGGCGGACATGAGCGGCATCGGTTTCACACCTTCGGGCAATGCCTCGCCCTTCTTGGTGTCGTAGAGCTTGCCGGTCTCGGCCAGCACCAGCCCGTGGTCGGCGGCGTCCTCGATCACCTGCGGCGCCCACATGACGCCGCCCCCGGCATCATCGCCGCCGAGGATGGCCATGATCATCCCGTAATCGGTGCCGATATTCTCGAACCCGCGAAAGACGCCGGTGGGAATGTTGAAGATGTCGCCTTCTTCCAGCGTCACCTCACCCGCCGTGCCATAGCGACCCCAGAAAAACCGCCAGCGCCCGGAGAGGACGAAGAACGCCTCCGCCGTGCGGTGATCGTGCAGGGAATTCCGGCATTTGGGCGGCTGGCCCGCCGCGCCGATATTGAAGCCGTGGGGGATGGTGATGTGGACATGCTGATCGGGGGATTCCGACACGCCGCCGCCGATGATGGTGAAGTTTTCCTTCTGGTCGCTGCCGGGCGTGTGGGCGTCGATGAAGGCGGTCTTGCAGGGTTTGAGGTCGCCGTAACGAACGATGCGGGCTTCCATTTCCTGAGGGGTCATTGTGCTGTCCTTTTTGAAACTGCGGGTTGGGAGAGGGCGAGGGTCAGCCCGTTCCCGGTGGTCGCAGGTTCAGCCGCCGCGCACGGCGGCTGGCGAGAAAGCCATGGAGGCGCAGGAGCGCCTGCGGGTTGCGCAGGGTGGCCATGTCAGACCTCGCCTGTCTGCATGAAGATCTGTTTCCAGATCGAGACATGATCGAACAGCGTCCATTCGCGACGCAGCCCGTAGGGGCCGAATTCCGCGTGGGTGAAGCCCATGATGTAGACCTCGGCCCCGGTGGGCTGGCCGAACATGCCCCAGCCATCGTGCTTGCCGTGGAGGCTCCAGCGGATCGCCGCGCGGGGGGACAGCATCGGATCTTCGCGGCCGATCTGGTGGTCGATGCTGAAGGTGGCATTGGGGAAGGATGACCGCAGGCCCATCCATTCCTTTTCCGTATCGGCCCAGGAATGCACGGTGGTGCTGGCGGGGTGTTCCGTCTGAACGGCGCGGTCGTATTCGGCGCGGACAACGCTGAAATCCTTGTCCATCATGCGGGTCAGGATGTCGGCCATGCGCTGACCCCATTCATTGTCATTGCCCCGGCCCTTGTAGGGGCCGCCCACATCAATGGCCGGGCAGAAGGGCTTTACGCACTGGTCCGGCCCGCCCTCTCGGGCGATCAGGTCGCGGGCGAATTGCTGCGGGTCCATGCCCAGTTGTTTCACGATCCCGGCGGTGTCGCGGATCAGCCATTCATCGTTGATCACATCGCCCCGCGCCGCACAGTCGGCAATAGCCCGGATGCGGAAGCGCCGCCCCGTGGGCGGGCCGAAATAGCCGCCGCCGGTATGGGTGCCCATGGTCAGAAGGCGGTGCGAGGAGAGGAACCCATGCTCTTCGCTTTCCGACCAGATCACGTCTTCGCCGGTCAGTTCGCGGTCGGGAAACTCCGCCAGCGTGGCCAATGTGCCGTTGATCGTGCGCTGGTTGCCGATGGAAATGCCCTCGGGGAAGCGCATCGGGATATCCGGGGCATAGTAGTGGTTCAGCGTGGCAAGACCCCGTTCTTCCCAGATTTCACGGGTGATCCCGAGAATGTAGTCGGGAAAGTCCTTCCAGCGGTTCGAATAGCCGGTCATTCTGTCCATCCTTCGGGAATGCGGGCCGAGCCACGCACGACGAGCGGGCCGTCAATGGCCACCCGGCGGGCGGGCATATTGGGGGTGTCGATCCGGGCCATCATGGTGCGGACGGTTTCCTCCACCATCCGGTTGGCGGGCTGGCGCACGGTCGTGAGGTTGTAGCTGGGCCAAGCGGAAATGATGACATCGTCATAGCCGACGACCGAGACATCTTCGGGGATGCCAAGGCCAAGCTCGTAACGCAGCACATCCATCACCGCGAAGGCCATGTGATCGTTGGCGACAAAGACCGCGTCGGGGCGGTCATCGGTGTCGAAAAGCTGCCGCGCGGCGGACTGCGCCTGATCGGTGTGGAAATTGCCCGCGGCCCGCGAATGAAGCGAGAGGCCCGCGGCGGCCAGCCCCTCAAGGAACCCTTTTTCACGGTCGCGCTGCGTCGAGGCCCCTTCCCAGCCCGCGATATGGGCGATCTTGCGATGCCCACCCGCGACCAGGAATTCGGCCAGCTTACGCCCGCCCGCCACGTTGTCGGAGGCGACACCGGACAGCGTTTCGTCATCCTGCAAGCGGTTGAACAGCACCACCGGCACGCCCGCCGCCTCGCAACGCCGCGTCAGGTCCGAGGACATGGCGACCGAGGCGAGGATGATTCCGTCGACCTGGTAGTCGAGAATCTCATCCATCACGCTGTCGATATTGTCGGCGGTATTGGACGCCATGAAGATCAGTACGTGATAGCCCTGCGCCTGCAACGCGTTCGACAGCTTCTCCAGCACTTCCGGGTAGAAGTGGTTTTCCAGATAGGCCACCACCAGCCCGATGATCCGGCTTCGCCCGGTGATCATGGCACGGGCAAGGATGTTGGGGCGGTAGCCCAGTTCCCGCGCCGCCTTGCGCACCTTCTCCGCTGTTTTGGCCGAGACCGAGGCGCCGGGTGTAAAGACGCGGCTGACGGCGCTTTGGCTGACGCCCGCGCGTTCTGCGACCTGAAGGGATGTGACTTTCTCTACCATCAGTCTGCCGTCCACCCCCCGTCCACCATCAGCGCCGAGCCGGTGACAAGCGCCGAGGCCTCCGACGCGAGGAACACCACCGCGCCCATGATATCCTCGACCTCGCCCGGACGGCCCAGTTTGATCTTTTCCCTGATCCACGCCGCCCGTTCGGGATTGTCGAAGGTGGATTGCGTCAGCGGCGTCAGGATGAAGGTGGGACAGATCGTATTGACGCGGATCTGTCGCGGGCCCCATTCGATGGCCATCGACTTGGTGAAGCCTTCGACCGCATGTTTGCTCGCGCAGTAGACCGCGCGGTCGATGCCCCCCACATGGGCCATCTGGCTGGAAATGTTGATCAGCGATCCGGGCCGCCCGCTGGCGATCAGCCGCTCCGCCACGGCGCGGGTCAGGAAATAGGCCCCGCGCAGATTGAGCCCCATGGCCAGGTCGAAATCGCCCTCGGTCGTGTCAAGCGCCGGGGAATGGCGCGCAACCCCTGCGGAGTTGACCAGCACATCGAAGGGTTCCGCCCGCGCGATGGCGTCCTCTGTTGCGGCCACGTCGGAGACATCGAGGACCAGCGCCTCGGCGCTCATGCCTTCGGCCTGCATGGCCGCCACCGCCGCGCCGAGCTTGTCTGCGGAGCGCGCTGCCAGAACCACATGCGCCCCGGCCTCGGCCAGCGCCACGGCGGCCGCCAGCCCGATGCCGGAAGAGGCGCCCGTGACCAGAGCGCGTTTGCCGTCGAGGCGGAACGAGGGGGTGCGGGGCAGGATCATGCGTCTCTCCAATCCGGTTCGGGGATGGTGCCGGGAACGCGGGCCTTGTTGAATTCCCGCATCCGCCCCAGCACGTCCACCCCAAGCTGCCGGTAGGCGTCGAGAATGTCCACAAGCACCCAGTTTTCACGGATGAGCCCGCCCTCCAGCCGCCAGAAATCGAGGCTGCGCAGCAGGATTTCCGTGTCGGAGGGCGCAATCCCCATCCAGCCATCGCCCGACAGTGTCAGCCGCATGTTAGGCCAGCCGGTTTCGCAGACATAGTCGCCTTCACCGATCCAATGGGACATGAGATCGCCCATGGCGTCGAGCTTGCGGTCGGGCATGCCGCGCAGGAACGGGCCCTGGTGCCAGCTGCGGAAGCCGGAAATGCCGCGCGCTGTACCGATCCCGGCGGGGCCGTACCAATTCATTTTGGGGTGCCAGTACCGGTGAAGCTGCATGACCTCGGGGTCGGGGGTCGCGGGGAACTTGCACAGGTCCGTCAGCATGGCGATGACGTGATCCATGGCCGCCTGCCCGTCGCCCTCCATGGTCAGCCCGTCGCCCGACATGGGTGCAGGTGTGCACAAGAAGGCACCAAGCTGCGGCGCCATGGGCCAGGCCATCGCCTGCATCATCAGCTCGGGAATGTCCCAGATCGCCTGCATCTCTGTGATCTGGCCGCCTTCCAGCCGGAAGAACTCGTGATAGCGCATATGGGCGAGGTGCCCCGTCGGCGGGATGCCCAGAAATGGCGCGCGGAACGTGCCCATGTAATTGCCCATGCAGCCGGCCCAGTCCTGCCCCTCGGGCGTGGTGCCCGCCATGACGATCATGTCGCGGCGTTCGAGGTCGGGCATGGCCGCCAGAAGCGGCGCATAGGCGGTGTCGTAGAGTGCCTGAGCGCCTGACAGGTCGCCGAACGGGTGGCACAATCGTGCAGTTACGTCCGGCGCGATCTCCGCCAGAGCCTGCCGCACCGGAGCCTTTGCAAAATCCGCCATGGACGCCCGAAGCGGCGCAATCGCGGCTTTGATGCTGGCGCTGCGGTCAGTCATTGTGCCCTCGTGCGACACAGGCGGTGGATGGCCCTTCGAAGGGCCATGGCAGACGCGATTTGCAAATCGCGTGGGAAGCGGTTTCGAAACCGCTTTTTGAAGGCGCTTCGAAGCGCCTTTCCCCCGCTCCGCTCATTCCGCCGCTTCCCGGTGGGGTGCGCCTTCGCCATAGGGCACATTGACCCCGCCATAGCGGCGCACGCGGATGTTGCATTGCTCGGCATGGCCGACGAAACCCTCCAGCATGCACAGGCGGCTGCCATATTCGCCGATCATGACCGCCGCCTCATCGGTCAGCACCTTCTGGTAGCTGTGGGTTTTCAGGAACTTGCCAACCCAGAGACCGCCGGTATAGCGCCCCGCCTTCTTGGTGGGCAGCGTGTGGTTGGTGCCGATCACCTTGTCGCCATTGGCCACATTCGTCCGCGCCCCGAGGAACAGCGCGCCGTAGCAGGTCATGTTCTCAAGGAACCAATCATCGCGGTCGGTCATGACCTGCACATGTTCCGACGCGATGTCATCGGCCACGGCCAGCATCTCGTCATAGCTGTCACAAAGGATCACCTCGCCATACTCCTCCCAGCTTGTGCGGGCGGTGTCGGCGGTTGGCAGGATTGTCAGGATCCGGTCGATCTCGGACAGGGTCTCCTCGGCCAGCTTCCGTGAGTTCGTGACCAGCACGGCGGGAGAGTTATAGCCGTGTTCGGCCTGACCAAGGAGATCGGTCGCGCAAAGCTCGCCATCCACGGTGTCATCGGCGATCACCATGGTTTCGGTCGGGCCTGCGAAAAGGTCGATGCCGACCCGCCCGTAAAGCTGGCGCTTGGCTTCGGCCACGAAGGCATTGCCGGGACCGACCAGCATGTGCACGGGTTCGATCGTCTCGGTGCCGAGCGCCATCGCCCCCACGGCCTGGATGCCACCAAGCACGTAGATCTCATGCGCGCCGCCCAGATGCATCGCCGCGATCACGGCGGGGTTTGGCTTGCCCTGCCAGGGGGGCGTACAGGCCACGATGCGCGGCACACCCGCGACCGATGCCGTGGCCACCGACATATGGGCCGAGGCCACCATCGGGAACTTGCCGCCGGGCACGTAGCAGCCCACGGACTGAACGGGGATGTTCTTGTGGCCCAGGATCACGCCGGGCAGGGTTTCGACCTCGATATCGAGCATCGAGTCGCGCTGCGCCTGCGCGAACTTGACCACCTGTTCCTGGGCGAACCTGATATCGGCCAGTTCCCGGTCGGACAGCTCGGCCATCAGCGCCGCGATCTCGGCCTCGGACAGCCGGTAACTCGCAGGCGAATAGCCATCGAACTTCTCCGACAACTCCCGCACCGCCGCGTCCCCGCGTTTCTCGATATCGGCCAGCGTCGCTTCCACCACGGCGCGGGTCTTGGCATCGTCTTCGGCGCGTTCATTGGCCGGTTTGCCACGCTTGAGATAGTCGATGGTCATGTGTCTCGTCCTCGGTTGCCCGCCATCTGCGGGCCGTTCTTTTGTGGTTCGGTTTGCCGCCCCGGAGCAACCATGCCCCGGCGCGACGGGGTGGGCGGGTGGGCGGCGTGCCGGGGCACGGTTGCGCCCCCTCTCATCCCTTCACCGCCCCGGCGGTCAGACCGCTGACGATCTGGCGCTGGAAGAACATGACCAGCACGAAGAGCGGCGCGGTGGCCGAGACCACGGCGGCAACGGCGAACATCACGTTGCCCTCGGTCTGCGTCGTGCCAAGGAAGGCGGCGATGGCGGGGACCATGGTGCGGTTGCTTTCGCTCAGCAGCATCGAGGTCACGGCGAAGTCGTTATAGGCCAGCAGGAAGCTGAACAGCCCGGTGGTGATGACGCCCGGCCACATGACCGGCACGATGACCAGCCGGAACGCCTGAAACTGGGTGCAGCCATCGACCTTGGCGCTTTCGTCCAGTTCCTTGGGGATGTTCTGAAAGAACGAATGCAGCATCCACAGGGTGAAGGGCTGGTTGATCGCCACCAGCACGATAATCGTGGTGGGCAGGATCCCCCAGACATTCCATTCGAAGAAGGGCAGCAGGTAGCCCGAGACCAGCGTGATCGGCGGCATGGCGCGGAAGATCAGCGCGGTGATCAGCAGCCAGAACGTGTAGCGGTAGCCAGAGCGCGACAGAGCATAGCCGCCGAGTGTGCCGATGGTCAGCGAGGTACAAACCACGAAGAAACACACGATGAACGTGTTGATGACCGAGCGCCAGAACTCCTCTTGCACCCAGGCCCCTTCATAGCCCGCCCCGGTGAACGGGCTGCCATGGGTGCGTTCGGTGTTCGCGCCGGTCAGCGCATTGGTCCAGTCAGCGATGGAGAAGAAATCAAGCTCCACCTTGAAAGACCCCCAAAGCGTCCAGATGAAGGGGAACGCAGCCAGGATCAGCCAGAAGATGATGAAGCCCTTGGTCAGGACACGCAGCGACAGGGGCGCGCGGAGTGCGGAAGAAGCCATTACATTTTCCCCTTGAAGTCGCGCCAGGTGCGCACCAGGACGGGCGACAGCAGGATCGCCACACCGAGGATGGTCAGGACCGAGGTGGCCGCCGCAGCAGACAGCTGCCGGGTCTCGCCGCCCATGTCGTTGAAGATGATCCAGCTCAGGCTGGTGGCGTGGGCGGAGGCGTTGAAGCCCACGATCGGCTCGAACACGCGGAAATTGTCCATCAGCTGAATAAGCGCCACGAAGGTTACCAGCGGCATCAGATGCGGCACCACGATATAGCGGACCTGCTGCCAGCGGGTGGCGCCGTCGATCTGCGAAGCCTCGATCTGATCCTCGGGCAGCGTTTGCAGCCCGGCATAGAAGACGACGAAGGCGAAGGGCGCGGAATGCCAGACCCCGTAGACGATCAGCGCGATCCACATCAGCGGCGTGGAGGCTTTCACCGACAGGTCGGGGTCATTGACCAGCCAGGACAGGAAATTGCCAAGAACGCCGCGATTGTCGATCATCCAGAACATGATGAGCGAGCCCACAAGTGGCGTCACAATCATCGGCAGAAGCGAGAAGAAGATCACGATCCCCTTGAGCTTCTGGGTCAGCGTGTTGACCGCCAAAGCGATAGCCATGCCGAGGATGATCAGAAGCGGTGTGACCGTGAAGGTGTAGGTCAGGGTAAAACCGATGGCCCGATAGAAGGGCAGATCCCCCAGTTCCGAGAAGAAGGCCCCGATGCTGTCCGACGTGCGCCAAGCCTCTGCCACTTCGGCAACCGCAAGGTGACC
The DNA here is from genome assembly GCF_001879695.1 of Nioella sediminis. Lineage (GTDB taxonomy): Bacteria > Pseudomonadota > Alphaproteobacteria > Rhodobacterales > Rhodobacteraceae > Nioella > Nioella sediminis. The sequence goes on from NZ_MNBL01000026.1 coordinate 48,726, forward strand.
ACGATCAAGGTAGATATCCAGCCCGACGAAGCGGCCCAGGGGGCGCGCCTCGCGCAGCTCTCGCGTTGCTTCCTGGTCGATGGTGGTTTCTTCGGTGCAGCTGAAGGGCGTGCAGGTTTCCACCGTGATCAGCACCGGTTCGTGCTGCGCGGTGACGGATTGAATGACGACCGACACGATGGGCGCCGCAATGAACAGCAGCATCGCCAGCCCGGTGGGCAGGAAGAACCAGAAGAAGGTGCGATGTTTCATGGGTCTTTCCGTGCTCGGTCAGAAAAGGGGATGGGGCGGAGGATCTCCCCCGCCCCAACGGGGATTTACTGAAGGTAACCCTGTTCGCGGGCGGCGGCGCGATAGGCGGCCTCCACATCAGCCAGGGCCTGTTCCGCGCTCTCATTGCCTTGCATGAAGTCGGTCAGCTCGGCACCGAGGGCGGTGTGCATCAGGCCCATGTAGGGCAGCATCGGGTACGGCACCGAGCCCATTTCCGCAGCGGCGAAGACACCAACGGCCGCCGGGGTCGGCTCATAGCCGGGGATCAGCCAGACGGCCTGGGTACGGATATCTTCGTCTTCCATCATTTCGGGCCGGATGCCGTTCATCATGGCAATGAAGGTGGCCTCGGCCTCTTCGTCGGAGATGTTGCTGGCCACGGTCCAGCCGTCCCACCACAGGGTGGTCGCCGGGATGTCGCCGCCGCCCACGGTCATCGGACCGGCGATGGCGAATCCGTCGACAACTTCCTGCGGCACACCGTCCACGGTCACGAGGGTCGCGGCGCGGCTGCCCCACATGTTCATCAGCGCCACGTTGCCAGCCCGGTATTCGGCGTTTGTGGCGTTGGAGTCATGGGTCAGGAAGTCGGGGTTCATGTATTCCGACAGCGCGCGCATCATTTCCAGCGCCTGAACACCGGCCTCGGAATTCACGGTGGGTTCTGCGGTGCCGGGCTCGAAGAACTGGCCCCCGTAGCCGATGAACATGTTGTTGAATTCCTGCGCCAGGTTCCAGCCAGCCGCATAGGCACCGCCCACCGGGTTTTCCATGAGGCCCGCTTCGCGGATCGCCTCGGCAGCGGCCAGCATCTCCTCGTAGGTGGTGGGAACGTCGAGGCCGAGCTGGTCGAGGACGTCGGCGCGATAGACCAGGTGCTGAGCGTTCGCCATGAAGGCCACGGCCATGACCTGACCATTGATGGTGATCAGCTGGTTGCGGTTCAGACCCTCGCCATGCGCCTCGACCAGATCATCCAGCGGGCGGATCACATCGGCATTCATCAGCGCCACGATGGACGAGTTGGCGATAATGGCCGAGGTGTATTCCGCCGGGTTGCCCGACATGCCGGCCACGTTGATCTGCTGGTGATCGGCGGTCAGGTTGGTGGACACTTCGGCGCCCGAGCATTCCTGCGCGCCTGCGCCCACGGTCTGGATCGCCGGGAATTCGTTGCCGACGATGGACACACGTGCACTGATTTCGCAGGAGAGCGCGGTGGTGGCCGAAAGCACGGCCAGCGCACCTGCGGTAGTGAGTGTCTTGAGATACATTGGGATCCTCCCGTTGGTGAACTTGGGTGCATCTTGCAAGCCTGCACCCCCATGATGTCCCGGACATGAGGTCCGGGGGCTTCAGTCTCGGGGTCAGTCCCCGATGCGGGCCCCTGTCTTCGTATCGAACAGGTGGCAGTGATCCGCGGGGACTTCGATCGACACGGTGTCGTCGATTTCCGCACGGAAACTCTTGTCGGCCTTGGCACTGACCAGCGCGCCGCCGATCTTCAGGCTGACCATTGTGGCCTCTCCCAGAAGCTCCAGCGTGTAGATCGGCGCGGTGATCTGGCCGCCCGCCTCCACAACGGTCGCATCCTCGGCCCGGAAGCCGAGCGTCACGGGGCCGTCCGGTGCATCCAGCCCGTGGATCGTGGTGTGGGGGGCCGTGAAGGTACCGCCCTTCAAGTCCCCCTCGACGAGGTTCATCGCCGGGTTGCCGATGAAGCTGGCCACGAAGGTATTGGCGGGCTTGTCGTAGATCTCGGTCGGCGTGCCCAGTTGCTGCACGACTCCGTGGTTCATGACCACGACGCGATCGGCCAGGGTCATTGCCTCGATCTGGTCATGGGTCACGTAGACGGTGGTGACCTTCAATTCATGGCTGAGGTTCTTGATCTGCGCCCGGGTCGAGACTCGCAGCTTGGCGTCGAGGTTCGACAGCGGCTCGTCCATCAGGAAGACCTGCGGCTGGCGCACGATGGCACGGGCAAGGGCCACCCGCTGCCGCTGGCCGCCCGACAATTCGGCGGGCTTGCGGTGCAGGAAGGGCTCCAGTTCCACCATGGCGGCGGCTTTCATGACCTTCTCGTCATGGGTCGCCGGGTCCACCTTGCGCACCTTCAGCGGGAAGCGGATGTTCTCGTAGACGTTCATGTTGGGGTAGAGCCCATAGCTCTGGAACACCATGGCGACGTCCCGATCCTTGGGTTCAAGGTTGTTCACGACGGTGCCGCCGACGATGATCTCACCCTCGGTCGGATCTTCCAGCCCCGCGATCATCCGCATCGTGGTGGTCTTGCCGCAGCCCGAGGGGCCAAGGAGAACAAGAAACTCCTCGTCCGCGATGGTCA
>NZ_MNBL01000027.1 GCF_001879695.1 Nioella sediminis
CGTCCCGATCCTTGGGTTCAAGGTTGTTCACGACGGTGCCGCCGACGATGATCTCACCCTCGGTCGGATCTTCCAGCCCCGCGATCATCCGCATCGTGGTGGTCTTGCCGCAGCCCGAGGGGCCAAGGAGAACAAGAAACTCCTCGTCCGCGATGGTCAGGTCGAAGCTGTCGACACCGACGAAATTTCCCCAACGCTTGGAGATATTGCGCAACTGGATTTCGGCCATCTGGCTCCCCGCAAGAATGTTGCATACGTTTGCAAGAAGGCTAGACAAAGCTGCGGCAAGTTGGCAAGGATTTTTTGCAAACGTATGCAAAATAGCTCTGGCAACACCGTGCAGACTGGCCCAGACTGCACGGGAAATGCTTGAAAAACAGGCGGAGACAATGATGAGCTTCCAACAGGAAAAAGACCTTGTCCGCAGCTTCTACACGGCGCTCGATGCGGCGGGACCTAACGAATCGTCCGCCGTTCTGGCGCGGTTCTGCGCGCCTGACCTGATCTGGCGCGGGATGCATCCCTTCGACATCCTGACCGGACCCGATCAGGTGGCGGACCGGTTCTGGTCGCCGCTGAAGACGTCGCTCAAACGGTTGCAGCGGCGCATGGACGTGTTCATGGCCGGGCAGAATTCACTGACCGATGACGGCGCGGTCTGGGTCTGCTCGATGGGTCACCTGATGGGGCTTTTCGATGCGCCCTGGCTCGGCATCCCCCCAACCCGCAAGATCGCCATGCTGCGCTATGCGGCCTTCCACCGGGTGGAAAACGGCAAGATCGCGGAAACCGCCATGTTCTTCGACATTCCGGCGCTGATGATGCAGGCCGGGCTACAGCCCTTCCCGGCCCAGACCGGCGCGCAGCTGATTCAGCCCGGCCCCCTGCCCCATGACGCGCTGATGTTCGACCCGCAACCGCCCGCGGACGGCGCGAAAACGCTGGCCACGATCAACGCGATGATTTCCGATCTGGGGCAATGGCAATCCGGCCTGCCGCTGGAGGAGGAACTGGCGCGCACATGGGACGACGGCATGATCTGGTGGGGCCCCGCCGGGATCGGCGCGACCTACACGATCGAACGCTATGCCAAACAGCATTCCGGCCCCTTCCGGGCAGGCTTCGCGGACCGCAGCGGTACCGGCCATATCTGCCGCTTCGCCGAAGGCCACTATGGCGGCTTCTTCGGCTGGCCCAATTTCACCGCCCGGCCCACGGGCGGGTTCATGGGCATGCCGGCCACCGGAAAGTCGGGTGAATTCCGGGTGGTCGATATCTACCGCCGCCAGGGCGATAAACTGGCCGAGAACTGGGTGTTTATCGACCTGCTGCATTTCTGGAAAACGCAGGGGCTGGACGTTCTGGGACGAACGGTGGGACTCTGACGCCCCTTGCAAAGATGCCCATGGGAAAGGGGAACAAGACCCGCGCGCAGGATGTCATAAAGTGGCGGCCCCGGTGTTTCAAAAAGCATCTTCCCGGCCGCACCGACCTGCCCTTTCATCTTGGCCCAAATACCTCCGCCGGAGGCGTCCTTCCCCAGTCACCGGCACTGCCGCCCGACCCGACGTGACTCCGTCGCCACCCATCCGTGGCAACGCGGCCCGAGGAGGGCGCCAGAGGCGCCTGACGAGGGGCGCTCCCCGGTCGACGCCGACAGGCGGCGAAACCGCGTTTTGTCTGCACAAGGGGTGTATGGGGGGTGTACAGGGGGTGTACACATGGCACCCCCCTGTTTTCAGGTCTCAGCCCGCCAGCTTGCCATCCAGCGCATCGCGGATCAGCTGCTTGCTTTCCTCGATCCCGTAAAGCGCGATAAAGCCACCGAAACGGGGCCCCTGGGACGCGCCAAGGCAGACCTCGTAAAGCGCCTTGAACCAGTCGCGCAGCGGCTCGAATCCGTGGGTCTTGCCGATGGCGAACACGATGGATTGCAGGAACTCGTCGTCGTTCCAGTTTACCTCCGGCTGCGGATCGTCCCGGCCTGCCTCAGCGTTCTTTCTGGCAATGACATCAAGGGCTTTGTCGGCGTCCCCAAGGCAGACCAGCAGCTCCTCCATCGCGGCCTTTTCCTTGTCATCGGCAAGGCGGAAAGCGCGGGTGGGCTTCACGAAATCATTGTAATAGCGGATCGCGAAACCGGCGGCCTGATCGAGGTCCGGATTGGCCTCCGGGCTCGCCTCCGGCGCATAGCGCTGGATAAAGCCCCAGAGCTTCTCTTTCTCCTCTGCTCCTGACACACTGGCGAGGTTCAGCAGCATCGCAAACGGCACCACCATCGTACTGACCGGCACCTCGCCCGCGTGAATGTGATAAACGGGGTTTGCCAGTTTTTGATCAGCGTTTTGAGTGTGATAGGCGTTCAGCTGCTGGTGATACTCATCCACCGCCTTGGGGATCACGTCGAAGTAAAGCCGCTTCGCTGTCTTCGGCTTGAGATACATGAAGTAGCTCAGCGATTCCGTCGAGGCATAGGTCAGCCATTCGTCGATCGAAATCCCGTTGCCCGAGGATTTGGAAATCTTCTGCCCCTGATCATCAAGGAACAGTTCATAGGTGAAATGCTCCGGCGCGGGTTCGCCCAGGATCCGGCAGATCGCGTCATAGATCGGCGTGTTGGTCGAATGGTCCTTGCCATACATCTCGAAATCCACGCCAAGCGCCGCCCAACGGGCGCCGAAATCGGGCTTCCATTGCAGCTTCACATTGCCGCCGGTCACTGGCAGCGTCCATTCGCGGCCATCCTCGTCGTCAAAGGTGATCGTGCCATTCTCCGCATCCACATGTTTCATCGGCACATAGAGCACCCGCCCCGTTTCCGGGTGGATCGGCAGGAAGATCGAGTAGGTCTGCCGACGCTCCTCACGCAGACTTTTCAGCATCACCTTCATCAACGCGTCATAGCGTTCCGCCGCGCGCAGCAGGATCGTATCGAACTGGCCGGTGCGATAGAATTCGGTGGCCGAGTAGAATTCATACTCGAACCCGAACGTATCGAGGAACCGGCGCAGCATCGCGTTGTTGTGGTGGCCAAAGCTTTCATGTGTCCCGAACGGATCGGGCACCGAGGTCAGCGGCTTTTGCAGATGCTCTTTCAGCATCTCCTGATCGGGCACGTTCCCCGGCACTTTCCGCATCCCGTCCAGATCGTCGGAGAAGCAAATCAGCTTGGTGGGGATGTCCGAGATGACCTCAAACGCGTTGCGGATCATCGTGGTGCGCAGCACCTCGCCGAACGTCCCGATATGCGGCAGCCCCGAAGGCCCATAGCCGGTTTCGAACAGCACATAGCCCTTTTCCGGCGGCGACTTTTCATAGCGTTTGAGCACCCGGCGCGCTTCTTCGAAGGGCCATGCTTTCGAGCTCATTGCAACGTCGCGCAGATCAGACATTTCATTCTCCAGAACGGGCGGGTGGCGCACCATGCGCCAAAACCCGCCGCTTCCTAGGGCGGGCGGGGCGCGGGGTCAACATCAGCCCCCTTGAATCATGGCCTCTGCGACGATCCAATCATGAATTCCCGTCACTTCCGCGCTGGCCGCCAGCCCGTCGCGGCGGGTGATAAAATAGCCCCGCACCGACCGCGCAGACGGCCCGTCAAGCCGCACCATCGCGCCCGTATTCAGGAAACTGTCCAACAGGCCCGACCAGCACAGGCAGACCCCCTGCCCCGCCAAGGCCGCGTTGACCAACATGGCGTAGGAGTTGAAATCGAGCTGTCGCACGCCAACGGGCATTCTTTCGCCCGCCGCTTCGAACCAGCTTGGCCAGTCATGCCAGTGCTGGCGGGCGGATTCCATGGTCAGCAGGGTCAGTTTTGCCAGATCGGGCGGGCTGTCGTGTCGGGCCAGATAGTGGGGACTTGCGACCGGAAAGACCTCGTTTCCCAGAATCCGGCGGGCCAGAGGTTCCGCCTCGCTTGCCAGCCCATAGCGGATCGAAACATCGCCTGGCCGATCAGGATCACCATACTCCTGGCTCATGATCCTGATTGTGAGCTCCGGAAAGGCCGCCTCCAGTTCCGCCAGCTTCGGGATCAACCAGAATCCGACGAATCCCGACGGTCCGGTCACCGTCACCACCCGCTTGGCATTGCCCCTGCGGATCGTCTCGGCAGCGGCCTCGATCTGGCCGAACCCAGTTCGCAAGGCCCGCATCATCTCTCGCCCCTGTTGGGTCAAACGCGCGGGCTTATGACTGCGGTCGAACAGGCGGCAGCCCAGATCCTGCTCCAGCGCGGCGATCCTGCGCGACACGGCGGGTTGCGACACGTTCAGCTCGCGCGCGGCGCCGGTCAGTGTACCATGGCGCACTGCGGCGTAGAAAGCCGTCAGGCCGGAAAACGGGGGCAGACGTGATGACATCATAATCTCAACGTATATTTCTGATCATCTTTAGCGCATTGCGCAGCCAAGGGACAATCCGCAATCTACCTCCACCACACGGGCTAAGAAGGACACCCCCGATGACCCAGTTCGCCAGCGCAGCCGTAGAGTCCCTGACCGAAAGCGAAGAGGCCTTCGTAACCCATGCTCCCGCCGATAACAGCCCCTATCCGCCCTCTTGCGAGGCCTTCTCGATCCATGCGGATGACGTGGCACAAGAGGGCGGCGATCCCACTTACGGCACCGTGACCTGGCGCACCCTGATCAACGGCACCCCCGATGTGCCGCGTGAATTCGTTCTGGGTATCGCCGAGTTCGGTCCCCATGGCACCTTGCTGCAGCACCGCCACGATCCGGCAGAGTTCTATCTTGGCATCGACGGTTCGGGCGTCGTGACCATCGAGGGTGTTCCGCATGTCATCGCCGCGGGCGTGGCGATTTATGTGCCCGCCGGTGCGGAACATGGCGTGGTCGCGGGCCCCGAGGGTCTGCGCTTTACCTACGGATTCGCCGAAGGCAGCTTCGAATCCGTTCAGTATCGTTTCAGCGCCGCAAGCGCCTGAACGAGACACGCCGCCGCGCATACCGCATTCCCCGGCGCGGCGGCGTCACGTCCCCTTGCCCCCATGCGCGGCTGACCCTAGTCTCTGGCCGGTATCCGCATTTGAAGGCAAAGACCCGTGACCGAACAGCCCCCCCTTTCCCCGCAGGACGCGCTTGTCGCGCTGATGATCGCCGTTTCGGTATCGGATGAGAACATCCGCACATCGGAACTGGTCACGATTGAACGCATCGTTGATCATCTGCCGGTATTCGCAGAGTTCGACGCCGACCGGCTTGGGGTGGTCGCGCGGATCGTGTTTGACCTGATGGAAGAGGAAGACGGGCTCGATGCGCTGTTCGGACTGATCACCGATGCGCTGCCTGAACGCCTGTTCGAAACCGCCTATGCGCTCGCCTGTGACGTGGCTGCCGCGGATGGGCTGCTGCGCCAGACGGAATTGCAGATGCTGCAGGAAATCCGCTATCAGCTGAATATCGACCGCCTGCACGGAGCGGCCATCGAACGTGGTGCACGGGCACGGCACATGACGGTCTGATCCGGTCCGCTAGTCGTTTTCCACATCTTGCGTCACGGTCATGGGGGCGACCGGGTTGCCCGGTGCCACCGAGGACTCGGCCACCGGATGCGGGCTGAGCGTCGTGCGTGAGGAGCGAAGCTCCCGATACCCCAGGTAAAGGCCACTGGCGATGATCAGCGCCATGCCCGTCAGCGTTGCGGTACCAGGCACTTCCCCCCATAGCAGGTAAGCCATCACCGAAGCGATCGGCAGGTAGATATAGTCGAAGGGCGCCACAAGGCTGGCCGAGGTGACCATATAGGCGTGGGTCAGCAGGAAATACCCGATCAGCCCAACCGCCCCCATCAGCCCGAGCCGTCCCAGTTCCCAGCCTGTTGGCAGGACCCAGGTGAACTGCAAATGGGTGTGTTCCGCCGGGATCGGCACGATCGTGTTGGTCAGCCAGCCCACGGGCACGATCAGGAGCCCCGAAAAGACCAGCGTATAAAGCGCCGTGGTCAGCGTGGTTTCCCGGTCGCCGATGCGGCGGGCGAGGATCTGGGCAATGGCGTAGAACAGCGCGCAGGTCAGCGGCATCAAGGCGATCCAGCTAAAGGCGTCTCCCGTCGGGTTCATCGCGATCAGGACGCCAACGAATCCCACGATCAGCGCGCCCGTTCGGTGCGGGCCGATGGTTTCACCCAACCAGAGCGCTGCCAGAGCGGCAATGATCAGCGGGGCCGAGAAGAACAAGGTAGACACCTCGGCCAGCCCCATGAAGGGAAACGCGCCATAGAAGGCGGCAAAGCCGGTGGCCAGCAGAAAGGCGCGCAAGAGATGCAGCCGCCATAACGGCGTGAACAACCGGTGCGCCCCCCTCAACCACAGGATCATCGGCACCATCACCAGCACCGCCATGACCCCGCGCGTGACGATCAACTGCCAGACGCTGTAATCCTCCAGCAGCGATTTCATCATCCCGTCCATCGCAACGAAAAAGAACATCCCCAGCACAACGCTGGAAATGCCCTCGATCGCGCGCGGAGCAGCGACCCCGGTTGCTGGCTGTGTGGCGTCTGACACGCGGATTATCCAATCTTTTTAGCAGTCGTCCGGCCACAAATCCCGGCGCGAACGTCCGTCCAGTCAAAGTCGGAAAACGTCCCCTGTCGCGCCTGTTTGCGACCAAGCGTCAGGTCCGGTCATGCACCAGTGCCCATCTCTGGATCAGCTCCTGCTGCAAGCGCTTGGCGCGGCTGTTGTAGCCGCGGGCCCCGGGCGGGCGTTCTTCCTGTGACGGATCGAAGGTGGTGCGCCGGGGCAGATCGCCGCAAAAGACGGCAAAGGCCAGATCGCGGCCCGATGGCGCCCGGACGAAGCCCGCGAGGGTCGAAACGAAGTAGAGCGTGCCGGTCTTGGCCACAACCTGCACCGGGTGATCGGGAATAGGAGCGCCCTGATCGTCGAGGATCGGAATATCCCTCATCAGCCGGCGCAGACCGCCATTCGGCCCGGTGCCAACCAGAGCGCGCACCATTTCGCGGGTGCTGATCCGGCTGTCTTCGCTCAACCCCGAATGATCGAGCAAGTTCTGGCGCCGGACGCCGAACCGGTCCTGCATCCAGCGGCCCATTTCATCGGCGGACTGTTCCAGCCCTTGCGGTTGAACCCCGCCTGCCTGCGTGGCCATCAGGCCCGCAACTTCTGCCGTCAGGTTGGTGGACCACCGCATCATGCCGCGCAGGATGTCTTCCAGCGGCTCCGATACATGTTCGGCCATGACAAGCGCGCCCTCGGGCGGGGCCTCACCCGGTACTGCCGTTTCCAGCACAATGCCGCGCGACCGGGCCAGCACCTGGAACACCTCGGCGGCATAAAGATGCGGGCGGCGGACGGGCAGCCAGCGGGCGCCGTTCTGGCCAAGCGCACCGCGCGCAACGCTCCATTCCTCGCGGTCTTCCGTGGCCTCGTATTCATAGACCGGCGCGGACCGGTCCACGACCTGCATCCGCGCAACCGAGACCGGAGGGCGCACCGACTCCGACCGGGCATCCATGGAAACGGAATAGCCCTCGGCCCCGCGCTGCCATTCGAAATGCACCCGGTTGAAGTTCAGGTTCAGCCCTGAGATGGCGGGGTTATAGCCCACGTGACCTGGCTGATCGGGGTCGATGGCGGTCACATGGGGAATCGCGCCAGAGGCCACGCGGAACGCCCCCGTCACCTCGCGCAGACCGGCATCGGCCAGATCGCGCGCCATGGCATTGAGCGCATCGGTATCGAGCAGCGGATCGGCCCCGCCAACCAGCCACAAATCACCCTCCAGCCGCCCGTTCGACAGGCTGCCATCGGCAATCAGCCGCGTGCGGAACCGATAGCCGGGCCCGAGCCTGTCCAGCGCATAGGCGGCTGTCATCGCCTTGGTGACAGAGGCGGGCGGCAGACCCAGAAGCGGGCTGACCGCCTCCAGCACCTCGCCGGTATTGGCATCGGCCACGACGCAGGACACAGCGCCACCCAGATCGGCCCTTGCGATCAGCTCCGCGGCGCTTGGAAGGGTGCGCAGCTCGAACCCGTCGGGGCGGCGCAGCGGAATGCGGGATACCTCGGGCGGCAAGGCGAACGCGCCCTGCGCAAGGCTGGCGAAGGTGCCGGCCAGGAATGCGCGTCTCGAAACCATAATGCTCAAATGCTCTTTTCCGTCCGACGCCTACTAAACCGCAGGCAGGCCCGTCACTCAAGCCTTTCGGTGGTCGGAATTTGCCCCTATCACGCGAACATGACCCAACCGCTGTTCCGTGCCTTGCCGCTCATGATCGTGGCCATGTTCCTGATCCCGCTTGGCGACAGCGCCGGACGGCTGCTTGGGGCGTTTCACGGGGTAAACCCGTTCTTCACGGCGTGGAGCCGCTTCGCCCTCGGCTTCCTGCTGCTCGCCCCGTTCGCCTTTTCGCTTTCCGCAATGCGCCTGCTGACCGATTGGCGTATCTGGCTGCGCGCCGCGTTCCTGATCTGCGGCATCACCAGCATCCTGACCGCCCTGAGAACCGAGCCGATTGCCAATGTCTTCGGCGCCTTCTTCATCGGCCCGATCCTGAGCTATTTCCTGTCGGCCCTGTTCCTGCGCGAGCCGATCACGCTGATGCGCACGGCGCTGTTGCTGGCGGGGTTCTATGGTGTCGTCATGGTGGTCGATCCGCGCTTCGGCCTGTCCCCCGGTCTGGGCTTTGCGCTGCTGGCCGGGTGTTTCTACGGGGCCTACCTGACTGCCTCCCGCTGGCTGACAGATGTCGGGCGTCCGCGCCAGATACTGATCACCCAACTGCTGATCGGGGCCGTGGTGCTGCTGCCCGTCGGGCTCTACCACTGGCCCCCGATGTCCGGGGAGATTGCTGCCTTTACCACCGTTTCCGCCCTCGGGTCGGCGCTTGGCAACCTGCTTTTGATCGTGGCGCTTGGCATGGCGCCTGCATCGCGTCTGGCCCCATTCGTCTATATCCAGCTGGTCGCCGCAACGCTTTGGGGCCTGCTCATTTTCGCGGAAGTCCCGCAGGAGCGCGCCCTTCAGGGGCTGGCGTTGATCCTCGCCTCGGGGCTTGCCACGTTGTTTCTGAGGGAACGGCGCTAGCGCGTCCAGTCGCCCCGCGCGCGGATCTCGGTGGACGAGATATCGACCATCGGCACATTGAGGAAACACCAGGCTGGCGTATCGCGATGCGCAAGCCCTTTGGCCCCGGCGGCGGGCACCTTGAACCGGCGATAGATCTGCGCGGCCTTGGCGGTACGCGCCGAAATCCGCTGACCGGGCCGGGCCAGAACGCCCACGGGGATGTTCTGCATGATCCAGTCCCATCTCTGCCAGCGATGCAGGCTGGCGAGGTTGTCTGCCCCCATCAGCCAGACGAACCGCACACAGGGATAGAGCCGAAACAGCCCCTCCAGCGTTTCGGCGGTGTAACGTGTGCCAAGATGCGCCTCGATATCCGTGGCCTCGATGCGCGGATGCTGGATCAGCGCGCGCGCCACCGCCATTCGCTTGTCCAGCGGTGCGGGGCCTTCCGATTTCAGCGGGTTGCCGGGGCTGACCAGCCACCACACCCTGTCCAGCCCGAAGCGCTTCAACGCCTCGCGGCTGACATGCACATGACCCTCATGCGGGGGATCGAACGATCCTCCGAACAGGCCCACGGTCATGCCGGGGCGGACATATGGCAATCCCGCGCGCATGGGCGCCTTTGTTGCGGCCCGCGCGCCTGCTGTCCAGAGGTCAGATGTTGACACGCCCGTATTCCTGCCTTTCCCTGCCCGGTGAAGGAGCCAGCCCATGTCCACATTCGACAGCAAACACGCCGCCCATCTGCACCGCCATATCCATTCGCATCTGCCAAGCGACCCGGCGCTGCGGGTGAAGGCGCTGGAAAGCCTTGCGGTGGAAAAGGGGCTGATCGCGTCCGAGACCGTCGATGCCTGGGTCGAGGCCTATTCCGAACATATCGGCCCGATGCGCGGGGCGAAGGTGGTGGCGCGGGCCTGGGTCGATCCCGGTTTCAAGGCGCGGCTGCTGGCGGACGCCACCGAGGCAATCAAGGAATTCGGGTTCGAGGGCAATGCAACCGGCCACCTGAAGGCCGTCGAGAATACCGACACGCAACACAACATGGTCGTCTGTACGCTCTGCTCCTGCTACCCGTTCTCGATCCTCGGCATGTCGCCCGCCTGGTACAAATCCGCCGCCTACCGCGCCCGCGCCGTCCGCGAACCGCGCGCCGTGCTGGCCGAGTTTGGCGTTGACCTGCCCGAGGACGTGGCCGTCCGAGTGTGGGACAGCACCGCCGAACTGCGCTACCTCGTGGTGCCGAAGCGCCCCGCCGGGACCGAAGATTGGGACGAAGAGCGTTTGGCCGGGATCGTCACCCGGAATTCGATGATCGGCACGGACCGCGACCTGTCTGCGGGGTCCGTGTGATGGATGGCATTCACGATCTAGGTGGCAAAGAGGGCTATGGCCCGATTCCGGTTTCGGAAGGCGACGCGCCTTTCACCCATGACTGGGAACAGCGCATGTGGGGGCTGGCGCGCGAGGGCATCTGCCCGTCGATGACCATCGACTGGTTCCGGCATGGGCTGGAACTGATGGTGCCGGGCGACTACCTGACCTTCTCCTATTTCCAGAAATGGGCCACGAATTACCTCATGCTCATGGTCGATGCGGGCCAGATCACGCTGGCGGAGCTTGAACGCGGCTACGTTCTGGAACCGGCCGACCCCGCCAAGGCCAAGACCGTCGATCAGGTTGTCGAACAGGTCCGCCGCGCCTGCACCGATTTCTCTGTCCCCGAAGACGCCCCGGCGCATTTTGCCGTAGGCGACACCGTTCGCACCCTTCGCCAGATCAATCACAATCACACCCGCCTTCCCGCCTATGCCCGCGATTGCGTGGGCGAGGTGATCGCCCATCATGGCTGCCACCTTTTCCCCGACGAGGGCGCCCATAACCGCCATGTCGGACAGCATCTTTATACCGTCAGCTTCTCGGCGCAGGAGCTCTGGGGCGATGACGCCAACCCCCGCGACACGGTCACGCTGGAGCTGTGGGAGAGCTACCTTGTTCCGGCCTGAAAACCCGCTCGCCCCCCGCGATCCGGTCTTTGACGAGGCCTGGCAGGCGCAGGTGCTGGCGATTGCCGACACCATGGTGCAGGCAGGCCGGTTCAGTGCCACGGCCTGGGCCGAAACGCTCGGGGCGGAATTGCGTGCGGCAGAGGCGGCGGGCAAGCCCGACACGACCCGAACCTATTACGAGGCGGCCCTCGCTGCGCTGGAACGCCTGACGACAGAGGCTACCGAGATCACCGGCACGGACCTCAGCGAACGCAAGGCCACCTGGACCCGCGCCTATGAACGCACGCCGCACGGCCAGCCGGTTTTGCTGGAACGCGGGCGCGACGGGCAAAGCTGAATCGCCAACTGATTGGGCTGGGAGTAGCTTGGAGCGTTTCTGCTTGTCAGGCGATTTTATCTGACTTAAGTCAGATAAATGACCGATGACATCCAACGCATCCGCCGTTTCAATCGCGCCGTGACCTCCGAGGTGGGCGCGCTCGACACGTCTTTTCTCGGCCTGGGCCGCCCGCTTGGCTCGGCGCGCGTGCTGAACGCCATCGGCCATGGATTGCAGGAGGTCGGGGTCATCCGTGACTATCTCGGGCTCGATTCCGGGCTGATGAGCCGCCTTCTGCGCGGGTTGGAGTCTGAGGGGATGATCACCACAGGCCCCAGCCCGGATGACAGCCGCCGCCGCATCGCGCAGCTGACCGATGAGGGCCGCGCCGCCTTCACGGAATATGAGCGGCTTTCGAATGACCAGGCGCGCGCCATCCTCGCCCGCCACCCGCGCCCACAGGCAATTCTGGACGCGATGGACCTGATTGCCACGGCGCTCGGGCAGGACCGTATCGAGATCATCGAGATCGACCCGCGCGAGCCCGAAGCGATCCATTGCCTGACGCAGTATTACCGGGAGCTTGAACGCCGATTCGCCACCGGCTTCGACGTGAACCTGTCACGTGATCCGGAGGCCACCGACATGATCCGCCCGCGCGGGGTGTTCCTGCTGGCCATGTCCGACGCGTTGCCGATTGGCTGCGTAGGGTTGAAGGGCGGCGACGGACCGGTGGCCGAGATCAAACGGCTTTGGGTCTCACCCGCCGCGCGGGGGCTGAAGCTGGCGACCCGGCTGATGACACGGGCAGAGGACGCCGCACGCCGTCTTGGCATCCACACTCTGCGGCTCGACACCAACTCCGCCCTGCCCGAAGCGGCGGCCCTGTATCGCAAGACCGGCTGGCGAGAGATCGACCGGTTCAACGACGACCCCTACCCGGACATGTTCTTCGAAAAGACCCTCTGATCCTTTCATCTTGGCAGAAATACCTCGGGGGGTCCGGGGGGCTGGCCCCCCGAAAAGGGGTGGGCGGGCGGGCCCGACCTCCCCCGCCCATTGCCCCGACCGCTCCCCTTGTCTATGTGAGGGATCAACGCGAATGCATGAGGGTTCCTATGGCTTCCTACCAGTATGTTTATCACATGGACGGGGTCTCCAAGACCTATCCCGGCGGCAAGAAATGCTTTGAGAATATCCGGCTGAGCTTCCTGCCCGGCGTCAAGATCGGTGTCGTGGGCGTCAACGGCGCCGGCAAATCCACGCTGATGAAGATCATGGCCGGGATCGACAAGGATTTCACCGGCGAGGCTTGGGCCGCCGAGGGCGCCAAGGTGGGCTACCTCCCGCAGGAGCCGCAGCTGGATGAAACCATCTCGGTGCGCGATAACGTCATGCTGGGTGTGGCCGAGAAGAAAGCCAAGCTCGACCGGTTCAACGAGCTTGCGATGAACTATTCCGACGAGACCGCCGACGAAATGGCGGCCCTGCAGGACGAGATCGACGCGAACAACCTGTGGGATCTCGACAGCCAGATCGACGTCGCGATGGAGGCCCTGCGCTGCCCCCCCGATGATGCGATGCCCGCGAACCTGTCTGGCGGGGAACGCCGCCGTGTGGCGCTGTGCAAGCTGCTGCTGGAAGCGCCCGACATGCTGCTGCTCGACGAACCGACCAACCACCTGGACGCGGAAACCATCGCCTGGCTGCAACAGCACCTTATCGACTACAAGGGCACGATCCTGATCGTCACCCACGACCGGTACTTCCTCGACGATATCACCGGCTGGATTCTGGAACTCGACCGCGGCCGCGGCATCCCCTACGAGGGCAACTACTCCGCCTGGCTGGAACAGAAGGCCAAACGGCTGGCGCAGGAAGCGCGCGAGGACAAGTCGCGCCAAAAGACGCTGGAACGCGAACTGGACTGGATCCGGCAGGGCGCCAAGGCGCGTCAGGCCAAGCAGAAGGCCCGGATCAACGCCTATAACGATCTGGCCAGCCAGTCCGAGCGCGAAAAGATCACCCGCGCGCAGATCGTTATTCCGAACGGGCCCCGCCTTGGCAGCAAGGTGATCGAGGTCGAGGGGCTGCAAAAGGCCTATGGCGACAAGCTTCTGGTCGAGGACCTGTCCTTCGCCCTGCCGCCCGGTGGCATCGTCGGCGTGATCGGCCCCAACGGCGCCGGTAAATCGACCCTCTTCCGCATGCTGACCGGGCAGGAACAACCCGATGCCGGCACCGTGGACTATGGCGACACCGTCAAGCTGTCCTATGTGGACCAGTCCCGCGACGCGCTCGACGCCAATGCCACGGTGTGGGAAGAGATCTCGGGCGGAGCCGAGATCATCGAACTGGGGGACGCGCAGGTCAATTCACGGGCCTATTGCTCGTCCTTCAACTTCAAGGGCGGCGACCAGCAGAAGAAGGTCGGGCTTCTGTCGGGCGGGGAACGCAACCGCGTCCACATGGCGAAGCTGCTGAAAGAGGGCGGCAACGTCCTGCTGCTCGACGAACCGACCAACGATCTGGACGTGGAAACCCTGCGGGCGCTGGAAGACGCGCTGGAAGATTTTGCAGGCTGCGCCGTGATCATCTCGCACGACCGCTTCTTCCTCGACCGTCTGTGTACCCACATCCTGGCCTTCGAGGGCGAAGCCCATGTGGAATGGTTCGAGGGCAACTTCGAGGCCTATGAGGAAGACAAGAAACGCCGCCTCGGCCCGGACGCGCTGGAGCCCAAGCGGGTGAAGTACAAGAAATTCGTGAGGTAGTCGCCGGTATTGCCAAATGCGTGGCAAGAACCCATTGCCACGCCGACCGCGAGATGTCTTGAGCATCTACCTCAAAACGAAAAACAGGGGGCGCTATGGCATCGCCCCCTGTTTCTCTCCCGACTGCCGAAGGCGCTTCCCGCGCGTTCCGTGAGTCCGCGCGCAGGGGCAACCCGTTCCGATCAAGACGCGCCCACGTGGGGGCAGATGCGCGACCCGCTTCCGATCGGATCACCCGCCTCATGCTCGGAATATCACCAACCTAGCCGCCCCGACCCCACCCGCGAAGATGTGCAGGCGTATGGCGTACTATCCATTCGTATAGGTCCGGTCGTCGCGCCTCTCGGGTCATGGATAGACGATTATCCTTGCATTTTGCTCCGCCTGCCCCCATATGCGCGGTGCGACCGTTACCGCATTTCGACCTCTGTCTCCCTAAACGGCTTCAGTCTCGACCTGCTACCGACTGACGCCAGAGTTGCCGCATACTGCGGGCGACGTTTAATCTAGGAGACCACGGATATGGCCACTGGCACCGTGAAATGGTTCAACACCACCAAAGGCTTCGGCTTCATCGCACCCGAAACGGGCGGCAAGGACGTTTTCGTCCACATCTCCGCCGTGGAACGGGCTGGCCTGACCGGCCTCGCCGACAACCAGAAAGTGACCTACGATCTGGAAGCTGGCCGTGACGGCCGCGAAAGCGCGACCAATATCGCCCTGGCTTGATCGGCCACACGCGACAGAATTCCTGAACGGGGCGCGGCGCAGGCTGCGCCCCTTCTTCTTTGGTTAAGGCCCCTTGCATCGCAGGCCACACTGCCCATTTATTGTCTGTGTCAATCAAATGGAGAGTCCCATGTCCGCTGCCGCCAAACTCACCTGCCTCGATTGCGGGGCTGTCAACAGGGTGCCGACCGACAAATTGACCTCGGGCCCGAAATGTGGGGTCTGCGGGGCGAAACTGGTGGATGGCAAGGTCAAGGCGCTGGACCCGGCAACGCTGGCCAAGGCCAGCAAGACCGACCAACTGCCGCTGCTGGTGGATTTCTGGGCGCCGTGGTGCGGACCCTGCCGGATGATGGCCCCGCAATTTGAGCAGGCGGCGCGGTCGCTTGCCCCTCATGCCCGCTTCGCCAAGATCGACACACAGGATTTCCCGCAGGTCAGCCAGAAATTCGGCATCCGGGGCATTCCGCTTTTGATCCTCTTTCAGAACGGCCGGGAAATCGGGCGTCTCAGCGGGGCGCGACCAGCGGCTGATATCGAGGCGTTCGTGCGAAGCCATGCGAAGGTCAGCGCCTGAAACACGCCCGCGCCGATTTCTTTTGAACCTTCCGCCGGGCGGCGGCGACCCATGCATATACGCAAGATCACACCGCCCGAAAGGATCGTCCCATGCCCGCCCCGTCCCGCCAGAACGGCCCCTCCCACCGGACCAATGGCCAAAAGGGCACGAAGCGCCCCACGGGGTTCCGCTTTACCGATTGGGCGATGATCTGAGTTGTCCCTGCCTGTTGTTGACTGTACCCCCGGAAGATCCCCGTCTTCCGGGGGTTTTTCCGTCAAAATGCCTGAAAACGAAGCGGCATTTTGAAAGCTTTCCCATCCATGCTACTTTCGATCCCCAATACGAAACGGGGGGAAAGATATGCTTGCAATCAGCAGACGTGGTTTATTGTTCACCGCACTCGGAGCGGCGGCGGCTTGTTCACCGCTCTCGCGCGTCACAGGCCATAGTCTGGCGCCGAACAGCCGTCTGATCATCTACAGACATGCCGATCGGGTCGACGAGAACCTGACACCGCAGGGGATCGTCCGCGCAGCAGCCTTCGCCGATGCCCTGGAGAGCGTGGAAATTGACGCAATCTACAGCCCCGGCATTCAGCGCAATCTTGATACGGCCGAACCCCTGGCGCGTGCCAAAGGCCTTGAAATCACGCGCGTTTCCGTGGATCAGATCGCCCGGCGCATTGCCCGACTGTCTGCGGGCCGAAGCGTCGTCTGGGTCGGCAACAGTGGCAATCTGCGCGACATCTGGGAAACGCTAGACCTGGAAGGGCCACCGCCCGTGGAATATGGCGACCTGTTTATCGTCACGACCGATGCATCGGGCGCGGTGCAGATCGACCGCCGACGGGTCGAGATCCTCTAGGTCTCGGACGCGGGCACCGGCCTTGGCCTGCCCTCTTCGTCAATGGCAACGAAGGTAAAGAGCGCCTCGGTCACCTTTTCGCGTTCACCAACCGCGCCGCGTTTGACCCAGGCTTCGACCTCGATCCCCATCGAGGTGCGACCCACACGCCCGATCCGCGTATAGACGCACAGCACATCGCCCACGGCAACGGGGCGGATGAACTTCATCGCATCGACGGCCACCGTGGTACAGCGCCCGCGCGCACGTTCGCGGGCGAGGATACCGCAAGCGATATCCATCTGGCTCAGCACCCATCCGCCGAAGATATCGCCATTGCCGTTCATGTCGGCGGGCATCGCCACCGTACGCAGGGTCAGGTCGCCCTGGGGCTCTGTTCTCTGGTCGCTCATCTCGCCTGCCTTTCCTCAGCCATTGTCAGAGTGGCACCGGAGCCGGGGACAAACAAGGCTGGCATCACGCCCCGGCTGCCCCTATCTTTTCATGAGATTGAGAGAATTGGAGTCCCCCATGCGCCTCATTTCCGCGCTTCTAGCCCTCGCCCTGACCGTCCCCGCCGCACAGGCGCAAAGCGTCGAGGAGACAGAGCTGGTCCATGCCCTTTTGCGCAACATGAACCCCCAGTCGATCACCCATAACCGCGAGGTCTGCGGCTATATCGTGCGCACGCCCTCGGGGCAGCTGGATGTCAGCAAGGTCAGTTGGGGGGGCGAAGCGTCTTGTGGGATGATCCCGGTCGAGCCGGGATTTCAGATCATTTCGTCCTGGCACACCCATGCGGCCTGGGCACCCGGTTATGACGGCGAGGTTCCCTCAACCATCGACGTGGAAGGGGACATGGCCCGTGGCGTGAATGGTTGGGTGGCGACACCCGGCGGGCGGCTGTGGTTCATCAACGGACAGACCGGGTTCATGTATCAGGTCTGCGGGCGGGGTTGCCTGCCGTCCGATCCCGGTTTCTACCCGGAAGAACACGGACCCGTTGAAAAGCAATACACGCTGGCACAGCTGCGCCGCCGCTTCAACGCCCGCTAACGAAAAAGGCGCCGGGGGTGCCGGCGCCTTCCTTGCTTCACTCTGCCGCGTCCAGATACTCCTCCAGCGGCGGGCAGGTGCAGACCAGATGCCGGTCGCCATAGGCATTGTCCACCCGCCCCACCGGCGGCCAGTACTTATCCACCCGGAAGCTGCCCGGCGGGAAACAGCCCTGTTCGCGGCTATAGGGCCGGTCCCAGTCCCCGATCAGCGCATTCACCGTGTGCGGCGCGTGCTTGAGCGGGTTGTTCTCGGCATCCATCTCGCCCTTCTCGATGGCCGCGATTTCATCACGGATAGAGAGCATGGCGGTGATGAACCGGTCCAGTTCCGCCTTGGTTTCCGACTCCGTCGGTTCCACCATCAGCGTGCCCGCCACCGGCCAGCTCATGGTCGGCGCGTGGAAGCCGTTGTCGATCAGGCGTTTGGCGATGTCATCCACGGTCACATGGGCGCTGTCCGCGAAGGGGCGGGTGTCGAGGATGCATTCATGCGCGATGCGCCCCCCCTTGCCTTTGAAGAGCACGTCATAGGACCCTTCCAGCCGCTTGGCGATGTAGTTGGCGTTGAGGATCGCCACCTTGGTCGCCTGCGTCAGCCCCTCGCCGCCCATCATCAGGATATAGGCCCAGGAAATCGGCAGGATCGAGGCCGAGCCGAGCGGAGCCGCCGAAACCGGCCCTTGTTCCCCCCCGGTTTCCGGGTGGCCCGGCAGATGCGGGGCCAGATGCGCCTTGACGCCGATGGGACCCATGCCGGGGCCACCGCCGCCATGCGGAATGCAGAAGGTCTTGTGCAGGTTCAGGTGGCTGACGTCACCGCCGATATCGCCGGGACGCACCAGACCCACCATGGCGTTCATGTTGGCCCCGTCGATATAGACCTGGCCGCCATGGTCATGAGTGATCTGGCAGACCTCGCGCACCGTTTCCTCGAACACGCCATGGGTCGAGGGATAGGTGATCATGCAGGCCGCCAGCTTGTCGCCCGCCGCCTCGGCCTTTGCGCGGAAATCCTCCACGTCGATATCGCCGTTTTCTGCCGACTTCACCACCACGACCTTCATATCGCACATATGCGCCGAGGCAGGGTTGGTGCCGTGGGCCGATACCGGGATCAGGCAGATATTGCGATCTCCCTGCCCGTTGGCACGGTGATAGGCCTGAATTGTCAGCAGACCCGCATATTCGCCCTGCGCGCCCGAGTTCGGCTGCAGGCTCATCGCGTCATAGCCGGTGATCTGGCACAGCTGATCGGACAGATCCTTGGCCAGTTCCGCATAGCCTTCAGCCTGATCCGCCGGGGCAAAGGGGTGCATGTTGGAAAACTCGGGCCAGGTGATCGGCATCATTTCGGCCGCGGCGTTGAGTTTCATGGTGCACGACCCGAGCGGGATCATCGCGCGATCGAGCGCCAGATCCCGGTCCGCCAGACGACGCATGTAGCGCATCATCTCGGTTTCTGCCCGGTTGAGGTGGAAGATCGGATGAGTCAGATAGTCCGACTGGCGCAGCAGAGCGTCCGGGATGCGGTATTCCGCCGTTAGACCCGCCTTTCGGTCATGGATACCGAAGGCGCGCCACAGACGTTCGACGGTTTCGGGCCGCGTGGTTTCGTCCAGCGAGATCCCGATCCGCGTCCCACCAATCTTGCGCACATTGATCCGCTCGCGCCGGGCGGCGTCGATGATCGCGCCCTGTAACGGGCCCACATCCACGGTGATCGTGTCGAAGAAGCTCTCAGGCTCGACCTTGAAGCCCTTTTCCTCCAGCCCCCGCGCCACGCGCACGGTCTTGCGATGCACCCGCTGCGCGATGGCCTTCAACCCCTCCGGCCCATGGAACACGGCGTAGAAGCTGGCGATATTGGCCAGCAGCGCCTGTGCGGTGCAGACGTTCGAGGTGGCCTTTTCGCGGCGGATATGCTGTTCGCGGGTTTGCAGCGACAGGCGATAGGCGGGGTTGCCCTGCGCGTCGATGGACACACCGACAATCCGGCCCGGCATGTTGCGCTTGTAGGCGTCCTTGCAGGCCATATAGGCCGCCGAGGGGCCGCCAAAGCCCATGGGCACGCCAAAGCGCTGCGTCGATCCCACGGCGATATCCGCGCCCATGGCGCCCGGCTCCTTCAGCACGGTCAGCGCCAGCGGATCGGCGATGACGATGCCGATGGCCTTGGCTTCGTGCAGGCGGGCAATCTCGTCGGTGAAGTC
Source organism: Nioella sediminis (assembly GCF_001879695.1). Classification (GTDB taxonomy): domain Bacteria; phylum Pseudomonadota; class Alphaproteobacteria; order Rhodobacterales; family Rhodobacteraceae; genus Nioella; species Nioella sediminis. The sequence continues at coordinate 19,564 of NZ_MNBL01000027.1, forward strand.
GCGCACATGGCCATAGGTGCCCGGATACTGGAACACCGCGCCGAAGACGGCGTCAGGGTCCAGATCGTCGGGGCAACCCACGATGATCTCGATGCCAAGCGGTGCGGCCCGGGTCTGCATCACCGCGATGTTCTGCGGGTGGCAGTTTTCATCGACGAAGAAGCCCGTCGCCTTCGATTTCGACACGCGCTGCGCCATGGTCATGGCCTCTGCCGCCGCCGTTGCCTCATCCAGCAGCGAAGCATTGGCGATATCCAGACCGGTGAGGTCGGTCACCATGGTCTGGTAGTTCAGCAACGCCTCAAGACGCCCCTGAGAAATCTCGGGCTGATAGGGCGTATAAGCCGTATACCAGGCCGGGTTTTCCAGAATGTTGCGCTGGATCGCGGGCGGGCAGACAGTGCCGTAAAAGCCCTGCCCGATCATGGTGGAGAAGACCTTGTTCTTCTTGGCCACCTGCCGCATGTGGTAAAGCAACTGCCGTTCCGACATCGGCTTGCCGAAATCGAGCGGCTTGTCCTGGCGCAGGCTGGCCGGAACGGTCTGTTCGATCAGCTCGTCCAGATCCTTCACCCCCAGCACCTCGAACATCTCCGCCATCTCCGAGGGCGAAGGGCCGATGTGGCGGCGGTTGGCGAAGTCGTAGGGTTTGTAATCCGTGGGGGTGAAGGCCATCTGGGTCTCTCCTCAGTCGATCATCTCTTTATAGGCGTCTTCGTCCATGTACTCGTCCATCTGCGAGAGGTCGGTCGCCTTGATCTTGAAAAACCACGCCTCGCCCATGGGGTCGTCATTGACCATGCCGGGGGTATCGGCGAGCGCGTCGTTCACTTCCACGATCTCACCATCGAGCGGCGCCATGATGTCGGATGCTGCCTTGACGGATTCGATCACCACGATGTCGTCATCCTTGGCCACCTGGGTGCCGGCCTCGGGCAATTCGACGAACACCACATCGCCAAGGGCGGTGGCGGCATGCTCGGTAATGCCGACAGTCACGATATCGCCATCGGCGCGCAGCCATTCATGTTCTTCGGTGAATTTCATTGGGTCTCTCCCTTTCGTTGGATCAGCGTTTGTAATCGGGTTTGTGGAACGGCAGGTCGGTCTGCGCAGCAGGCAGGCGCTTGCCGCGAACCTCGCCATAAAGCGTAATGTCCGCGGGCACGGCGCTGTCAATGATCCCCATGGCGATCGGCGCGCCGACCGAGGGGCCAAAGCCGCCGGAGGTGATCACACCGATCTGGGTGCCGCCCTCAGCCGCATCGAAGAGGGGCACACCGCCACGCATCGGCGCACGGCCCTCGGGCCGCAGGCCCACGCGGCGGCGCGCTGCACCGTTCTGCATTTCGTCCAGGATACGGTCCGCACCGGGGAAGCCACCCTCCCGGTCACCGCCCACGCGGCGCACCTTGTTCACGGCCCAGGTCATCCCGGCCTCGATGGGGGAAATCTCTTCGGTCAGGTCATTGCCGTATAGCGGCATCCCGGCCTCCATCCGCAGGCTGTCGCGGGCGCCGAGGCCAATGGGCATGACCTCTTCCATCTCCAGCAACACGGAGGCGAAACCTTCGGCGGCATCGGCGGGGACCGAGATCTCGAACCCATCCTCACCGGTATAGCCCGAGCGGGAAATCCACAGCTCCACGCCGTTCCAAGCCACCTGCGCCACATCCATGAACTTCATCTCCGCAACAGACGGCACCAGCCGCGCCAGTGCGGTTTCCGCCAGCGGCCCTTGCAGCGCCAGCAACGCGCGGTCGGTCACTTCATCCACGCCGTCGATAGCGGCGCGCATATGGGCGATGTCATGTTCCTTGCGAGAGGCGTTGACGACGAGGAACAGATCCCCCGCCCGCCGCGCGATCATCAGGTCATCCAGAACCCCGCCCGCGTCATTGGTAAAAAGCCCATACCGCTGGCGGCCTTCCTTCAGGCCGATCACATCGACCGGAACCAGAGCCTCCAGCGCCGCATCCGCCGACAGCGGCAGCAGGACCTGACCCATATGGCTGACGTCAAACAGACCCGCCTTTTCCCGTGTGTGCTGATGTTCCGCCATGACCCCGGCGGCAAATTGCACCGGCATCTCATAGCCCGCGAACGGCACCATCTTGGCGCCCTGCGCCTCGTGCAGCGCCTTCAGCGGCAGGTGTTTCAGATCGCTCATGCGGCCTCCCCTTTTCATCGACCGGGGCTGGCCCGGCATCGCTAAAACATGCGTAATCCGCATGTCACGATGCCCCCTCTGTCCTTTCGCCTGAGATCGTTATCCCTTCGGCGGACGCAACACGCGCCTCTCTCCAGAGTTTCGATGTTCCAGCAGGTCCTGGCGCCTGAGAGTTTACCGGGGCGGTTGCTCCTTCGGCACCGGTACGGAACCGGATTCTCCCTGCTTGAACGAGGGGCAGGATAGCGATCTTTTTGATTCCGGCAAGCCCTTGCATGCAACCGCATACGCGGGCATCTCTATCGCCATGTCTGACCCTTTCTTCTTTGGCTATGGCAGCCTTGTGAACCGATCAACTCATACCTACCCCCGTGCCGCCAAGGCGACGGTGACCGGATGGGCGCGCGAATGGAAAAAGTCCAAGCTTCGGCGCGTTGCCTTTCTGACTGCGGTGGAGGCGCATGGCGAGGAAATTGACGGGCTGATCGCTGCTGTACCGGGGGCCGATTGGGTGGCGCTGGATGAACGCGAACGGGCCTATCACCGGTTACCGGTTCTGGAGATTCGCCATGACCACCCACCCCTGCCCGACATCCAGATCTATCGCGCGAGCGCGGATCATATAGAAGAATCGGGCGACCACGTCCTGCTGCAGAGCTATCTGGATGTGGTGGTGCAGGGCTATCTGCGGGAATTTGGCGTCGAGGGGGCGGACCGCTTCTTCGCCACCACCCATGGCTGGGACATGCCCATTTGCCGGGATCGCGAGGACCCGGTTTATCCCCGGCATCAGCGACTGACATCCGAGGAGCGGGATTTCGTCGATGACCGGTTGGAGCGGCTTGGGGTGGGATTTACGAACAGACGGCCCTGACAGGTCGTCCCGGATTTTTCTGGCAATCCTCGCCTAGTCACCTAGCATCGCCAAAAAGGGGGATGCAGGAATGGCGCTACAGATCATCGGGGCCGGGTTCGGCCGAACGGGAACCGAGTCGCTCAAACGTGCGTTGGAGATGCTGGGGTTCGGTCCCTGCCACCACATGCACGAGGTCATGGAGCGGCCTGAACTGAACACCCAATGGCGGGCGATTGCAGCAGGTGCCGATCCCGATTGGGACCGTGTGTTCGACGGCTACCGATCCACAGTCGATTGGCCCTCGACGCATTATTGGGATGCGCTGGCGGATCACTACCCGAACGCCAAGATCATCCTGTCTCTACGCGATGCGGCGGGCTGGTTCAAAAGCATGCAGAACACCATTCTGCCGGTTCTGCGCGACAGCACCGATGCCGAAAGCTTCGGCACGTCAGTCATCCGGGATCAGCTCTTTTCCGGAAATCTGGACGACCGGGACCACGTTGTCGGCGTCTACAAGGATCACATCGCGCGGGTGAAGGCCAGGATCCCGCCCGAGCGCCTGCTGACCTATGAGCTTGGCAGCGGATGGGAGCCGCTCTGCGCATTTCTGGGCTGCGACGTGCCGTCCGAGCCCTACCCGTCCGGCAACCGTCCCGACCAGTTCCACGAGAAAATCGCAGAGGCTGACGCCGCAAAGACTGTGCAATAGAAAACGCCCCGGCCTGTCGACCGGGGCGCTTCCTTAACCTCTCAGAGTAGCTTAGTCGCGCTCTTCGATGATTTCGACCATATGCGGGATCTTGGCGATCATGCCACGGACCGAAGGGGTATCTTCCAGTTCGCGGGTCTTGTGCATCTTGTTCAGGCCCAGGCCGATCAGCGTCTGGCGCTGGATGGCGGGGCGGCGGATCGGGGAACCGATCTGCTTGACGACGATGGTTTTTGCCATGGGTGCGTCTCCTTACGAGTCAGCGGCTTCGGCGGTGGCTTCGGCTTCCGGCTTGCGCAGGATGTCGGCCACTTTCTTGCCACGGCGAGCCGCAACCATACGCGGGGAGGACTCGTTGCGGAGACCGTCCAGCGTGGCGCGGATCATGTTGTAGGGGTTCTGGGACCCGGTCGACTTGGCAACCACGTCCTTGACGCCCAGCATCTCGAACACGGCGCGCATAGGACCACCGGCGATGATCCCGGTGCCTTCCGGAGCGGTGCGCATGGTCACCTTGCCAGCGCCGTGATGGCCCTTGACGTCGTGATGCAGGGTGCGGCCTTCCTTCAGCGGCACGCGGATCAGCTGACGCTTGGCCTGCTCGGTCGCCTTGCGGATCGCCTCGGGCACCTCTTTGGCCTTGCCCTTGCCGAAGCCGACGCGGCCACGCTGGTCGCCCACAACCACGAGGGCGGCGAAGCCGAAGCGCTTACCACCTTTGACGGTTTTGGACACACGGTTGATCGCGACAAGGCGGTCAGCGAATTCCGGGGTTTCTTCGCGCTCTTCGCGGCGGCGGCCGCGGCGCTGTTCACGTTCTGCCATTGATTGGCATCCTCTTTCAGGTGGCGCGCTATGCGCCGGTTGCGTCGATCGCAGTGGACAGGCGCAAACCCAGTCCCCCGATCATCGAGGCGGCCCCTGACCGGAGCCGCCTGCAAGTGATTAGAACTTCAGACCACCTTCACGCGCAGCGTCGGCCAGAGCCTTCACCTTGCCGTGGAAGAGGAAGCCGCCACGGTCGAAGTAGCATTCTTCGACGCCTTTGGCCTTGGCACGCTCGGCAATCGCCGCGCCCACCTTGGTGGCCGCTTCGACGTTGTTCTTGCCGACCACGCCCAGATCCTTCTCCATGGTGGAGGCGGAGGCCAGGGTGACGCCATTCACGTCGTCGATCAGCTGCACGCTGATGTTCTTGTTCGAACGGTGCACCGACAGGCGCGGACGCCCATTCGCGGTTTTCCGCAGCTTGTTCCGGACGCGCAGGCGGCGTTTCTGGAACAGGACTTGTTTGCTGTTTGCCATTGTTCGCGCCCTTACTTCTTCTTGCCTTCCTTGCGGAAGATATACTCATCCTTGTAGCGGATGCCTTTGCCCTTGTAGGGCTCGGGCTTGCGCCATTCGCGGATGTTTGCTGCAACCTGGCCGACCTCTTGCTGGTCGATGCCTTCGACGATGATTTCGGTCGGCTTCGGCGCGGTCACGGTGACCCCGGCAGGAACCTCGAAATTCACGTCATGCGACAGGCCGAGCGACAGTTTCAGGACATTGCCCTGCATCTGCGCGCGGTAACCCACACCCTGGATCTCCAGCTCTTTCTTGAAGCCTTCGGTCACACCGGTCACCAGATTGGCGACCTGGGTGCGGGACATGCCCCACTGCTGACGCGCCCGCTTGGACTTGCCGCGCGGGGTGACCGACACGGCGTTGTCTTCGACGGAGAGCGTCACATCGTCGGTTGCGGTGAAGCTGCGGGTGCCCTTGGGGCCCTTCACTTCAACGGTCTGGCCGGAGACGGATGCAGTCACACCCGACGGCAGCTCGACCGGTTTCTTACCAATACGAGACATTGCCAAACCTCCTTAGAACACGGTGCAGAGCACTTCGCCGCCAACATTGGCGCCACGTGCAGCTGCATCCGACATCACGCCCTTGGACGTGGAGACGATGGAAACACCCATGCCCTGACGGACCTGCGGGATGTCGTTGACGCTCATGTACACGCGGCGGCCGGGCTTGGACACGCGCTTGACTTCGCGGATCACAGGCTCGCCTTCATAGTACTTGAGGCTGATTTCGATGGTGGGATGGCCCTTTGCATCCGTGCCACGTTCGTAGCCGCGGATATAGCCTTCGTCGGCCAGCACATCCAGAACCCATGCGCGCAGCTTCGATGCCGGGGTCGACACGGTCGACTTGCCGCGCATCTGGGCGTTGCGGATACGGGTCAGCATATCACCGATAGGATCGTTCATCATGTCAAACCCTCCTTACCAGCTCGACTTGACCATGCCGGGGATCTGGCCGTTCGAGGCCAGGTCACGCAGCTTGATCCGCGACATTTTCAGCTTGCGGTAATACGCCTTGGGGCGACCGGTCAGCTGGCAACGGTTGTGAAGACGGGTGGCAGAGCTGTTGCGGGGCAGTTTCGCCAGTTTCAGGCGCGCCTTGAACCGCTCTTCCATCGGCCGCTCTTCGTCATTCGCGATTTCCTTCAGCGCGGCGCGCTTGGCGGCATATTGTGCCACCAGACGTTCCCGCTTCAGTTCGCGTTCGATCATTGCTTTCTTAGCCATGTTCTACTTCCTCTCCGCGGCTCAGCTGTTGAACGGCATGTTGAAATGCTTCAACAGCGCCTTGGCTTCCGCGTCGGTCTTCGCGGTGGTGGCGATCACGATATCCATGCCCCAGACCTCATCGACCTTGTCGAAGTTGATCTCGGGGAACACGATATGTTCCTTCATGCCCATGGCGTAGTTGCCACGGCCGTCGAAGGATTTGCCCGACACGCCGCGGAAGTCGCGGACGCGGGGCATTGCAATCGTGATCAGGCGATCGAGGAATTCGTACATGCGGTCGCCGCGCAGGGTGACCTTGGCGCCAAGCGGCATGCCTTCACGAACCCGGAAACCGGCGATCGATTTGGAGGCCGTGGTGGTCAGAGCCTTCTGGCCAGCGATGGCGGTCAGGTCTTCCTGGGCCGATTTGGCCTTCTTGGAATCGCGAACCGCTTCGGCCCCGCAGCCGATGTTCAGGACGATCTTGTCCAGGCGCGGGATTTGCATGTCGTTCTTGTAGCCGAACTCTTCCTTCATGGCAGCACGGATGCTGTCCTTGTAGGCGGCCTTCAGACGCGGGGTGTAGTTTGCGGAATCAAGCATCGATCACGTCCCCCGTGGTCTTGGCGTAACGGACCTTCTTGTCGCCTTCCATGCGGAAGCCAACGCGGGTCGGTTTGCCGTTTGCGTCGATCAGCGCGAGGTTCGACAGCTGGATCGGCATTGCCTTGGGAAGGCGGCCGCCCTGGTCGGTCTGGCTCTGACGGGTATGGCGGATCGCCATGTTGATGCCGTCCACGACGGCTTTGCCGGCCTTGGGGTCGACGGAGGCGATTGTGCCTTCCTTGCCCTTGTCCTTGCCGGCCAGCACGACGACCTTGTCGCCGGTTTTCAGCTTAGCAGCCATCTTACAGCACCTCCGGGGCGAGCGAGATGATCTTCATGAAGTTCTTGGCACGCAGTTCGCGCACAACCGGCCCGAAGATACGGGTACCGACCGGCTCACCTGCGTTGTTCAGGATCACGGCGGCGTTGCGGTCAAAGCGGATTGCGGTGCCGTCTTCACGGCGAACTTCCTTGGCGGTGCGCACGACGACGGCCTTGCGGACGTCCCCTTTCTTCACGCGGCCGCGCGGGATGGCTTCCTTCACCGAGACGACAATGATGTCGCCGACGGAGGCGTATTTACGCTTGGAACCACCCAGGACCTTGATGCACTGCACCCGGCGAGCGCCGGAGTTGTCAGCGACATCCAGATTGGTCTGCATCTGGATCATGTGGTTTCTCCCGACCTGTGGGGGCTGGTCTTGTTTGATCCCCCAGGGTTTCGTTCAATCTGGAACGGGATCGCTTAGTTCGCGATCACTTCCCAGCGTTTCGACTTCGAGATGGGGGCACATTCCTGGATACGGACGGTATCCCCCACCTTGAAAGTGTTGTTGGCATCGTGAGCCCGGTACTTTTTGGACTTACGGATGGTTTTCTGCAGCACGGGGTGCTTGAAGCGGCGCTCGACAGACACGGTGACGGTCTGTTCGTTCTTGTCGCTGGTGACGGTGCCGGTAAGGATACGTTTGGGCATCTAAGTGGCTCCTCTTACTCGGCCGACGCAGCGGCGGCTGCTTTTTCGTTCAGGATCGTCATGATGCGGGCAGTGTCGCGGCGGACCTGACGCATACGCGCGGTGTTTTCCAGCTGGCCGGTGGCCTGCTGAAACCGCAGGTTGAACGATTCTTTCTTCAGATTGACGAGTTCGTCCCGAAGCTGATCCGGGGTCTTGTCACGCAGTTCGGTGGCGTTCATGCGCCTTCTTCCTTCTCTCAAAACACCAGCGAGCCCCGCGATGGGTCACCCGTTGACCTGGTGGATGAATGACAAACGACGAATCCCCGGGCGAACCCGGGGAAGCGTGCGATGCCGCTCTATAGGGGGGTTGGGCGTGGGGGGCAAGGGTTAGATTGAAAAACCTGCACCACAAGGCTGCGATGGCTCTCGCGTGGCGGCACGCCTTGGGGTAATAGCACGCGCATGGCCCAGATATCATCCCTCTTCGTGACCCGCCTCTACCGCGCCCGCCTGTCGGAATTCGCCCCTGAGATTGACCCGCAGGAGCTGGACAATTCCTGCATCGTGATCGCCGAGGATGACGAGGCCGGGCAGCAATGGTGCGAGGCGAACGGCTATCCCGGCTATACCTCCTACGCCTCGCTCACCGACCTGCCCTGGCGCTTTCCGATCTTTGCCGATCTGGTGAAGGTGCTCGATCAGCACGTCGCGGCCTTTGCCGAGGATCTGGAGTTCGATCTCGATGGCCGCAAGCTGGTGCTGGAGGATCTCTGGATCAACATCCTGCCAGAGGGCGGCATGCATTCCAGCCACCTGCACCCGCATTCCGTCATTTCCGGCACAACCTATGTGGCGATGCCAGACGGGGCCAGCGCATTGAAGCTGGAGGACCCGCGATCCGGCCGGATGATGGCCGCCCCGGCCCGCAGGAAAGGCGCGCGGGAAGAGCTGAAGACCTTCATCTACGTCAAACCGGATGTCGGCGATGTGCTGCTATGGGAAAGCTGGCTGCGCCACGAGGTGCCGATGAACATGGCCGAGGAGGAACGCATCTCGGTCAGTTTCAACTACCGGTGGGAGTGAGGCCCGGCCCCGTATCGTGATACGGCGGCTGTGGATGAACGGCAGCGGACGCACGGCAAACCCCGGCTCCCGATACAGGACACTTGACGCCCGAAGGCGCGGCGTCAATTCTCTGGCCGGGTAATTTCCATTTCCAACAGCCAAAAGGATATTTCCGATGCAATGCCATGAAGTCGACTACGAGCTCTTTGGTGACGACATGCAGATCGTCGAGGTGGAGCTTGACCCCGGCGAGAAGGTGATCGCCGAAGCGGGCGCGATGAACTACCTTGAGGACGGCATCGATTTCGAAAGTCGCATGGGCGATGGCGCGCGTCCCTCGGGCGGGATCATGAACTCGTTGCTCAATGTCGGCAAACGGGTGCTGACGGGCGAATCCATCTTCCTCACCCATTTCACCAATAACGGTCAGGGCAAGAAGCGCGTGGCCTTCGCGGCCCCCTATCCCGGCAAGATCATCCCCGTGAATATGGCGGAGATCGGCGGCGAACTGATCTGTCAGAAGGATGCGTTTCTGTGTGCCGCTTTCGGGACAACCACGGGGATCGCCTTTCAGAAGAAGCTTGGCGTCGGGTTCTTCGGGGGCGAGGGCTTTATCCTTCAGCGCCTGAACGGCGACGGGATGGCCTTCATTCATGTGGGCGGCACCGTCATCAAGCGAGAGCTTGCGGCGGGCGAAACCCTGCGGGTCGATACAGGGTGTCTGGCGGCGATGGATGGCAGCGTCGGATATGACATCGAACGGGCCGGGAACCTGAAATCCATGGTCTTCGGGGGTGAAGGCCTGTTCCTTGCCACCCTGAAAGGCCCCGGCACCGTCTGGCTACAAAGCCTGCCCTTCTCTCGCCTCGCCGACCGCATCATGCGCGCCGCGATGCCGGGTGGCAGCAAGGGCGAGGGATCGGTTCTCGGTGGCCTGGGGGATATGTTCGGAGACCGGTAAGACCGGGCAGGGAAGCGCCTTCGAAGGCGCTTTGACCCGATTTCGAAATCGGGTTGGAAGGCGGTTCGAACCGCCTTGGCCCCGCTCAACGTCAAACGGCTCGCCCGAACCGGATCGCAGCAAAAGGAAGACCCCCGCCGATCAGCTCGACGGGGGTTTTGATGTCGTAGGGTGGGCAGTTTGCCCACCGATTACCAGTCTTCGCGGACCACGGTGCGGGTCTTGATCGGCAGCTTCATCGCAGCCAGGCGCAGGGCCTCGCGGGCGATCGGCTCGGACACGCCATCGATCTCGAACATGATCCGGCCGGGCTTGACCTTGCAGGCCCAGTAATCGACGGACCCCTTACCTTTACCCATCCGAACTTCGACGGGCTTCGAGGTCACGGGCAGATCGGGGAAGATCCGGATCCAGACACGACCCTGACGCTTCATGTGACGCGTCATGGCCCGACGGGCGGCTTCGATCTGACGGGCGGTGACCCGCTCGGGCTGGAGTGCCTTCAGGCCGTAGGTGCCGAAGTTCAGGTCAGACCCGCCCTTCGCTTCACCACGGATCCGGCCCTTGTGCTGTTTGCGGAATTTTGTGCGCTTCGGTTGCAGCATTGTCTTCTACTCCTTAGCGATCACGACGGCCACGGCCACCGCCCTGAGGACGCGGACCGCCACCTTCCTGGGCTTCAGCGGCGCGACGGTCACGGGCAGCGGGATCGTGCTCCATGATTTCGCCTTTGAAGATCCAGGTCTTGATGCCGATGATGCCGTAGGGCGTGGACGCCTCGGCATGTGCATAGTCGATGTCGGCGCGCAGGGTGTGAAGCGGCACGCGGCCCTCACGGTACCATTCGGTCCGCGCGATCTCTGCGCCACCCAGACGGCCGGCAACGTTCACGCGGATGCCCAGGGCACCCATGCGCATGGCGTTCTGCACGGCGCGCTTCATGGCACGACGGAAGGACACACGACGTTCCAGCTGCTGCGCGATGGATTCTGCCACCAGGGCAGCGTCCAGCTCGGGCTTGCGGACCTCGACGATGTTGAGGTGCAGTTCCGAAGCGGTCATCGACGCGAGCTTCTTGCGCAGGGTTTCGATATCGGCGCCTTTCTTGCCGATGATCACGCCCGGACGCGCGGTGTGAACGGTGACGCGGCACTTGCGGTGCGGACGTTCGATGATCACACGGGACACGCCCGCCTGCTTGCACTCTTCGTGGATGAACTCACGGATCTTGATGTCCTCCAGCAGGAGGTTCCCGTAGTCCTTGGTATCTGCGTACCAGCGGCTGTCCCAGGTGCGGTTCACCTGCAGGCGCATGCCGATCGGATTAACCTTGTGACCCATTAGGCTTGCTCCTCAACTTGACGCACCTTGATGGTGAGTTCCGAAAACGGCTTCACGATCCGGCCAAAGCGGCCACGGCCACGCGGACGACCGCGCTTCATGACCATGTTCTTGCCGACATAGGCTTCGGCAACGACCAGTTCGTCCACGTCGAGATTGTGGTTGTTCTCGGCATTGGCGATAGCGGACTGCAGGCACTTCTTGACGTCCTGTGCGATCCGCTTCTGCGAGAAGGTCAGATCGGCCAGCGCCTTGTCCACGGATTTGCCGCGGATCATCTGTGCCACGAGGTTCAGCTTCTGCGGGCTGGTGCGCAGCATGCGCAGCTTTGCCATTGCCTCGTTATCCGCCACGCGGCGGGGATTCTTATCCTTGCCCATGGCTTACTTCCTCTTCGCTTTCTTGTCGGCCGCGTGACCGTAATAGGTCCGCGTCGGCGAGTATTCACCGAACTTCTGGCCGATCATGTCCTCGGTGACGTTCACCGGGACGTGCTTCTTGCCATTGTAGACGCCGAAGGTAAGGCCCACGAACTGGGGCAGAATGGTGGAACGGCGCGACCAGATCTTGATGACCTCGTTGCGGCCCGACTCGCGGGCTTTTTCGGCCTTCTTGAGGACGTAAGAGTCGACAAAAGGGCCCTTCCAGACGGAACGCGACATCTATCAGCGTCCTTTCTTCTTGGCGTGACGCGAGCGGATGATGAGCTTTTGCGACGCCTTGTTCTTGTTGCGGGTACGAGCCCCTTTGGTCGGCTTGCCCCAGGGGGTAACCGGGTGACGGCCGCCAGAGGTCCGGCCTTCACCACCACCATGGGGGTGATCGACCGGGTTCATCACGACACCACGCACAGACGGGCGGATGCCCTTGTGGCGGTTGCGACCGGCCTTACCGATGTTCTGGTTCGAGTTGTCCGGGTTCGACACGGCACCAACGGTGGCCATGCATTCCTGACGCACGAGGCGAAGCTCGCCCGAGGACAGGCGGATCTGGGCGTAGCCACCGTCGCGGCCGACGAACTGGGCATAGGTGCCCGCGGCGCGTGCGATCTGGCCACCCTTGCCGGGCTTCAGCTCGATGTTGTGGACGATCGTCCCGATCGGCATGCCCGAGAAGGGCATCGCGTTGCCGGGCTTGATGTCGGCCTTGGCCGACGCGATCACCTTGTCGCCAAGTCCCAGACGCTGTGGCGCGAGGATATAGGCCTGCTCGCCGTCTTCGTACTTGACCAGGGCGATGAACGCGGTCCGGTTGGGGTCATATTCGATCCGCTCGACGGTCGCGGTGACGTCGAACTTGTTCCGCTTGAAATCGACGATGCGATAGAGACGCTTTGCCCCACCGCCGCGGCGGCGCATCGTGATCCGTCCGGTGTTGTTCCGGCCGCCCGACTTCGTCAGACCCTCGGTGAGGGCCTTGACAGGACGTCCTTTCCACAGCTCCGAACGGTCGATCAGAACCAGCCCACGCTGGCCCGGCGTCGTCGGCTTATACGACTTGAGTGCCATGTTTACTGTCTTCCGTTTTCTGTGCGGGTCCTGCGGCAGAAGCCGCGAAACCCTGATGTTATAGGCCCCCGTAGGTGCCCGTCGTGAGTGTCCTTGCGAACAAAAGCAGAGCCCCGGACGAATCCGGGGCCTTGCCGATGGGGTCTCTTAGGGGGTTCGGGGGGTGGGGTCAAGCGGCGTAGATGACAAATGGATCAAGCCGCGCGAAGTGTCCATCTTACGATCCACGCACCACTATCCTAAAGCCCTCCCCCTCGCCCGGCGGCACGAAGTGGCTGGTGATCTGTTCGAACTGTTCATCCGTCACATCGAACGGGTGCTCACCACCTGCATTGCGCGCCTTTAGACGGGCCTTGCAGACCTCATCCGAAACATCGAGATAGTGCAGCCTATGCGGCGCGCCGGTGCTGTTGGCCAACTCCTTCATCCAGCGGCGCTGCTCGACCGTGTTGGCCGGAAAGTCCAGCACCACGCTCACCCCCGCCGCCAGCAGGTCGCGCACCAGCGGCCCCACAACCTTTTTCAGCCGGGTGGAACAGCGCACATAGTCGGGGATCGTCAGCAACTCGTCAGGATAGAGCAGCGGCAGCCACTCGTCCTCTGACAGCACCACCGCCCGATGCTCTACCGCCAGCGCCTTCGCCAAAGTCGACTTCCCCGCCGCGATCTTGCCGCACAGGAAATGTAGTTCAGCTTGGCCGCTCGACATGGTCACAATCCTTCGCCCTATCCCCAAAACCATATGGGACATCCCCGAAACAAGAAAACCCCCGGCTTTCGCCGAGGGTTTCCTCAATCATAGTGACCAAACGATCAGAGACCAGTCGATACGTCGATCATGTTGCCCTCTTCGAGGGTAACGTAGTCTCCGCACGGTGCCTGATCTCTCGCTCGACATTCTGCCGCAAGCAGATGCCGATCTGGAGGATATTTGGCCCCATACCGCGCATGCATGGTCAATCGCGCACGCCGATCACTACATTGTCACCCTGTACGGATCATCCGAGATGCTTTGTGACCTGCCGACCGTCGCCCGCGAACGCCCTGAGATCACCCCACCTGCGCGCGTTCATCCCATCGGGTAGCATTACGTGATCTATCGTGTGGTGGGCGAAACCCTCACCGTGCTCCGCGTCGTGCACGATAGGTGGAACTGGCCAACCCTTTGACCTGAGCCCCTGAATTTCCTCCCGTTTCGTGTAGAGCCCGCCCAGCAAAAGGACGGACAAATGAAGCCGAGCCTCGCCGACGAACAGATCATTTCGATGATCAAGGAGCAGGAAGCTGACGAGAAGACAACTGATGTGTGCAGGCGCAATGGGATCAGCCAGGGCACCTTTTAAAAGTACAATAGCAAATACGGCGGCATGGCACTGTCGGATGCGAAGAAGCTGCGAGCGCTGGAAGCTGAGAATGCCAAGCTGAAGAAGCTCTTGTCCGAACAGACCCCCTACACCCGAAGACTCTCCATGAGGCGGAGGAAACTTGGGGCTCAGGTCACCGCAGCAAAGAAAATGTAAAAACTTTTCACATCCCCCCTTGAAGCCTCCGTCCGCCTTCCCATCTTGGATCATGTAAAGAGGATTTACATTGACCCCGAAACGGAGGACACCATGACTGCAACCGCCACCACGACCGATGTGGCCGACACCGCCAAAGGCTGGTTTTCGCGTGCCGAAGACTGGCTGGATGACAAGGGCAAGGGCGCCTGGATCGCCGCCATGGTCCTTGGTTTCATCTTCTTCTGGCCCGTTGGCCTCGCCCTTCTCTTCTACATGATCTGGAGCAAACGTATGTTCACCAAAGGCTGCCGCGCCCGTACCCGTTCCCATGGCCATTCCTTCCGCACGTCGGGAAACACGGCCTTCGACAGCTACAAGGCCGACACGCTGCGCCGGCTGGAGGAGGAGCAGGACGCGTTCGAAAGCTTCCTCAACCGTCTGCGTGAGGCCAAGGACAAGGCCGAGTTCGACCAGTTCATGGCCGACCGCGCCCGCCGGGCCCGGGAAGAGGCCGCTGACGCCGAAACCGTAGAGGCCTGACCCCCAACCCCTTGGGCCTCTCTCTGCCGGCCGCGCCTGTCCCCGCGCGGTCGGCCCTTTTCAATCCATGAAAAACGCGCCATGACCTATACAATGACTTCCGCCCTGCCCGACCCCGACCGCCAAGCCGTCTTTTACGACGGCATCCCCGCCAAGCGCCTTTTTGCCTGGGTCGTGGATGTGGCGCTGATTTTTATCGCCATGCTGCTGCTTGGCGTTCTGACCCTGTCGATCGCCTGGTTCCTGTGGCCGCTCTTCTGGATTGCCACCAGCTTTCTCTACCGGTCCATCACCATCGCGTCGGGCTCTGCCACGCTTGGCATGCGGCTGATGAATATCGAGCTGCGCAATGCGCAGGGCCAACGGCTGAACGGCACCGAGGCGATGATGCATACGGGCGGATACCTGCTCTGCGCCAGCTTCTTCCTGCCGCATGTCCTGTCCATCGGGATGATCGCACTCAGCCAGCGCCATCAAAGCCTGCCGGATGCCTTTCTTGGCACGGCCGCCATCAACCGTCCGCGGTAACGGGCCGTTAACCGGGTGGGCAGGCCAAAATGGGTTGCCCGCCCGCCGATCCTGTTGCAGGCTTTCCTGTGACAGGACAGTAACAGCAGCCCTTGCAGACAGGACGTTATGCGCCACAGCCTACCGCTTGCGCCACAATTCTATGTGACGGCTCCGCAGACTTGCCCATATCTTGAGGGTAAGCGGGAGCGGAAGCTGTTCACCGCCCTGCAGGGCGACCATGCCGAAAAGCTGAACGATTCGCTGTCCAAGCAGGGATTCCGCCGCTCACAGAACGTGCTTTATCGCCCGTCCTGTTCGGATTGTTCCGCTTGCTTGTCCGCCCGGATCAGGGTTGCGGACTTTGTGCCCACCAAAAGCCAGCGCCGCGCGCTGCGCCGAAATCAGGGCCTTGTACGCGAGGCGCGCAGCCCCTGGGCAACCGAGGAGCAATATGCGCTTTTCAGGAACTATCTCGATAGCCGCCACGCCGATGGCGGCATGGCCGACATGGATGTGTTCGAGTTTGCCGCGATGATCGAAGAAACGCCGGTGCGCAGCCGGGTCATCGAATATCGCGACACGGCGGATGCCGAGAACACTCTGACCGCCGTCTGCCTGACAGATGTGCTCGATGACGGGCTGTCGATGGTCTACTCCTTCTTCCGTCCCGATCAGGCGCAGCGGTCGCTTGGCAGCTATGTGATCCTCGACCATATCCAGATCGCGCGGGATGCGGGGCTTCCTTATGTCTATCTTGGCTATTGGGTGCCCGGCAGCGCGAAGATGGGCTACAAGGCCAAGTTCTCGGCGCTGGAGGTCTATCTGGGCGGTGCCTGGCAGCAGTTGAAAGATCCCGAGGCCTATGAATCCGAGGCGCATCCGCTGTCCATCGACCCGATCGCGGAACAGGTGGCGCGGCTGACCCTGCCTGATACCCGCCCGATGGACGACTGAACCTGTTCAGAGACCTTTGACATGCAGAACGGGCCCCCGATTGGAGGCCCGCTTTTGTTTGGGTGTCCGCCCTGCCCCTAGTTGTTGGGCAGCAGATCCGGCACGATGGTCACGATCTGCGGGAACAGCCACAGCAGCGCCAGCCCGATCACCTGGATCAGCACGAAGGGTATGACCCCCCGATAGATATGGCCCGTCGTCACGCTGGCTGGCGCGACCCCCCGCAGATAGAACAGCGCAAAGCCGAAGGGCGGTGTCAGGAAGCTGGTCTGAAGGTTCACCGCGATCATGATCGTCACCCATTTCGGGTCCATCGTGCCGCCATAGATGACCGGCCCGACGATCGGGATCACGATGTAGATGATTTCAAGGAAATCCAGAACGAAGCCCAGGATGAAGAGGATGATCATCACCAGAAGGAAGACCTTCCATTCCTCGTCGAAACTGCGCAGGAACGCCTGAATATAGTGTTCGCCCCCGAAGGAGATCACCACCAGGTTCAGCAACTGCGAGCCGATGAGGATGGTGAACACCATCGAGGTCACCTTCGCGGTTTCGCGCACCACCGGCGACAGCACACCGCCGCGCAGCAAGACCCAGCACCCGTAGAGCAGCCCGAAGAAGGCAAAGTGATAAGCGCCAAGCGTGATCAGGTAGGCGATCCAGTCTTCCACCGCCACGGACTCGCGGTTCACACGAAGGTCGAAATTGATCCCGAAAAGGATCATGATCACGATGGCAAGGCTTGCCCAGAGGATGATCTTGCCGGACTTCTGCTCTTCGCTCAGCTTGCGATAGGCCGCCAGCATGATCGCCCCACCGGCCCCGAGCGCCGCAGCCGGTGTCGGGTTGGTGATGCCACCAAGGATCGAGCCGAGCACGGCCACGATCAGCACCAGCGGCGGGAAGACCACGCGCAGCAATTCGTTCGTGGACAAGCGCTTCATCGCTTCCAGCACCCCATAGGCCGTGATGGCGAAGGGGATGGCCAGCAGGATGAAGGTGCTGCCGGAACTGGTGGCCGGACCGATCAGGGCAATGTCCACCAGGAATGCGGCAAGAACACCCGCACCACCGATCAACAGCGGGCGCGGATCGGCCGAAGGCATGATCCCGCGGGCGGTGGTCAGAACCAGGGCCAGCATGACGAAGAACACGGCCACGCCGGTGCCGATCGGCGCGATATTGGCCAGTGCTTCGGCGCGGGCAGCGTCCATTTCCTCGGCAGAGCGTTCATGCGACTGCTCCACCCCGCCGGATGCGTCGATGGCCTCCTGCTGCGCGACGGCTGCATCCCAGGCCTCCTGGCCATGCAGCTCGATCATGGCGTCGCGGCAGCTGTCGGACACGTTGGTGCGCAGGTCGGCGGACTCGCCGGCCTCGGAATAGGAGGAGACGAAAATCGACTGGCTGCCGACCAGACCCGCCTGCCCCGCCACGACCACCGCAAGGATGATCGCCAGCGGCACACCGAGGAACCATGTCAGCCCCTCGTTTCGGGTGATGACCTCGCCCGAGCCCCCCTCGAACTGCACCGCAGGCGCCTTGGAGGGATTCAGCATCGCAAAGCCGAACGCATAGGCCCCGTAGAGGAACGCAAGGAAGATCCCCGGCAACAGCGCCGCCTGGAAGAGCGTACCGACCGACAGAACCGCCGGGCTGCCCAGATAGGTCAGGGCGTCACGACAGCCCGCCGCGATGGCGCGGGTTTCCTGCCCGATGGCGTAGAGGTCACCGGCCAGCGTGCCGAGCAGAACGATCACGATAGAGGGCGGAATGATCTGCCCGAGCGTGCCCGAGGCGGCGATCACCCCGGTCGCCAGTTCCGGGCTGTAGTTGTTGCGCAGCATGGTGGGCAGGGCCAGAAGGCCCATGGTCACCACGGTTGCGCCCACGATCCCGGTGGAAGCCGCAAGGAACGCACCCACGATGACGATGGATACGGCCAGACCGCCCGGCAGCGGCCCGAAGACACGCGCCATGGTGGTCAGCAGATCGTTTGCAATCTTGGACCGTTCCAGCGTGATGCCCATCATCACGAACATCAGCACCGCAAGCAGCGTCTCGATGGACTGGCCCGCGATCACGCGCTCGTTCATGCGGTTGACGATAAAGCCCAGGTTGCGGTCCAGCGCCTGTTCCCAGCCACCGGGGAAGAGATGTTCTTCGATCCTTGGCAATTCCGGGTATCGGAAGACCGATATGGCCTCTCGCGCCACCCCTTCCGCAATCAGCGCGGCATATTCCGCCGAGCCGGTGTCGATGGCCGCATGCACCAGCAGCCCGGCATTGTCCAAAGCGGCGATGATGCCGAAGGAAATCACCCCGGCGCCGCCGATGGCGAAGGCCACGGGGAAGCCCGTCATGATGCCCCCGAAGAGGCAGAGGAAGACCACGATCAGGCCGACCTCGACTCCGTCAAGTCCGAATAGCATTGATCCCAGTCCCCTTAATGCGTGCCTTCGTAGGCTTCTTCGCCCTCACCGAGCGAGTCCTTGTCGAGATGTTTTCCAGCGCTCTCTTCGCCCTCGACCAGTTCGAGGTAGGAGCGCCAGAAGAATGCCATCGCCTGAATGAAGACCAGCGCGCAGTAGCTGACGAGCAGGATCTTGAACAGGAAGTAGGCGTTGAACCCGTTCGGGCTGAACCCGATGGTTTCCACGTTCCAGCGCAGCGCCCGGGCCTGCATCATCATCCGGTCCAGCGTCGCGCCCGCATTCGGGTTCGGCGTGACCAGGTGGCGCCAGAGGAAATACCAGGCATACATCCAGGTCAGCACGGTCGCCGGCATCATGAAGAAGATGGACCCGAACATGTCGATGATCCGCTTGGTGCGGTGGCTGACGGCCGAATAGACGAGGTCCACCCGCACATGCCCGCCCTGCACGAAGGTGTAGGTGACGCAAAGCGCCACGATCATCGCGTTGTAGAGTTTGAGCTCTTCCGAGAACCAGCTGAGATCCTGCGTGAACCCCAGCCCCATCGGCCCGATGGAGATTTCAGCGACCCGGAAGATGCGTTGCAGGAAGACGATCATGATCTGTTGCAGAACCATGATCAGACCCGCCCAGGCAAAGAAGCGGCCAACTCCGTTGGCAACGCCCTCCAGCCCGCGCACCAGTGCCCAGAGGAAGTCCCGCTTCCAGAAACCGATGACGGTCAGAACAAGGAAGGTCGTGAAGATCACGAAGAAGAATTCGACCGACCCGCCGTAATAGATGAACCGCGCCAGCGACTGCTTTATCTCAAGCGCGCGGTCGCCTTCGGCCTGTGCCCATCCGCCAAGCCATGCCAGCCACTCGCCGGGATGCGTGATCGCATAGCCCAGGTTGTAGAAGGACATGGCGATATTCTCCAGCGCCCAGAGAATGCCATCGAACATGTGGAATGCTCCCCCGTTTCGGTCGCAGATGCGGCCCTGCGCCGGATGCGTCCGTCACCTGTGGCACCGCCCCCCGGTTTTGAGCTCGGGGGGCGGGCCTGTCCGTATGAGCTTGATCAGCCCTTAGCCGAGCACGCGGTCACGCTGTGCGCGGTAGGTGCCTTCCGAGGCCTGGATCCAGCCCGAGGAGGTGCGCATCGAGGCCATCGCGCTTTCGCGGATGCGGGCGAACAGTTCGTCGCCCATGTTCTCGTCGAGCACTTCCTGCGACGCCGCGCCGAAGGCATCCCAGACCGAGTCGGGGAAGGTGCGGACCTGCACGCCACCCGCGACCAGCTGTGCCAGCGCGTTGGAGTTGTTGGCCAGGAACTGAGAGAGGTTCCACTGGTGGCATTCTGCCGACGCGATCTCGATGATCTTCTGATGCGCGGGCGACAGGCTTTCGAACACGTCGCGGTTCGTTGCCACCGACAGGCCTGCACCCGGCTCGTGGAAGCCTGCGGTGTAGTAGATGTTGGTGATTTCCTGGAAACCGGCCGACTGGTCCGCCCACGGGCCGATCCACTCGGTGCCGTCGATGGCACCCGATGCCAGCGCCTGGTACACTTCGCCGCCGGGCAGGTTCTGCACCGATGCGCCGAGACGACCAAGCGCCTGACCACCGAGGCCGGGCATGCGGAAGCGCAGGCCCTGGAAATCCTCGGGGCTGTTGATTTCATTGCGGTACCAGCCGCCGGACTGCGCCCCGGTGTTGCCGCCGAGGAAGGATTTCAGGCCGAAGATCTGGCCCAGTTCGTCATGCAGTTCCATGCCGCCCTGGTGATAGTACCAGTTGGCCAGTTCCTGCGCGGTCATGCCGAAGGGCACGGCGGTGAAGAAGGCGTAGCCGGGATGCTGGCTGACGAAGTAGTAGTCCGCGCCATGATACATGTCGGCCTGACCCGAGGTCACGGCGTCGAACACCTCGAAGGCGCCAACCAGTTCGCCTGCGGCCCGCAGGTCGACGGTCAGTGCACCATCCGACATCGCGGTGATCGAATCGGCAACACGCTGCGCCGAGTCATGCACACCCGCAAGGCCACGGCCCCAGGTGGTGACCATGGTCAGGGTGCGGTTGCCCTGTGCGTAGGCCGGTGCGGCAAGTGCGGTCGAAGCAGCAGCAGCGCCGCCGACAGCGGACGTTCTCAGAAAAGAACGACGGTCCATATGGTATCCTCCCCATTTGGATCTCCACGACCCCCATCGGGCCGCGGTTGAGTGTTTTTAGTGAGGCCACGTTAGCGAAGCCTCCCAGCGCAACAAAGCGCATTTTGGCATGTTTGGCTAGAAAATTGTAAAATTTTTTTACCAATTCCCGCAAAACGGGTGTTGTCACCGAAGAAAGCACGATTTGCTGGCGCTAACACGGACGACCTGTGAACCGTCCCATGCAGCCGAATGCCAACCGGCGTCACAATGCGACCGCTGATTCTCTTTTTGCGACCATGTTTTCAGGGAAAAACGGACCGGCCGGGTGCCCTAGCGTCAACGTCTCTGATCGGCCCCTTGCTCCAATGACGTCAAGCGGTGCAGGGGAGGCGTTACTTCCCTCCCGCTTTTCCAGACAGAAAGTTGCTGAAAAACACCGATCCGCGACATTCTTTCGCCCATGCGAGGTTGACGGGCTTTTTCAGCCGTGCATAAGCTGCCGCCACTTGCAAAGAGGAGCCCGTGAATGCCCCGCATTCTCGTACTTGTAGGAAACGCGCGCATGGGTCGGTGACGACAACCATATCGGTACCCCATGCGCCCCCGTCACACCGGGGGCTTTTTTTTTGCGACGGTGACAGGATTGATCAAGGAAAGCCCATGAGGGGCAACTGCTGGAAGGAGCAAGAGCAATGACCCAGATGACCGGCGCCAGGATGGTGGTCGAAGCCCTGAAGGAACAGGGTGTCGATACCGTATTCGGCTATCCCGGCGGTGCCGTGCTTCCGATCTATGACGAGATTTTCCAGCAAAACGAGATCCGCCATATCCTTGTGCGTCACGAACAGGGCGCGGTTCATGCGGCTGAAGGCTATGCCCGCTCGACCGGCAAGCCCGGCGTTGTTCTGGTCACATCCGGCCCCGGTGCCACCAATGCGGTGACCGGCCTGACCGACGCGCTGATGGACTCGATCCCGATTGTCTGCCTCACGGGCCAGGTGCCCACCTTCATGATCGGCTCGGACGCGTTCCAGGAGGCCGACACTGTGGGCATCACCCGCCCCTGCACCAAGATGAACTGGCTGGTGAAGGAAACCGACACCCTGTCGGGCACCATCCACGAGGCGTTTCACATCGCCACCTCGGGCCGTCCGGGTCCGGTGCTGATCGACATTCCCAAGGATGTTCAGTTCGCCACCGGGGCCTATTCCAACAAGCCCAAGGTTTCCAAATCCCATTACCAGCCGCGCGTGAAGGGTGACCCCGAGATCATCACCGCGCTGGTCGAGGCGATGGAAACCGCCGAGCGTCCGATCTTCTATACCGGTGGCGGTGTCATCAATTCCGGCCCGGCGGCAAACCAGCTGCTGCGCGAACTGGTCGAGGCCACCGGTTTTCCGATTACCTCCACCCTGATGGGTCTGGGATCGTACCCCGCCAATGGTGACAAATGGCTCGGGATGCTGGGGATGCATGGTCTCTATGAAGCCAACCTCGCCATGCATGGCTGCGACCTGATGATCAATATCGGTGCCCGCTTTGACGACCGGATCACCGGGCGCATCGCCGATTTCAGTCCGAACAGCCGTAAAGCCCATATCGACATCGACCCCTCGTCCATCAACAAGGTCATCCACGCCGATTTCCCGATCGTGGGCGATGTTGGCCATGTTCTGGAAGACCTGTTGCGGATCTGGAAAAGCCGGGGCCGCAAGACCAATTCGGCGGCGGTCAAACAGTGGTGGGCGCAGATCGAGGAGTGGAAGAAGACCCGCTGTCTCGATTATAAACCGTCCGAGGCCACCATCAAACCGCAATACGCGCTGGAACGGCTCGAGGCCCTGACCAAGAACCATGACCGTTACATCTGCACCGAGGTGGGCCAGCATCAGATGTGGGCGGCGCAGTTCCTGGGCTTCAACGACCCCAACCGCTGGATGACCTCGGGCGGCTTGGGCACCATGGGCTATGGCACCCCGGCCTCGATCGGCGTGCAGATCGCCCATCCCGGCGCGCTGGTCATCAACGTCGCGGGCGAAGCCTCGTGGCTCATGAACATGCAGGAAATGGGCACCGCGGTTCAGTACCGCCTGCCCGTGAAGCAGTTCATCCTGAACAACGAACGGCTCGGCATGGTCCGCCAGTGGCAGGAACTGCTGCATGGCGAGCGCTACAGCCATTCGTGGTCCGAGGCGCTGCCCGATTTCGTCAAGCTCGCCGAGGCCTTCGGCGCCAAGGGCATCATGGTCAGCGACCCCAAGGATCTCGACGATGCGATCATGGAAATGCTGAATTATGATGGCCCGGTGATCTTCGACTGCCTGGTCGAGAAGCACGAGAACTGCTTCCCGATGATCCCGTCGGGCAAAGCCCATAACGAGATGCTTCTGGGCGAGGCCGAAACGCAAGGTGCAATCCAGGCCGGCGGCGCGGTTCTGGTCTGATGACCGGGCCCTCGCAGCCTGCACTTCATCTCACCGAAGGCCGCGCCGGCCTTCGGGCCGGGGTGCTGTTTGCGGGCTCGACAGTCCTGCTGCTGGCGATCTGGCTGTTCTTCATCTGGCGCCTGGTGCTGCCCGGCGGGGCGGTCAGCTTCGACGTGGATTTCCGCGTGTTCTGGGCCGCCGCACAGCTGGCCGTGGCCGGAGACCCGCTGGCCGCGTTCGACCCGGCCCGGCTGATCGAGATCCACGGCATTGCCGGGGATGACTGGCTGCCTTGGGTCTATCCCCCGACCTTCCTGCTGATCCTGCTGCCGCTTGGGCATCTGTCCTTCTTTGCCGCGTGGCTTGTGTTCACAGGGCTGTCGATCCTCGCCATCCTTTTGGCGATCCGCCCGCTGGCGGCCGGAAATCGCGGCCTGTGGGCGGCCATTGCCCTTGCCCCGGCGATGCTGCCCGCGCTGCTTCTGGGGCAGGTGTCGGTGCTATGGGCCGCTGGTCTGGTGGCGGTGCTCGCAGCCTTGCAGGCGGGGTGGCCGGTTCTTGCCGGGGTTATCTGCGGGCTGCTGACGATCAAGCCGCAACTGGGGCTGATGCTGGCCATCGCGCTGCTGGCCGGTCGCCAGTGGACGGCCATCGGCGTGGGCGCTGGCGTGGCCGTGGCCTTCGCCGCACTCGCCACCCTTGTCTTCGGCCCCGACTATTGGCCCGCCATGGCCGAGATGGGCCAATCCCATCTGGAGGTCGTGCGAAGCCGCATCGCCGAGGGCGGCTTCATGGTCAGCGCCTATTCCGCCCTTGTCGGACTGGGACTGCCGGAACCTCTGGCGCTTGGCCTGCAATGGGGGCTGGCCGGGGTTGCGGCCATCGCGGTCTGGCTTGCATGGTCATCGGACCGGATCGGCCCCGATCTGCAAGGGGCCGTTCTGCTGACTGCCACGCTCCTCTCCGCGCCCTATCTCTGGTACGGTGAAACCGCGCTTCTGGCCCCTGCGCTGTTGCTGTTTCTTCGCGCCGATGCCCTGCCGCCGGGCTGGGTCGGCTATGCCTTCGGCCTGCTTCTGATGCTGGGGGCCGCGCCCTATATCCTGTTTCAAATCCTGACGACCGGAGCGCAAGTTCCCGTTCGTCTCTTCGTCTCGCCTGTCATCCTGGCCGCGTTCGGCCTGGCGATGGCCACACTCCTCTCGCGCCGCCGGGCGCGCTAGCCGCTTTCGGGAAAGGAAGTTCACATGTCCCCGCTCAATATCGAACAAGGCTCGTCCAGCCACTCTGCCTACGACCTTCGCAGCCACATGTCCGATGTGGTGGAGGTTCATACGCTGGCCATTCTGGTGGAAAACGAGCCGGGCGTTCTGGCACGCGTCATCGGGCTGTTTTCGGGCCGTGGCTACAATATCGAAAGCCTGACGGTCGCAGAGGTGGATCACACCGGGCGACGGTCGCGCATCACCATCGTGACCAGCGGCACCCCGCAGGTGATCCACCAGATCAAGATGCAGCTCGAACGCATGGTGCCCGTGCATGAGGTGGCCGACCTGACCGTCGAAGGCCCCCATGTCAGCCGCGAACTGGCGCTGATCAAGGTCTTCGCCAAGGGGGAATCCCGCGTGGAAAGCCTGCGCATTGCCGAGATCTTCCGCGCCAATGTGGTCGACAGCACGCTGGAAAGCTTCATCTTCGAGATGACCGGCACGCCCGAAAAGATCGACGCCTTCGCCGACCTTATGCGCCCCCTGGGCGAGGTGCGCATGGCCCGCACCGGCGTCGCGGCCATGGCGCGCGGTCTGTAAGACCAAGGCAGGAAACACATCGGGGGCGCCGGATCATCTCCGGCGCCCCCTTGTCGTGGCGGCTGTCCCGCAGTCCGGCCCTGCGCACCCCGCCTGCCGGATCGCTGCCGCCACGGGCTGCACCCCTCAGGCGTCTTCGGGCAGCAGACCCATGTCGATGGCACGGGACACCTCGGCCAGGTCGAGCGTGCCGCTGTCATCTGTGTCGATGGTGGTAAAAAGCTCCTCCGTGGCCTCGGGCACCACGGCCTGCAGCTCTTCGAGCGTTACCAGCCCGTCGCCATCCGCATCCATCGGCGCCCCCTGCGCGGCCAGCGCCGCCACCAGAAGTGCGCCTCCGGCAAGGGCCGCGCCCAGGATGCCGGAGATGCCTCGTTGCAGGATATGGGTAAACGTCATGTCTCTTGCTCCTTCGCAAGCTGTTCCGGGTTGCAAGGCCGGGCCTGTCCCCGTGCCTCATGAAACAGGACGGCCAGACCGGGAATTCCTTCCATCGCGGCCAGACCGTGCGCGGAGGAAGGCCCAAATCCCGGCCTGACATGCGCAACAAGCCGCCAAGGGCAAAAACCCGTGCGAAACCCCGCCGACCGGCGGCAAGGAGCGGCCCGCACAGAGACCGGCAGAACAATGAGATTGCCTTGACCGGTGCTCCGCCCCTTTCGTTGCGCCATGACACGCCCCATCCCCACCAAAGCCGCCATCCAGCTGGAGGCCCTGTTGCCAGACCTGCTGAGACTGGCCCGCTACCTGCTGCGCGACCGGGCGGCGGCCGAGGACATGGTGCAGGACATCGTTCTGCGGCTCTGGTCTCGCATGACCGACCCGTCCGAACCCGCCATCGACGACCTGCGCGCCTATGCGTTTTCCGCCCTGCGCAATCGGCTGCGCGACCGTGGGGCGGCCCTGCCCGATCAAAGCTTGGACGAGCATCTGCCCGATCCGGTGGCCGGCAGCACCCTGCCCGCCCGATTGGCCTGCGCCGAAACGCTTGCCGCAGTGGACAGCCTGCCCGCAGATCAGGCCGATCTGATCCGCATGCGCGCCATCGAGGGGCTGTCCTACGCCCAGATCGCTGCCCGCACCGGCCTGTCCGAGGGCACGGTCACCTCTCGCCTGTCACGCGCCCGCGCGGCCCTGCGCGAACGGCTGAACCTGCCACCCGGCGCTCCGGTGACCTTCCTTCTGGATTGACGGGCAAACCCGACACCTGTGTCAATTTCCGTCATCCCCCTGTCGCGCACAGGCAAGACGGGCTGACCATTGCGCCCTATCCCCGTTCCATTGTCTTAGGGACCGAGCGGGAGGGATGACATGCCTAAGGATCGTGAACTCAACGTGCTGGACGCCGTCCGCGCCCCCATCGAAGCCGCGCGGGGCCTGCCCAACAGCCACTACACCGACCCCGCCACCATCGCCGAGGAGAACGAGGCCGTTCTGCGTCGCACATGGGCCGGTCTGGCCGTGGGCGCGGATGTGCCCGAACCCTCGGACTGCAAACCGATCGAGTTTCTCGGCCAGCCCCTGCTGCTGGTGCGCGACAAGGACGGCACGCTGCGCGTCTTCGAAAACATCTGCCGCCATCGCGGCATGATCCTTGTCGAGGAACCCCGCAAGATCGAGGGCGCGATCCGCTGCCCCTATCACAGCTGGTGCTATTCCAAGGATGGGCGTCTCGTATCCACCCCGCATGTGGGCGGGCCGGGGCAAAACAGCCACCCGCAGATGAACCGCTCCGATCTCGGCCTGATCGAGGTGCGCAGCCATGTCTGGCGCGACGTGGTGTTCATCAACCTCTCGGGCGACGCCGCCCCCTTCGAAGAGGTCCACGCGGACCTGCTGACCCGCTGGAGCGACGTGGAAAAGCCGCTCTATCACGGCGGGTGGGACAGCCAGTTCACGCTGGACGTACAAACCAACTGGAAGCTTGCGGTCGAGAACTACTGCGAAAGCTACCACCTGCCCTGGGTCCATCCGGGCTTGAACAGCTATTCGCGGTTGGAAGACCACTACCACATTGAATCGCCCGGCAACTATTCGGGTCAGGGCACCTATGTCTATCGCCAGCTGGAAGGCCAGGATGGCGAGAAGTTCCCCGATTTCGACGGGCTGCCGGACTTCTGGGATGCGGGCGGTGAATACGTCGCGGTCTATCCCAACGTTCTTCTCGGCGTGCAGCGCGACCATGCCTTCGCCATCGTGCTGGAGCCGGTCAGCCACATGCAGACGCGCGAGCACGTGCATCTCTACTATGCCGAGCCGCAAACGGATGCCGCTCTGCGCCAGAAGAACGCGACGCAATGGAAGACGGTCTTCGTCGAAGACATTTTCGTTGTCGAGGGCATGCAGAAAGGCCGCAGCGCACCGGGCTTCGACGGTGGCCGCTTCTCGCCCGCGATGGATGGGCCGACACACCTGTTCCACGACTGGGTGGCCGGCAAGGTCGCGGCCCTGCGGGCCGAACGCGATGCTTGAGGATCTCGACCGGCGCCTTTTGGAGGCCCACGCGGTGGAGGACCGGGGGGCGCTGATCCAGCTCTATCAAGAGGCGTCGGGCGCGGCCCGTTCCGTTGTCGCGCGCAATTTCTACCTGACGCATGCCTATGTCTATGCGCTGGAGGCCGGGGTTCCCGAGGCGGATTTCCTGCGCAAGCGACTGGTGGAATACGGGGCCGAAACACCGGACTGAGGCGTTTTGCAACCTGCTTGACCAAAAGGGCACCGGTCGCCTTTGCTGGCAGCGGGTTTGCAAATCCACCCGACGCCAGGCCCCCGCATCCCTTGCCGCGGCCTCGTGCATTTTTCGGAAACTTCACGGCAAGCGCCCTGCCCGCGCCATAAAGTCCTGACCGAGTGTTAACGCCGTTTCGGCATGATGCTCAGCTGTGGGGGCCCTGCTTGGCTGGGGCTGGAAATGCCGGTACTGAGTTACGTTGCGCTGCTTGAACGCGACGTTGACGCATATCTGACGGGAATTTCGGATCTGGATGTCCGCACCTCGGAGTCCGGCGAACAGGTCCTCTATGCGACCAGCCGCTCCGGCGAGGCCATCTCTGCCTTCACCGTCACCGGCACTGGCGGCGCCACCCTGACCGATCACCAGACTGTTTCCACCAACGCAGACCGGATAGATTTCCTGTCTCTGGGCGGCGAATCCTATGTCGTCACCCTCGCCCCGCAGGAGGATTCCACCCGGCTCTATACGCTCGACAGCGAGGGTCGGATGACCGGCACCGCCCTGACCCTGTCAGGTGAGACCGCCGCCATGCACAGCCTCGTTCAGATGCAGATCGGGCAGGAAAGCTACCTCTATTGCACCGATGCCGAAAGCGGAGCGCTCGATGCCTTCCGGGTAGGCCCCGATGGCAGTCTCGCGGTGGTAGAGACCACGGCCTCCCCCGCCAATGTGGCGGGG
>NZ_MNBL01000028.1 GCF_001879695.1 Nioella sediminis
CCCCCCCCGCCAATGTGGCGGGGCTTGCCCGCGCGGATATCGGGGCCTCGCAATTCCTCGTCATGGCCGATGCCAACGGCCAGCATGTCCGCAGCTACCGGGTCGACGGCACCGGCGCCCTGACCGAAGGCGGCGTCTGTGGCGCGGATCAGGGGCTTGGCGTCGCCGGGATCAGCACGATGGAGCATATCAGCCTTGCCGATGGTCACTACGTGATCGTGGCGGCGCGCGACAGCTCGTCCATCAGCGTGCTGCGCATGGACCCCGACGGAACGCTCAGCCCGGTCGACCACATCATCGACGATCTGAACACGCGCTTTCAGCATGTGACATCGCTCGAAACCGTCATGCTCGATGACCGCGCCTTCGTCATTGCTGGTGGCGCGGATGATGGCGTCAGCTTCTTCGAGCTGCTGCCCGGCGGTCGCCTGCTCTTGCACGACACCATTGCCGACCGCTTCACCACCACGCTTGAAAATGTCTCGGCCATCGGGGCCACCGCCGTGGACAATCAGTTGCAGGTCTTCGTGGGCAGCGGGACCGAAACCGGGATCACCCAGTTCACCGTCGATCCCGGCCCAACCGGAACAACCCGCCTCGGCGGCTCGGGGGGCAGTATCCTGACGGGAACCGACGCGGGCGAGGTGCTTGCCGGGCGCGCGGGGGATGACGTGATCGAGGCAGGTGGGGGTGACGATGTGCTGATGGATGGTGCTGGCCGGGACACCCTGACCGGCGGGGCCGGGCGCGATATCTTCGTCATGGAGGCAGATGGAACCCATGACGAGATCCGCGATTTCAACCCGTCGCAGGACCGGATCGACCTGACCGCCTGGCCGATGCTGCGCAATCTGGGACAGATCGAGTTCACCGCGACCGGTGACGGCGCTGTTCTGCGCTTCGGCACGGAAGAGCTGCGCATTTACTCTCATGACGGGCTTCCGCTGACCCCGCACCAGGTGCTGACGCAGGATCTGATCGCGCTGACCCGCGTGCCTGCCGCACTACCGGAACCGGAGTCTGACCCCGCAAGCGACCTGACGGGCGATGGCACCTCTGATATCCTGTGGCGCAACGGCACGACGGGCCAATACGGCATGTTCGACATGTCGGGTGGCACGCCGACCTGGAGCGTTCTGGGCGGTGAAAGCACCGCCTGGCAGATCGGTGGACTCGGCGATTTCGACGGCGATG
>NZ_MNBL01000029.1 GCF_001879695.1 Nioella sediminis
TGATATCCTGTGGCGCAACGGCACGACGGGCCAATACGGCATGTTCGACATGTCGGGTGGCACGCCGACCTGGAGCGTTCTGGGCGGTGAAAGCACCGCCTGGCAGATCGGTGGACTCGGCGATTTCGACGGCGATGGGACCGATGACATCCTCTGGCGAAATGACACCTCCGGCGGCATCGGCTTCTCGGCCATGGGCACTGGCAGCCCGGTCTGGAACGCGCTCGGGACGGCCAGCGCAGCCTGGCAGATCATGGGCGTGGGTGATTTCAACGGCGACGGCACCGACGATATCCTGTGGCAGAACAGCAGCAATGGCGGCGTGGGCATGTTCGCCATGTCGGGCGGCACGGCGACCTGGCAGACGATCGGCGGCTCCTCGGCCCCGTGGGAGATCGTGGCCACCGGCGACATCACCGGCGACGGGATCGACGACATCATCTGGCGGAACTCCACAACCGGGCAGGTCGGCCAGTTCGAGATGTCCGGCGCGGGCACGCCCACCTGGAGCGTCGTCGCCAATGTCTCCAACGACTGGCGGCTGGTGGGGACCGGCGATCTCGATGGCGACGGGACGGATGACCTCTTGTGGCGGCACGAGAGCTCGGGCGCCGTGGGCTACTACGCCATGGGCTCCGGCAGCCCGGTCTGGCAGGGGCTGGGTCAGGCGAGTTTCGATTGGGATATCGTGGGTGTGGGCGACTACAACGGCGATGGCACCGACGATATCCTGTGGCGGAACGTGAACACCGGGACTGTCGGCATGTATGACATGGACGGCGGCCCCAACTGGCAGACCATCGGCCAGGCCGCGCTGGTATGGGACGTCGAGGGGCAGTTCGTGGATGAGT
>NZ_MNBL01000003.1 GCF_001879695.1 Nioella sediminis
TCAGGCGGATCTTGATGGTGGTCGGCTTCGCCATGTCAAACTCCTGCAAAGCGGGGCGCGGGGGGCAGACGATCCCAAGCGCTCGTATCTCTGGTTGAGCGCGTCTTTTACCCTTGCGCGGTGTGGTGTCAACCGAAAAGGGGCAGAATTCCGAGGCTCCACACCGCTCCCGCCGCTGCCATGGTGCCAAGAACCGCCAGAAGGTCCCATTTGCGCTGCATCAGAAGCCAAGCCGCCAGCCCCGCCAACAGAATCGCGCCGGGGTCGATTGTCGACGGATCTGGCAACCAGAGCGTGGCGGGCCCCAGCGCCGTTGCCGTGACATCCGTGAAAAAGACATGCAGCGCGAACCAGATCGACAGGTTCAGAATCACCCCGACCACGGCGGCCGTGATCCCCGACAGCGCCCCGTTGAGACGCGGCTGCGCTGTGATCCACTCCACATAGGGCGCGAAGGCGAAGATCCACAGGAAGCAGGGCATGAAGGTAACCCACAGCGTCACGCAGGCCGCCAGAACGCCAAGCCCCAGCCCGCCCTGCCCGGCCCCGGCCAGGAACCCCACGAACTCCGTCACGAGAATCAGAGGCCCCGGCGTGGTTTCCGCCAGCCCAAGCGCATCCATCATCTGCCCCGTGGTCAGCCAGCCGAAATCGCCCACCACCTGCTGCACCATATAGGCCAGCACCGCATAGGCACCGCCGAAGGTCACAACGGCCAGCTTGGAAAAGAAAAGCCCCACCTCGGTCAGCACGCTGTCCGGCGCGATTCCCCAAAGCAGAGCCAGCGGCCCCAGCCAGAGCGCGCCCCAGATCAGGACGGTCCGCAGAGCGCGCATCAGGGAAACGGGCGGTGCTTCCGCATCTTCTGCCTTGCGGCCCATCAACAATGCCCCGAGCAGCGCCGCGACCGCGATGATCAGCGGAAATGGCAAGCTGAAGGCGAAGAGCCCAAGAAACGCCAGCGCCGCCAACCCATAGGCCAACCGCCCCTTGAGGGCCTTGCGGCTGACCCGCAGCAGCGCCTCGATGACGACGATGATCACGGTGGCCTTTATGCCGAGGAACAGCGCCGCGACCAGCGGCAACTGCCCGAAACTGACATAGAGCGCCGCCAGCAGCATCACCACCAAAGCCCCCGGCGCCACGAACAGCCCGCCCGCGATCAGCCCGCCCCGCGTGCCATCCCGCCGCCAGCCCGCATAGGTCGCCAGTTGCATCGCCTCTGGACCGGGCAACAGCATGGTGAAGGACAGGGCCCCGAGGAACTGCCGCTCGCTCAGCCAGTCCCGCCGCTCGACCAGCTCGCGATGCATCAGCGCGATCTGTGCAGCCGGTCCGCCAAAAGACATAAGCCCGATCCGCCCGAACACGCGGATCATCTCCGCCACATCCTGCCGCGTCTGCATAAAGGGACCCACCTGTTTCCACTGAGCCCAGAAACCGGCATTGGCCCCCGAACACAACCCCCCGCGTCTTTATGGCACCGATAATTGCAGCGGATCTGCAGAAGCAAGCCGGGGGCGTCGCCCCCGGCCGAAC
>NZ_MNBL01000030.1 GCF_001879695.1 Nioella sediminis
GACTGTCGGCATGTATGACATGGACGGCGGCCCCAACTGGCAGACCATCGGCCAGGCCGCGCTGGTATGGGACGTCGAGGGGCAGTTCGTGGATGAGTTCGTGTTCTGAGCAGGCTCGGGCGTCCGGATCAATCCGCTAGGTAAGCTCCGCCGCGGTTGCCATGATCGCCACCAGAAGTCGCGTCGCCTGTTCCAGTCGGCCGAAGTCCATCAGCTCCGGCACGTCGCCGCTGGTGTGATAGGGCGGGCCGCTGGCACCGCCGTCATATAGACCGATACAGGGGACGCCCGCCGCCTCGAAGGGCATGTAATCACTGTCCCAGATATCCGTCTGTGCCGTCGCAAGGCTCGTATGCTGCCCTGCCAGGGCCACGGCCATCTGCCCGTAAGCCCCCGCCGCCGCATTGTTGGCGGGGGTCGCGTTGCCCTGATCGTATTCGATGAACAGGGGCGCGGCGGGGTTGGACGGGCGATACCCCAGCATGTCGAGATTAACCATCAGTTCCACCGGCCAGCGCTGTTGCGTGGCCACGGCGGCGCAGCGGGCCGAGCCGATCAGCCCCTGTTCCTCGCCAGTGAAGCCAACGGCCACGATCTGGCGCGTGAATGCCTGCCCCGACAGGATGCGCAGCGCTTCCAGCATTGCGGCGATGCCCGATCCGTTGTCATTGGCTCCCGGTGCGCTGACAGCGGGGTTCTCCGACGTCGTATCCAGATGCGCGCCGAGAAGGATCACTTCACGCCCGTCCAGCGGATCGCCCCAGATCACGTTGTTGCGCACCATCCCGGCAGGCAGCGTCACGGGCTGGCGCGAGATTGCCCCGCCGGGCCCGGCCTCCGCGAAGGATGCCGCCATCCAGTCCTCGACCGCGCCGTATCCCGGCCCCTCGCTCCACCTTGTGCCAAAACCGGCCAGAGCGTCCACATCCGCGCGCAGCCGTGCCGGATCCACCTGCGCCACCAGATCGGCCACGGCCGGGTTCATCTCCGGCACCCGGAACGCGACCTCCGGGCGTGGAACCTTCCCCGGCGCGGTCTGAGCCAACCCCATCCGGGGAAGGGCCAGACCGGCCAGCGCACTCGTTACGAAGAACCGACGGTCGATCATTTATATTCGGGCTCCCGCCCCTGCATCCGGGCCATGATTGTCTCCACCTGGTTGGGCGCGCCCATCAGCGCCGCCTGCAATTCCGCCTCCAGCCGCAGCCCCTCGGCGGTCCTGTTCGACCACAACGCATCGACCAGCACCTTGCTGGCCCGCACCGCGTCGGGCGAGCGCGTGGCGAGTTCCTGCGCGAACCCCATCGCCGCCGCGAGGGGATCGTCCGACAGCCGCGTCACCAGCCCCTCGGCCAGCGCCTCCTTTCCGCTCATCACCCGCGCTGTCATGATCAGCGCCTTGGCCCGGTCAGCGGGCATCAGGCGGGGAAGGCTCAGCGAAATCCCCATATCCGGGATCAGCCCCCATTTGCCCTCCATGATCGACAGCTTCGCGTCGGGCGCGGCGATGCGGAAATCGGCGGCCAGCGCCAGCTGGATTCCGGCCCCGAAACAGACCCCGTCAATCGCCGCGATCACCGGCACCGGCAGATCGGCCAGCGCCTTGGCCGGGGCCTGAAACCGATTGGCGTCGCCCTCGGGCGCCAGCATCTCGGCCTTGATCGCATCAAGCTGCCCGGCGAAGCCCATCAGCACGGAGGTATCCATGCCTGCGCTGAAATCGCCCCCCGCGCCCGACAGAACCACCGCGCGCAGCCCCGGCTCATTCGCCAGCGCGCCGCAGGCCGCCACCAGCTCCTCCAGCAGCTCCATCGTCACGGCGTTCTTCTTCTCGGGCCGGTTGAGGCGCAGTTCCGCCACCGGACCGGTGGCATTCACGATCTCGATCAGGGCCATGCTCCCCTCCATTCACTTCCGCCCATGGGACGCCGCCCTGTCCCGCGGGTCAAGCCTGACCGCGCGTCGGTTCACCCCCGCGCGTGCAGAATGCGGCCAATGAGGTTCAGCAGAAGCTGCGCCGCGAGGATCGCCGTGGTGTCGGTGTGGTCATAGGCCGGGGCGACCTCCACAAGGTCTACCCCCACGATCCGCTGCCGCTTCGCCAGCGCCGCCAGCAGTTCCAGCACCTCGTAATAGAGAAACCCCCCGTGGCTCGGCGTGCCGGTGCCGGGCGCGATCGAGGGGTCGAACCCGTCGATGTCGATGGTCAGGTAGATATCCACGTCCGCCGGGATGCGCGCCAGAACCGCCTCGGTCCCGAGCGCGCGCATCTGCCGGACGGACAGGATGTCTGACCCCATCCGCGCCGCATCCTCATAGCCTTCGCGCGCGGTCGACGACACATTGCGAATGCCCAACTGCGTCAGCCCGGTGACATGATCCTGCTCCGCCGCGCGGCGCATCGGGTTGCCGTGGCCATGGCGCACCCCGTGCCGTTCATCGACGAAATCCAAGTGAGCGTCGATCTGCACGATGTGGATGGGACCCCGCCCATCAAAGGCCCGCACACAAGGGATATTGATCGAATGATCGCCCCCCAGAACCACCGGCAAAGCGCCCTTGGCAAGGATCGCCCGAACGCCCGCTTCGATATTGGCGTGGCTCTTTTCGGTATCCGTATGGACGATATCCGCGTCCCCCATGTCCACGATCCGCGTGCCCGCGCCCAGGTAAGTCACCCCGTCCTCATGGTCATAGGCGCCCGCATGGCCGAAGGAAAACAGCGTCGAGGCCTCGCGGATCGCCCGCGGACCGAACCGCGCACCGGGCCGCCACTGGGTGCCGAAATCGAACGGCGCGCCAAGAACGGCCACATCGGCCTCCAGCTTGTCCCAGTCCGGCTGATAGTCGTATTTTCCGAAGGTCGCGATGCCCGTGAAAGGCAGGTTGAGCCGCCCGCTCTCATATCCATGTGCCATATGCCGTCCCCTTGAAACCGTCGGCCCAGCTAACCGCCCCACGCGCGGGCTGACAAGGGCGGGCCAAAATCCTTGCAAGGATTTTCCAACGCTCTTGCAAGAGCGTTCCCCGCTTGACGGCACCGGCCCGCTCCTGTCCCCTGACCGAACCAGTGGAAAGGATCAGCATGACTCCCGATCTCAAGCATGGCGCGGCCTGGATGAAGGGCCGCATCATCCCCATCGCAGAGGCCAGCATCGGCGTCACCGACTGGGGCCTTACCCATTCCGACGTGGCCTATGACGTTGTGCCCGTCGTGCAGGGGGCCTTTTTCCGCCTCGACGCCTATCTTGACCGGTTCGAGTCCTCGATGCAGGCCTTGCATATGGACCCCGGCCTGACCCGGCCCCGGGTGGCGCAGGCGCTCCATGACATGGTCGCCGCCTCGGGCCTCACCGACGCCTATTGCGCCATGGTCACCGCGCGCGGCACGCCGATTATCCCCGGCAGCCGCGACCCCCGCGACTGCGCCAACCATTTCTATGCCTGGTGCGTGCCCTATATCCACGTCATAAAACCGGAGGTCATCGAAGAGGGCGCCAGCCTCTGGATCGCCGAACACACCCGCCGCATCCCGCCCGACAGCGTCAACCCCCGCGCCAAGAATTACCACTGGGGCGACTTCACCCAAGGGCTCTTCGAGGCCAAGGACAATGGCTATGAAACCGTCGTCCTGCTCGACCACCAAGGCAACCTGACCGAGGGCCCCGGCTTCAACATCTTCCTCGTCGAGGGCAACACCGTCACCACCCCCGACACCGGCGTGCTGGAAGGCATCAGCCGCCGCACCGCGCTGGAGATCTGCGCCGAAATGGGGCTGAAAACCCGCATCGAACCGATCCCCGCCAGCCGCCTCGATAGTGCCGACGAGGTCTTCCTGACCTCCTCGGGCGGCGGCATCCTGCCCATCACCAGGGTGGGCACCCGCATCTTCGGCAATGGCAAACCCGGCCCCGTCGCCACGAAAGCGCGCGAGACCTACTGGCACTGGACCACCCGGCCCGAACACCGGACAGAGATCGCCTACGGCTGATCCGTTCGCCAAGCCGATCACATCTTCTGTAGCAATCAAGATGCCCTTTGACAGACTCGCAAAAAAGGCGCTCGCATCGCCCCCGCGCTGCCTGCCCGGCGCGGGACCCGTCCCCCTCCCAGCAACCACCGGACAAGGGCAGGCCGGACCCATAGACAGGATCACGCGCATGATGATGGTGCGCTGCTATCTCGGCCCCTCTTCCATCGAGGGAATCGGCGTTTTCACCGCGACCGACATTCGCAAAGGCGGGCTCGTCTGGCTCTATGACAGCCGCTTCGACGTGTCCTACGAAAAAGAGGAGTTGGCCCGCGTCCCGCGCCATTTCCGCGAGTTCCTCGAACGCTACACATACGACCATCCGCGCGACCCGGACTTCATCGTGCTCGACTGCGACGAAGGCCGGTTCATGAACCACGCCGACCTGCCCAATGTCGACCTCACCAACCCCGACAAGGGCATCGCCACGCGCAACATCGCGGCGGGCGAGGAACTGACCTGCGACTATCGCAGCTTCACCCATGGCAACGTGGAATTCCAACCCACGCGCCACCGGATCGGCCAGATCATGGGCACCGCCTGACCTTTTCATCTTGGCGGAAATACCTCGGGGTTTGGGGTGGAACCCCAAGCGGCCCGACGAGGCCTCCGGCGCCAGCCGGGGGTTGAGGAGGGCCGCCCCCGGATCGACGCCGGCAGGCGGCGAAACCGCATTTCATATGCACAGGGGGTGTACGGCGGGTGCACAAGGGGTGTACGCATGGCACCCCCCCTTTTCCGCTCAATGCGCCTCGGCCCAGTTCGCGCCCTGACCCGCATCCACGACCAGCGGCACGGCCAGTTTCACGGCAGGCTCCGCCGCGCCTTCCATCACCTCGCGCGCCCGCGCGACCAAGGCATCGGCAGACCCTTCCTCGACCTCGAAGATCAATTCGTCATGCACCTGCAGCAG
The DNA here is from genome assembly GCF_001879695.1 of Nioella sediminis. Classification (GTDB taxonomy): domain Bacteria; phylum Pseudomonadota; class Alphaproteobacteria; order Rhodobacterales; family Rhodobacteraceae; genus Nioella; species Nioella sediminis. Next base: position 4,944 of record NZ_MNBL01000030.1, read on the forward strand.
CATCTTCGCGGGCAGCCCCTCGATCGCGCTTTCCATACGGATCATCGCCCGCCGGATCACATCGGCCGCGGTGCCCTGAATGGGCGCGTTGATCGCAGCGCGATGCGCGAAACCGGCGCGCGGACCTTTCGCATTGATCTCGGGCGTGTGGATCTTGCGGCCAAAGAGCGTCTGCACGTAGCCCTTTGATTTCGCGAACTCTTTCGTCGCGTCCATGTAGTCCCGGATGCCGGGGAAGCGTTCGAAATAGGTGTTGATGAACTCCTGCGCCTCGCCCCTCGGGATGCGCAGGTTCCGTGCCAGGCCAAAGCCCGAGATTCCGTAGATCACCCCGAAATTGATCGCCTTGGCGCGGCGGCGGATCTCCGGCGTCATGTCCTCCATCGGCACGTTGAACATCTCGGACGCGGTCATCGCGTGGATGTCATCCCCGCGCTTGAACGCGGCCTTCAGCGCGTCGATCCCGGCGATATGGGCCAGAATACGCAGCTCGATCTGGGAATAGTCAAGTGAGACCAGCACGTTACCGGGTTCGGCCACGAAGGCCTCCCGGATGCGGCGGCCTTCCTCGGTCCTCACCGGGATGTTCTGCAGGTTCGGGTCGGTCGAGGCCAACCGCCCGGTGGACGCGCCCGACTGGATATAGCTCGTATGCACCCGGCCCGTGTCGCGGTTGATATGGTCCTGCAACGCATCCGTATAGGTCGATTTCAGCTTGGAAAGCTGCCGCCAATCCAGCACCCGCGCAGGCAGATCATGTTCGGTGGCGAGGTCCTCCAACACATCCGCGCCAGTGGCATAGGCCCCGGTCTTGCCCTTCTTGCCGCCTTCCAGCCCCATCTCGTCAAACAGGATCTCGCCCAACTGCTTGGGGCTGCCCACGTTGAAGGACCGCCCCGCAAGCTCATGGATTTCCGCCTCCAGACCTGCCATTTTCTGTGCGAAGGCGTTCGACATGCGGGACAGCGTATCGCGGTCGACCTTGACGCCGTGGCGTTCCATCCGGGCCAGTACGGGCACCAGCGGGCGTTCGAGCGTTTCATAGACCGTCGTCACCTTTTCCCGGTGCAGCTGCGGCTTGAACGCCTGCCACAGACGCAGCGTGATGTCGGCATCTTCGGCGGCGTATTTCACTGCCTCATCAATCTTCACCATGTCAAAAGTGATCGCCGATTTTCCGCTTCCGAGAAGGGACTTGATCGGAATGGGCTCATGGCCCAGATAGCGGTCCGACAGCGCGTCCATCCCGTGCCCGTGCAGGCCCGCATGCATCGCGTAGGACATCAGCATCGTGTCGTCGATCGGGCCGACGGTGATCCCGTAATTGGCAAAGATCTTGGCGTCGTATTTCATGTTCTGACCGATCTTGAGGACACTCGGGTCCTCCAGCATCGGCTTCAGAAGCGCCAGCGCGTCCTCCAGCCCCATCTGCCCCTCGGCGAGCGCCGAGCCACCGAAAAGATCGCCCTCGCCCTCTTTGTGCTGCAAGGGCACGTAACAGGCCTGCCCCGGCTCCACCGACAGGCAGACGCCGACCAGATCGGCGGTCATCTCATCGAGGCTCGTGGTTTCCGTGTCCACCGCCACATAGCCGCGCGCATGGGCCTTGGCGATCCAGGCGGCGAGCGTTGTGGCGTCGCGCACGCATTCGTAGGCGTCGGCGTCGAAGGGCACCACCTCGGGTGCAGGCGCATCTGAAGACGCGGCCACCGCGGCAGGTTCCGGGATCTCGGGCGCGTCCATCCCCAGTTGCGTCGCGATCCGTTTGGTCAGGGTGCGGAACTCCATCTGGGCGAGGAATTCCAGCAGCACTTCCGGCTCCGGGTCGCGCAATTCCAGATCGTCGAGCGTGATTTCCATCGGCACCTGATCATCCAGCGTGACCAATTGCTTGGACAGGCGGATCTGGTCTGCGAAGTCGATGAGCGTTTGCCGCCGCTTGGGCTGCTTGATCTCTGCCGCACGCTCCAAAAGCGTTTCCAGATCGCCATATTCGTTGATCAGAAGCGCGGCGGTCTTGATTCCGATCCCCGGTGCACCCGGCACATTGTCGACGCTGTCACCCGCCAGCGACTGCACATCGACCACCCGTTCCGGCCCGACGCCGAACTTGGCCTCCACGCCCTCGCGGTCGATGCGGCCGTTCTTCATCGCGTCGAGCATCTCGACGCCGCCACCGACCAACTGCATCAGGTCCTTGTCGGAGCTGATGATGGTGCAGCGCCCGCCCGCTTCGCGCGCCTGCCGGGCCAGCGTCGCGATGATATCGTCGGCCTCGTAATTCTCCTGCTCGATACAGGCGATGTTGAAGGCGCGTGTGGCCTCTCGCGTCAGCGGAAACTGCGGCACCAGATCCTCGGGTGCGGGCGGGCGGTTGGCCTTGTATTGGTCGTACAGATCGTTGCGGAAGGTCTTGCCGGAATGATCGAAGATCACCGCCACATGGGTGGGCGCATCGGGGCCCTTGTTGTCTTCGATCTGCTTGAACAGCATGTTGCAGAACCCCGACACCGCCCCAATGGGCAACCCGTCGGACTTGCGCGTTAGCGGCGGCAGCGCGTGATAGGCGCGGAAGATAAAGGCCGAGCCGTCGACCAGATGCAGATGATGCCCTTTACCGAATGCCATGTGCCGTCCCTGTTCGCGTTGGTCAGGCCCCCTGTGTAGCGCGGGGGTCGGGCTTTGGCGAGGGTCAGGCGACCTGCGCGGCGTGGATAAAGATGGCCACGAAGAAGACGGTCGAGGCCGCCACCACGAAGCCGTGCCAGATGGTGTTGTGAAAGCGCATCCGCGACAGCAGCAGGAAGGCCGTGCCCGCCGAATAAAGCAACCCGCCCACCACCATCAGCACCACGACCGGGGTCGACATCAGCGCCAGCAGGTCACGCCCGCCGATCACCACCGCCCATCCCATGCCGAGGCAGATCAGGACGCCGATCACCGTGGACCACTTGCGGACCAGGAAATTGCCGACAGTCGCCACAAGCGCCACGGCCCAGATCACCGCCAGAATGCCCGTCCCGGTGCCCGACAGAAGGGCGAAGGGCGTGTAGGTTCCGGCGATCTTCAGGTAGATCGCGGCGTGATCGAACCGGCGCAGCAGATCGCGCCAGTCGGGTGTCGGCAGGTGATTGTAAAGAAGCGAGGCGGTCAGCATCGCAATCAGCGTGGTGCCATAGATCGACACGCCGACGATCCCCGGTGCCCCCGTCTGCCACATGGCCGTGAGGGTGATCAGCACCGGAACCGCGCCGATGGCAAGGATCAGTGCCGCCAGGTGGACGATGGCATCGCTCAGCAGTTCCGCCCGGGTATAGATCCGGGACGCATGGGGCATCGGTACGGGATCAGGGTGTATCGCCATAATCCAAGGATATCACCGCTCCGCCTCCCGACAATGCGGGGCAGGCGGATGACCTTGGGGCAATCGGGCGGATCGGCGGGGATCAGCCGTTCTGTTTATCCGCGACCGAGGCGTGGATGAACTTCTTGTCGCAATAGCCGCATTCGACCTCGCCGGTGTCACGGTCCAGCGACAGCCACACGCGCGGGTGACCCAAAGCGCCTTCGCCGCCGTCGCAGGCCACGCGCCAGCTGGTCACAACTTCGGTTTCGGGGGCGTCAATGGTCATGGCTGGCGATCCTTCGCAACAAACGGGGGCTTGCAACGGTTCGACATATGGCAAATCGGCCCGCCCCCGGCAAGGCCGATCACAGTCCCCGCGTCAGTCCGCCTTTTTCACCATCCGGCCAAGGGGACGGCCGCTGAGGATATGCATGTGGTAATGAGGCACTTCCTGAACGCCGGTTTCGCCCGCGTTGGAGATCAGGCGATAGCCCTCGCCGCCCTCGCCGGGTTGGATGGCCAGTCCCGCGCAGATCGCACCGACAACGCGGGTGAAATCGACAATCTCGGCATCCGTGGCCTCAGCCGCGAAATGGTCGTGGTTCACGTAAGGACCCTTGGGGATGACCAGCACGTGATGCGGGGTCTGCGGGGCGATGTCGTTGAAGGCGAGCGTATGCTCGGTTTCCATCACGGTGCTGTTCGGGATCTCGCGGCGCAGGATTTTGGCGAAGATGTTCTGGTCGTCATAGGCATAGGCCATGCGGGTGTTCCTCAGTCGTCAAACAGATAGGGGGTATTGGCGATTTCGCGGGCGGCGTCCATGTCGAGGTTGAAGAACTCCGCCAGAACGGCGGCGTTCTCCTCGGGGCTGCGATCCTGATGAATGCGGAAGTGGTTGCCGAAGCCCGCCTCGCGGATGCGCACGCCTTCATAGTCGAATTCATGGCGCAGCGTCGGCAGCAGATGTTCCACCACCTCTGGCGGGGTTTCCTCGCGCGCCAGCCCGACCCGATGCGCGTGGCCGATCAGGTAGTCGTCGTCGAAGGTGCACTGGATTTCGAGAATCCGGTTGTTCGACTTGTCTGACATGAAATCGCGCATCAGGTCGACATTGTTGGGGTCGAGGCAGATCATCAGCCGGTCCACCTCGTAGTAATCGAACAGAAGCTTCATCACCGCGCGCCGGTGGCGGTTGCGCTTGTCCAGCGTGCGTTCCAGCCCGCCCAGATGCGGGATCTCGCAGCTTGCCTCATCGAACATGTATTCCAGCCCGCGGGTGCGGGTAACCCGTTTTGCAGCGGTCAGAAGACGCTTGGCCACATGCCATTTCTTGCAGACAAGCATCAGCAATTCGCGGTCCTGCCCAAGCGTGCTTTCGCTTTCCCAGAAGCGCGGCGCGAAGCGGCGGCCGATGCGGCCCCGACCCGACAGGAATTCAAAGAGCTTCTTGCCCTCGTCCGAGATCGCGAAGTCGCGCCGGTCAGAGGCCCAAAGCTCCCCCAAACGTTCCTTCAACTCGGTCGATTCGGGGCTGATCTTGCGGGCGAAGAGGAAGTCCTGGCTCAGCAGTAGGTCGAAATGGTCGTTATAGAAGGTGACCGGCATCCCGTAATCGGTGAACATCAGGAAGGTCAGCGTGCGCGTCTCGATCTCTCGCACCGCGACAACATGGTTTACGAGGGTCTGGAAAAACGTCTCATCCGGAATCCATGTGGTGCGGAAGAAGCGGATCACATCGGGGCGGTCCTTGCAGAATTGCAGGATTTTCTCGATCGTCGCGCGGCGCAGACACCACCACTGGCTGCCGATCATGATCTGCACATCGTCGGGGATCGCCCGTTCCAGCCGCAGCCGCTTCTGCATCTCCATCAGCCAGTAGAACAGGCGCTTGTGCTTTCGTTCATTGACCAGATGGCGATAGATCAGCCGCTCGCCCCGCATCCCGGTCTTGATCCAGCCCGATGTGAAGAAATCGAAGCTTTCGATATAGTCCTTGTCGTGGCGGTCGAGGAACTCATGGGCATAGGCCGCCGATTTGATCGAGTTGCAGTCCCCCGACAGCATGTAGAAATGACTGGCGTCCGGGAACGCGTCCACCGCCGCCTGCACCGCGTTCAGCGTCGCCTGCACCAGCGACCATTCCCCCCACCCGCATTTGACCCGGCGTTTGGCGAAGGTGACCGACGGGTTCGGGTCCAGCGCCTCGCGGATGCGGGCATAGCTGTCAGCCCCGGCGCGGGCATCGAAATGGATGGAAATACAGTCGCCAGCCGCCGTCAGACGACGCGCCTGCAGGATGATCGCCTCAGGGTCTTTATGACACAACAGAATGAAGGCAATTTTTGCCATTTGCGAAACAGACGCCTCAAACTTTCCTTATTGTTGTGCCATTACTAGTTGATAGCAGGTAAAGACAGCCTAGAGTTTCATAAAAGCCCGATCAATCCGTGGTTCGGGCAAAAAACCGTCGGAGGAAAGGCAGTATGGGTTTCCCTGGGACCTGGATGACAGAGAGCGAAAGCGTCGTCTATCGGGTGGTTCCGAAATGTGCCTGCTCAACTATCGGGCAGATCATGTATTATTCGGACAACGGTCAGTTTTTTGATGGCGATATTCACGATGCCAAGGATGGCATGCACAAATGGGCCTTCGACGCGTCACAACCGGTGATCGAGGCCAATGTGCGCGGGCATAGCTCCTATGCCTTCACCTGCGTGCGCAACCCCTACACCCGCATCCTCAGCAGCTTTTTCGACAAGATCTGCGGCATTCAAAGGAACGGCAAGCGCTATCGCGGCAACCTCGTACCGCTTCTGATCCAGAAATACGGGATCGAGGTCGGTGGCGATGACGGCAAGCAGGAGTTCGACCAGATCGCCAGCTTCCGCCGCTTCCTTCTGTTCGCCCGCGACACCATCCGCTGGCGCCGCCCGATGGACCCGGACATTCACTGGTCGGCCATGTCGGGTCATATCTCGACCTTCATTGTGAATGGCGGGCGTTACGACAAGATCTTCTGGACCGAAAGCTTCAACGACGGGATGCAGCAGGTGCTGGACAATATCGAGACCAAGCATTCGCTCGACCTGGCCACGATCCCGCGCTTCAACGAATCCGAAGGCCACGGCCCCAAACGCGCGCATCCGGTCGAGGACTATTTCGACGACCTGTCGATGCATCTGGTCTACGAGATCTACAAGAAGGACTTCCAGCTCTTCAAATACGATTTCGAGAACCCAGGGAACAAGATGCCCGTGGGTGAGATCGACCTGGACGAGGTTCATGCAAAACTGGGCGATTGACCCTGTGACACCGGCCGGCGGCTGCGGTATGACGCGCCAAACGCAGACAGGAGCATCCCCATGAAAGCGCGCGTCAAATGGGCCGAGAAGCGGACCTTCATCGGCAAGTCCGGCACCGGCCATAATTTCGTCTTCGGCACCAAGGAAGAGGACGGCACCACCCCCGGCCCCAGCCCGATGGAACTGGTGCTGATCGGGACGGGGGGCTGTTCGGCCTATGACGTGGTCTCGATCCTGGAAAAAGGGCGTGAACCGATCGAAGATGTGGTGGTGGAACTGGATGCCGACCGGGCCGAAGGAACGCCCGCCGTCTTCACCCGCATCCATATGCATTTTATCGTCAAGGGACGTGGCGTGAACCCGGTGAAGGTCGAGCGAGCCATTCAGCTGTCGGTGGAGAAATACTGCTCGGCCTCGGCCATGATGGCCAAGACCGCAGTGGTTACCCATGATTTCGAGGTGGTGGACAGCCCCGCCTGAGCGGGCTCAGATCAGCCCCTGTTCCGCGAAGACGACCTTGAGGGGGCGCTTGGGGCGGGGGCCGATATGGCCGATCACCTCTGCGGCGGCGGCAACGCCCATCTGACCACAGGTCTTCAGGTCCTGCCCGGTGGCCAGCCCATAGATGAACCCGGCGGCGAACTGATCGCCCGCGCCGGTGGCATCGACCGGGGTGACTTCCGTGACCGGCACGTGGATTTCCTGATCATCGGCCCGGATCACGACGGGATGGCCCGACCGGGTGCACACCACCAGCGGGCAGACCATCGCGGCCTCCTGCAAGGCGGTGGCAAGGTCCTTGGTTTCGTAAAGCGACAGCCACTCTTCCTCGTTCCCGAACACGAAATCCATCTCGTCCTCGATCAGCTGGCGGAAGCTTTGCCGGTGCCGGTCCACGCAGAACGGGTCCGACAGGGTCAGCCCGGCCTGCCCGCCTGCGTGACGGCAGGCGGCAGCCGCGGCGCGGAAGGCGGTCTTGCCCTTGTCCTTGTCGAAAAGATAGCCCTCGAGGAACAGGTAACGGGTGTTTTCCATCACCTCGGGGTCCACATCGTCAGAGGAAAACTCCGCCCCCGCGCCCAGATAGGTGTTCATCGACCGCTCACCATCGGGACTGACGAAGATCATCGAGCGCGAGGTGGGCAGCGGGTCGTCATCCGTGGGCGGGTTGGGGAAGGCGGTGCCCTCCTCGACCATCTGTTCGGCATAGAACTGGCCAAGCGGGTCGTTCTTGACCCGGCCCACGAAGGCCGTTTCCAGCCCAAGCGTGCCGATCCCCGCCAGCGTATTGCCGACCGATCCGCCGGGGGCCTGAACCCGGTCACGCATCGCGGAATAGAGCAGTTCCGCCCGTTCCCGTTCGATCAGCTGCATGATGCCCTTGGTGATGCCCATATTGGCCAGAAAATCGTCGGTGCCGTGGGAAATCACATCGACAATCGCGTTGCCGATGCCGACCACGTCGTAGGTTTTGCTCATTCGGTTTTGTCCTCGTAGGCGCAAAGGTCATTGATCAGGCAGGTCGCGCAGCCGGGTTTGCGCGCCTTGCATTTATAGCGGCCGTGCAGGATCAGCCAGTGATGGGCGTGCTGCTGGAATTCCACCGGAATATTGTCCTCGATGGCGCGTTCCACCGCATCCACGTCCTTGCCCGGGCAGATGCCGGACCGGTTGCCGACACGGAAAATATGCGTGTCCACAGCCTGCGCCGGATATCGCCACCACATGTTCAGCACCACATTGGCGGTCTTGCGCCCCACGCCGGGCAGGCTGACCAAAGCCGCGCGGGAGGAGGGGACGACACCGCCATATTCCTCCACCAGGATGCGGCTCAGCTTCATCACGTTCTTGGCCTTGTTGCGGTAAAGGCCGATGGTCTTGATATGCTCGATCAGCCCCTCTTCGCCCAGATCCAGCATCTTTTGCGGCGTGTCCGCGATCTCGAAGAGCTTTGCGGTGGCCTTGTTCACCCCCACATCCGTCGCCTGCGCCGACAGCGCCACCGCCACAACCAGCGTGTAAGCGTTGGTGTGGTTGAGCTCCCCCTTCGGTTCCGGCTCGGCGGCCTGAAACCGGGTGAAGATCTCGTGGATCGTGTGATAGGGCAGTTGCTTGGCCATGAACGCTTAATGCCCGCCATGATCAGAAGGGTAAAGCCCCTCAGAGACGCCTTGCCGCAAACAGATGGGCTTTCTGCGGAACTGCATATCCTTCATCGCTCAGGTATGGGGACAGGCGGCGTTCAATATCAGAAAAAACGATATCGGCCTGCTTCTCGCCCATGGCAGTAATATCCTTACCTGCTGGCAGCGACATGACCTGATCCTTGGGATTGTCGAACTGGCGATAAAGCTCGACCGAGTCCCGCCGTTCCACGACGAAACCCGCCTCGTCCAGCAGGGCCGCAATCATATCTCCGTCCCTGAACGAAAAAGGGGCCCGCGCCTTCCCTGCCGCATCTGCCGCACCGGCGGCCTCCAGCGCGTCTGCGATTGACCCGTTGAAGGGCGATATCTCGGCCCAACAGGTGATGTAGAGCAGCCCGCCCGGCTTCAACACGCGCGCGACTTCAGCAAGGGCCGCAGGCTTGTCGGGGAAGAATTGCAGACCCTGTTGAACGAAAGCGATATCAAAGGACTCCGGATCGCAGGGCAGATCCACAACATCGGCCGCGAACCAGGTAAACTCATGGCGGGAGCCGGATGGTTCAGACTCCTTTGCCACCTGGACCATGGCCTCGCTGATATCCGTTCCAACGATCCGCCCCGCGCCCGGCAAGTGTTCGGCAATGATACGTGCAGCCACACCTGTCCCACAGGCGATGTCGATCACATGCGCCCCATCTGACAATTCGATTTTCGCCATTGTCGCGCGTGCGAGTGGTTCGAACATCGCCGGAACGGCCTTGTTCTGATAATCGGCGGCAGCCGCAGGGGTGATGTCGAAGTTCTTGTTCTGAGCCAAAATTCAAACTCCCTCTCGTCCGGGCATCGAAGGCAATCCTTGCATGGCATGCTCACCATGGCCAGCGCAGGGAATTGGTCTTTGATCATTCTCAGAAGTCGGGACAGGAGTATTCCGGCGGCGGTATATCGGGCAGGTCACAGCCGCAATGGCCTTCAGGCAGGGTGATCCGGTCCACCTCGATCCCGAGCGCGCGGATCTCGCGGGCGAGGTCGCGCAGCGTGACCGCCTGTTCGGAATACAATGCGTCGATCATCCGGTCATAGGCATCGTAGTACGGGCCTTCCCAGCTATAGGGTTCGTCAATGGCGATCCCCTGGCGGCTGGTGCATTCGACAAGGACAGATCTGGCTTCGGTCTGCCCGTCAACGACACGTTGCTCGGTAAAATGGACGGCCCCGGCATTGTATCCGTTGAGAAAGGCGATACCGCCATCTTCCAGAGAACAGTCCGGCAAGGGGATCACGCAGGCAGAGGCGGCGGAGGTTGACAGCAGGAAGGCCCCGAGCAGGACGCGATGTTTGAAAACCATGGTGCAAAGTCTCGTTCAGATGAAATAGGCAAGGGCAATCTAGCACAGGGGCGATGCAGGCCAAATGCCCAACGGGCATTGCGCAAGAAACGGGTCGCAGGGTCTGTGCTGGAGGATTACATCTTGGGGACAGGAGACGAGCCAGATGACCCCACCCGACGACAGCGCCTACCATTTCAACGTGATCCGCCGCGCGCTCGACGTGATTGACGCGACCCCCGGTCCCGGCCCCTCGCTGGAGGAGCTGGCCAAGGGCCTCGGGATGAGCCCCGCCCATCTTCAACGCGTGTTTTCCAGGTGGGTCGGCGTCAGCCCCAAGCGCTATCAGCAATACCTGACGCTCGACCACGCAAGGCACTTGCTGCGCGACCGATTCACCACGCTGGCCACCGCCGATGAGGTCGGGCTGTCCGGGTCTGGCCGGTTGCATGATCTGTTCGTGACATGGGAGGCGATGAGCCCCGGCGATTACGCCCGTGGGGGTGAGGGGCTGGAGATCTACTGGGGATGGTATGAAAGCCCCTTCGGCCCGGCCCTGATCATGGGCACCGAAAAGGGCATCTGCGGCATCGCCTTTGCCGCCGAGACGGGACCCGAGGCCGCCATGGAGGACATGCTGTCCCGCTGGCCGAACGCCCGGTTCACCGAAGACCCGATGGCGCTGAAACCCTGGGCCGATGCGGCCTTCGGTGCGGCGGGGGGCGAGGCGCGGCTTTACCTCATCGGCGCGCCCTTCCAGATCAAGGTGTGGGAGGCTCTGCTGCGTATCCCTTCGGGCCATGTCACCACCTATTCCGAGATCGCGGGCGCCGTGGGCAACCCCAAGGCCGTGCGCGCCGTGGGCACCGCCGTGGGGCGCAACCCGATCAGCTGGCTTATCCCCTGCCACCGGGCCTTGCGCAAATCGGGCGGGCTTGGCGGCTATCACTGGGGCCTGCCGGTGAAACGCGCCATGCTGGCCTGGGAAGCGGCAGAGGAAGACGCGCGCGAAAGCGCCTAGGTGTCGGGCTTGCGCGCGGCGATCGAGAAATAGGTCATTGCAAAGAAGAACCGCCCCTCGACGGCCAGCCTGCGCTGTTCCTCGGCCCAGGCCCGTGCCATATCCTCGGCGTCCGGCTCGGTCTGGATCGCATAAGTCGTCATCAGGATGATCATCATGTTCGCCAGCCCGTCCGGGCGCAGAGTGGTATCCACAAAGGTGATGGGCCGCACCGTTTCCACCCTGTAACCCACATCGGTCAGGATGGCGGGCAGCCGCGCCGGAACGATCCGATCCACCAGGTGCCGGTCCCAGATCTGCTGCATACGGGCCATTCTCTCGGGCTGGTCACTGAACCACGCCAGCATGTCCCAATGCGCATCGCCCACGACCAACCGCCCGCCCGGCCGAAGTACGCGGAACAGCTCGGCCGACACGCCCGGAAGATCGCTTAGATACTCGAAAACCTGAAGGGACACAGCCTTGTCAAAGCTTGCGTCCTCAAAGGGCAGGCTTTCCGCTGCGCCATCCCGGATCGTGATGTTCTGGTGATCGGAACAGCGGCTGAGCGCCAGGGCGCGCATGTCTTCGCTCGGGTCCAGACCCGTCACATGCCCCTCCGGGCCGACGGCCCGCGCCAGTTCCTGCGTCAGCAGCCCATTTCCACAGCCCAGATCGAGCACCTGATCCCCGCCAACCGGCGCGAGATCGTCGAAGATGGCCCTTCGGCGTCTGGTGACATCAGCCCCCTGATAGGCAGTTTCGAGCACCTTGGCTGTCTCTGTGTCGAAGTTGAGCATATGGCACCCTCCCGAACACAACCATAGCGCGAATTTCTCAACACGAAACCCCCTTGTGCTACCCGCCCTCTCTGATCCGGGCCATTTCAGCCTTCAGCGCCTCTTCGAATTCCTCCCGGAATTCGGCCACCCGCGCGATATATTCCTCGTTTTCATGCGGAGGCACGTCCAGCCGGTGCACATCCGCCACGCGGATCATCGCCTCCCGATCCTGGGCATTGAACGCCGCAATCATCGCCTCGGACCGCGCGCGGTCTGTCCCGAATGCCTCGATCATCGAGCGGCCCATGCGCAGGCTGCTGTCATAGGTTTCGCGGATGATATCGCGGCAGCCATGCTGCCAGAGGTCATAGACATGGTCGCGGTCGGTCGCCCGCGCGATCACGTGGACATTGGGATAGGTCGAGGTGACGTGGTGCACGATCTGGGTGATCCCTTCGCGGTCGTCAATGGCCACCACCAGCACCCTGGCCTCTGCAATCCCCGCCGCGTGCAGCAGGTCGGGCCGGGTCGCATCGCCATAGAAAATCCGCGCGCCGAAGCGGGCCATGATGTCGAGCCTGCGGGACGAATAATCGATCACCGTCGTCTGATAGCCCGCCGCCCGCGCGATCCGGTCCACAAGCCCGCCGATCCGGCCCGCGCCCGCGATGATGACATTGGAGCCTTCGGGCATCTCGTCCGCGTCCCGTTCGGCTTCATGGGTAAAACGGGGACGGATCACCTTGTCGTAAAGGATGAAAAGCGCCGGGGTCAGCAGCATCGACAGCGCCACGACCAGCAGCAACTGTTCGGCCAACGGTCCGGGAATGACCGCATTGGCCACGGTGAAGGACAGCAGGACAAAGCCAAACTCCCCCGCCTGCGCCAGCCCGAGGGCGAAGAGCCATTTGTCCGCGCCCCGCAGCTTGAAGAGATAGGCCAGAACCAGCAGCACCGCGACTTTCAACGCCATCAGGCCAAGCGTCAGGGCAATCGTGGTGCCGAGATTCTCCGCCAGCAGCGCGAAGTTGATCCCTGCGCCCACGGTCATGAAAAAGAGGCCAAGCAACAGGCCCCGGAACGGGTCGATATCGCTTTCCAGCTCGTGCCGGTAAGGCGAATTGGCCAGAACAACGCCCGCAAGGAAGGTGCCAAGCGCGGGCGACAACCCGACCAGCGACATCAGAAGCGCGATGCCGATCACCATCATCAGGGCAGTTGCCGTGAACAGCTCTCGCAGATTGGCGACCGAGATGAAGCGGAAAATCGGCGTGGTCAGGTAATTGCCCCCCGCCACCACGGCCCCGATGGCCCCAAGCGTCACCAGCGCCGTTTGCCAGCCGGACAGCCCGTCAACAAGGCTGAGGCCCGGCCCGTGGCCGTCCTCTGCCCCGTGTTCGGCGCCATGGCTCAGCGCCTCGACCAGTTCCGGCATCGCCAGAAGCGGGATGAAGGCCAGCATCGGGATGACCGCGATATCCTGCGTCAGCAACACCGCGAAAGAGGATTGTCCGCCATCGGACCGCATCAGCCCTTTTTCGTTCAGGGTTTGCAGGACAATCGCGGTGGAGGACAGCGCGAAGACCAGCCCGATTGCCAGCGCCACCGTCCAGGGCTGCCCGAAGGCCAATGCCACGGCCATCACTGCCGCCACTGTCAGCCCGACCTGTCCGCCACCAAGCCCCAGAAGCTGCGCGCGCATGGACCACAGGTTTTTCGGCTCCAGTTCCAGCCCTACTAGGAAAAGCATCATCACCACGCCGAACTCCGCGAAATGCTGGATCGAGATCACATCCACATGCAGCAGCGCCAGAACCGGGCTGATGGCGATCCCCGCGATCAGGTAGCCCAGAACCGACCCAAGCCCGAGCCGCGACGCAATGGGAACGGCGACGACACCGGCAATCAGGAAGATAAAGGCCAGAAGCAGAAAATCGGTCATGATGGTCCCCCGTTCGTTGTAATCCACGCTAGGGCCACCACAGCGAAAAACAACCCGCGATTGCTGCCATCTGGCCTGCAGTTCACGTCACGCGGGAGCGGCCCCACCTGCGCGGGTTTCCGCCTGACCGCAGTTTATCGCTACCGGAGCGGAAATCCGCTGCTATAGTCCGGCGAAACCCCGCATCAGACCGGGTCCAGGACTATTGGGAAAGGCAGCACAATGAACACCCCCTTCCGTATTCTTTCGATCAGCCTGATATCGGCCATCGGCCTTGCCGCCTGTGAACCGGCCTATCTTCAGGACCCGAACCAGAACCGCACCCGTGACGGGGCCATCATCGGCGGGATGCTGGGGGCCTTTCTCGGGGCGGCGGCGGATGATGACAACCGGGGCCGCAATGCCGTGCTCGGCGCTGCGGCGGGGGCGGCTCTCGGCGGGGCAATCGGCTATTCGCTGGATCAGCAGGCCGCCGATCTGCGCGCCTCGATGGCCAATGAGAACATCGTCATCGACAACCGGGGCGATCACCTGATGGTCACCATGCCCGATGGTATCCTCTTTGACACCGACAGCGCCGCGATCCGGGCGGGCCTTCAGGCTGATCTGCGCGCCATGGCCCGCAACCTGCAGCAATACCCCGCCTCGACCGTGGACGTGATCGGCCATACCGACAACACCGGGTCCGCCGAATACAACCAGGATCTTTCGGCCCGCCGCGCCAGCGCCGTGGCCGGGGTGCTTCTGGAACAGGGCGTCGATCCGGCCCGCGTGCGCAGCTTTGGCCGGGGCGAGAACGAGCCGGTGGCGACGAACCTGACACCCGAGGGCCGTCAGCAGAACCGCCGGGTCGAGATCATCATCCGCCCGACCAGCTAAGCAGACGCTTTTTCTGGACTTCCCTCGATCTGGTCATTTAACCTGACCAATCAGAGGGAGGTCCACCATGCCATTCCAGCGCATCGACGCAGAGAAGCTGTCGCAATCCGTTGTTCGCCAGATCGAGCAGCTGATCCTGCGGGGTATCCTGCGCCCCGGTGAACGCCTGCCATCCGAGCGGGAACTGTCGGAACGGCTCGGCGTGTCGCGCCCCAGTCTGCGCGAGGCGATTGCCGAATTGCAGGACCGTGGCCTGCTGGCGACCCGTGCCGGGGCTGGCATCTATGTGGCCGATGTTCTGGGCAGCGCCTTCTCCCCCGCCCTGATCCGCCTGTTCGCGTCCCATGATCAGGCGGTTCTGGACTATATCGGCTTCCGCCGCGACCTGGAGGGTGTCGCCGCCGCCCGCGCCGCCGAGGCGGGCACCGATACCGATCTCAAGGTCATCGACACGATCTTTCATAAGATGGAACAGGCCCACAGCAAGCGGAACCCGTCCGACGAGGCCGAATTGGATGCGCAGTTCCACCTCGCCATCATCGAGGCCAGCCATAACGTGATCATGCTGCACATGATGCGGTCTATGTTCGACCTGCTGAAAGAGGGCGTGTTCTACAACCGTCAGGTCATGTTCAAACAGCGCAACACCCGCGATATCCTGCTGGAACACCACCGCGCCATCAACGACGCCATCCAGGCCCGCGACCCCGACGCCGCGCGAGAGGCGGTGAACATCCACCTGACCTTTGTCGAAGACGCGCTGGACCTGCAAAACAAGATCGCCAAGAACGAAGAAATCGCCAAACTGCGCTACGCGCATGAACAGGATCGGTAGGGCCAGCGACAGTTTGGTGGCGAGACCCTCGAAACGTGGAGTCGGAGAGGTAACAAGTGACTTGGGTTTTTAATCGTTCCGTGAACGATAATGTGTTGATTGCGGGTGGTTTTTTTGAAGCAAAAAAACCTCATCCTGATTGGTTGAAATACAACAAAGTTTCTATCGATCTTTGCGATGGTACACGGCAGATTTCTGAGGAAGAAATGCCCCGTGAGCTTAGAATGGTCGAGAAGTGTGAACTGCCCAATATGTTCATGGCTTACGGGGGAATGTGGATCGTCGATTCATCCGCCCGCCAGATCATCGAAGATCTCGACCCTGGGCTTCACCAGTTCTTTTCCATCAATGTGCAGTTCCCGGATGGCTCTTCCCCTCCCGGGGAGTGGTTTTCGATGAACATCACGACCGTCCGCAAGACGATGATTGATGCGGAATCTGCGATCAAGCACTTGCCTCCGGCAAAGCTTCCTAAGAAGTTGCCTGACGGAACCATTACGACCTATTGGAGTACAGGCACCAGCCTGATCGATTTCAACGCCAAACGCATCACCGTTGGACCAGACGCTGATGACGGCGCAAATCTATGGCGGGAGAAGGGGCATCAGAGAGACCTTATCCTGTTTTCGGACAAGCTTCACGATGCCTTGGAAGCGGCCGGTCTGACGACAGCAAAGACATTCCGCGCGCGGCTCTCCTCCGAACCCTGAAGCGGTCTCCGGTGCCCCACGCCAGCGAACTGCCCGCATATTCGCTCCCCTTCAGCCCGTCGAAGGACTTGGCGCGGGCGAACGCCTCGTCCCTCTCGTGAAGCCTCGCGAACGGAAGCGAACCTGCATGGCGCGTTTCAAGGACGGTGGCGACGCGGTTTCGAAACCGCGTAAAAGGGCTTTCGAAAGCCCTTCCCCGCGCCTCCGGCGACCCGCCCGCAAAGCCATTGCCGGTCTGCCGATCGCAAGGGGCGTCCTGAAGGTCCAGCTTCAGCCCGGTGCGGTCGCGGCAAAGGGCGCGGGAGAGGTTCCCTTGAACGGTGACCTCCGCCTTCAGGACAACAGACCCGATCCCCCTGGAGCCGCACGCGCAGGCCCTCTTGCCTATCTGGCCCGCCTGTTGCGCAGGAATTCCCCGAACCAGCGAAGGGCATCACGGGCCTCTTCCATCGGGCCGACCGGGGCGGACAGGGCATATCCCATGCGCGCCATGAACCGGTGCAGCCTGCGTTCGATGCAGCGCTGATCCTCTGCCGACAACTGGTCCCGCGCGATGGCGCTGTTGCGGAACACGCGGTCTTTCACCACCCCGCGCGAGGAATTTCCAAGCCACGGCTGGCCGTTCTTCGTCGGCTCCAGCATAGACGCATGAAAGGGGACGCCGATGAACTCCGCCAGTTGGCGCATCACCGCCTCGGTATCCGCCGTCAGCCTGTCATAATCCAGAACGAACAACTGATCCGCCGGGTAAATCGCCCACAGGCGCAACCGCTTCCGGACAGTGCGCGCAAAGGCCCCCGCGGATTGCGGCCTGTGGTCATACATCCGGGCGACATTCAGAAGCGACAGGTAATGTTCCATCGGGTCACGGGTGCATTGGATGAACCGCCCCCGCGGGCCAAGCATCCGGCGCCATTTGCGCGCGAACCGTTCATTATGCGGGGCCTTGCAGACGAAGTGGAGCCGCCCGTCCGGGATCGCCCGGCCCATGGCCAGCAGATAGGCGCCGATCACGATCCGAAACCGGGACAGCGGCACCGAATGGGCGGCAAACCCATCGACGATCAGCCGTTCGAACAGGTCCCAGTCGAACATGGAATAATCCATGCTGCCAAATCCGGTGCCGCCATGCGCGGTATAGTCGGTCAGGCTGTAATCGGTCTTGCCGCTGGCCAGCCGCCGGGTGTTTTCATTGTCCAGGAACTTGCGGGCCGCGCGGGCTGCATCCCGCCTGTCGGCCTTCATGTGGAAAAAGCGCAGCTCCTCCGGGAAGGTCACCAGATCGGGATGGCCGTCCAGCAGGGTCAGCGGCAGGGTGGTGCCGGTCTTGGCCATGCCGCCGATCACGGTCGCCGTCAGATCGACGGAAAAGATCGGCTCCAGCAGTTCGAGGCTGGATCTTGCGTGATCCTGTGGCGGCAAAACAGGCCCTCCCGATCGGTGTCCGGTCATGGTTCGGCCTCGACCTAGCAGAGGCCAGAGGGCCGGGCTAGCCCGGAAATCCGGGGACACCCGGGCCTTGTCATCGCAATCTTCGGACCCTTGCGACGACAAGGCCGCCGGGGCCGCTGCGGATCGCAGCGTGGAAAACAGGCCCCGGACGCAGGGCGTTCCCGACGGACCGAGGCGGGCAACCCGCCTGTCCGAAGGGGCCGTTCACGCCGCCCGCGAACCCTGCTACCATATCGCCATGCGTGCCCTGGTCCTCCTCGCTATTCTCACCTCTCCCGCCCATGCCTGGCAGGCGGGCAGCGAGGGGCGGGTCTGTACGCTCCGCCATTCCGGTCCCGCCGCCGATGTTTGGCTCACCTATGACCCTGACGGGCCGCTCTATTCCATCACCGTGACCACGCCCGCGCCATGGCCCGACGCCCCCGTTTTCGGCCTGCAGTTCGACGGGTCCCGCCCCAACATCATCACCACCACCCGGCACGAGCGGGACGAAACTGGCCACAGCCTGACGGTTACCGACCAGGGCTTCGGCAACGTGCTCGACGGGCTGGAATACAACCGGACGGCCACCGCCTTTGCCGGGCAGGGCCTCGCGCAGATCGACCTGACCGGGGCCGCGCCCGAGGTGCAGATCTTTCGCGCCTGCACCACCATCCCCTCGGTCTAGACGAAGCCAGACGAAAATTGAACCGCCACGCCCGGTGCCGCGACCCATGGTCAGGAACCAAGGGAAGCCAACCATGCGCCGGATCGCCAGCCTCTTCTGCACCGCCCTCAATCTGGGCCTGACCGGCCCGGCCATCGCCCATACCGACGGCCCGGTTCTGGCTGCCCCCACACCCGCAAGCCTCCACCTGCCCGCCGCGCTGGCCCAGGACACCCCCGCCTGTCACAGCGCCGTGTTTCACGCGGGCCAGTATCCAGCTGATCCGCTGACCGTGGACAGCATCACCTGCCTCGATACCAGCTGCGACACCCGTGAAATCATCCTCTGCACCATGACGGACTGACCGAGCCATGACCATGCAAGCCAATCCCCCCGCCCCCCTGCCCTGCTACGGCCAGATGATGCGCCGGATCATCTATGCGCTCTCTGCCCTGCAGGCTGTCTTGCTGGCCGTGGCCGTTCTGGTCTCGCATCGCTTCGCCATCGTGATGGCCGGACAGCCTCTGCCGATGTGGATGGCCCTGGTGGCTGGCTTGGCGCTGTCGGCTCTGCTTGTGCCCGCACTTGCGCTTGCGCATTCCCGCGCCCACCAGCATCTGGGCATGGCCATGGCCTTGACCCCGCTGGCCGGTATGGCGGCCCTATCCGTCTATCTGAATTGACAGTCACAAATATGAGGAGCTTGCGTTAGTATTTCTGTAACGACTCGGCCCCATGCCGGTCGATTCCATCGGGCCCGGACCTGCCGCCGGGCCTGCACACGAGTTAATTGACGAGGTTATCATGCGCATCAAACTTGCCGCCTTTGCCCTTCTTCTGTCGGCCCCCGCCGCGCTGGCAGACCAGTTCATCGCCACATTTTCCAACCCGAGCCATCCGCGAAACCTGCGAATCGCAATCACTCAGCTCAATGCCAGCGGTGGCACGATCAGCACTGACAACCGCCGCCTTGCACGGGTCGGGCCGGATCGGTCCACCTGGGCCGTGATCCTCGATGGCAACGCCGCCCGCGTCTGCGTCACCCTGCGCGGCAATGAAACCGCGACCGACGCGACTGCGATGCTCTCTGGCGGTCGCTCGGAATCCGTCGCGATCACCAATAACGGTCGCCAGATGTGCCCGAATGCCGATCCCGGCGATATCGAAATCCTGCTGGTGAGTTTCGAATAAGACCGCAGGCCCGCGCACCAGTCGGGGCGCGGGTCATGCCACCTATTGCGCAAGCCCAAGCGCCTCCAGATGCGCGACGCTTTCCTCCACCCGGTCGAAATCGTTGATCTCGACAATCAGATGCGGGGCGGATTTGATGTTGCGCAGCGCCTGAAACACCGCCTCCCACACGATATTGCCACGCCCGATGGGCCAGTGGCGGTCGGCATAGCCGTCGGTATCCTGCAAATGGACATGGCCAAGGCTCTGGCCCGCCGCCGAAATATACCGATCCGCCGGAGGCGCGCCACAAACCCAATGCGCCCAGTGGGCATGGCCGGTATCGACCGACAGGCGCAGAGCGGGCGTATCCGCCGCCGCGATCACCGCCGCCCGGTCGCGCGGGTCGGTGTCCTTTATGTTTTCCATCACCATTTCAACGCCCAGATCCTCGGCCCGCGCAATAGCCGGTTTCAGCGTGTCCAGCACGGCGGCAACTCGGCGTTCCCGATCCTTGGGGCCATTATCCAGATTGCAGGCATCCCACCCATCATAGGGCGAGTGAATGACCATCTGCCGGGCATCCAGCGCCGCGCAGACATCCAGCGCCTGATCCAGCCGTGTCTGCACCACGGCGCGGATGTCGCGGTCCTTCACGTCCAGCTCGAACCCGGCAAACGGCCCGTGAATGCCAAGCCGTCCGGTCCAGCCGTCCAGCTTGGTCTTGGCCATGTCGATGAAGGGCTGCGCGTTGGCCAGAATATCGGCCAGACAGAACTCCGGCAGCTCCAGGTCTCGGTTCTTCTCGAACAGCCAGTCGCGGTGTTTGTCGAGGTCGAGCACGCTCAACTGCGCGCCGACGATAGGCAGATCGGTCATGTCACCTCCCGTGTGGTCTGCCGGGAGTGTGGCAAAGAAAAGGGCGGCTGTCTGCCGCCCGTTTCATCAGAAATCGAAGATATCGCCCAGGAACGACCCGATGCCGTCCTTCTTCTTGCGCCGGTCGCCACTGTCGTGGTCGCTGCGGCTGCCACGCGCCGGGGCTTCGCGCCAATGGCCTTCACGGTTGTCGACCAGGGCGCTGCGCTCGATGATCTTGTCCAACTCGCCTCTGTCCAGCCAGACACCCCGGCAGGTGGGGCAATAGTCGATCTCGACCCCGCTGCGTTCGGTGATCACAAGGGCAGTTCCGTCAATCGGGCATTGCATGGGCGCGGGTCTCCTCCGGCGGGTTGATGTCCCCTTTCAGATAGGAACAAACCCGCCCGAAACAACGGGCATCCTGACGATTTCCGTCGGATTCAGCCACCCGCGACCGTCAGCCCCAGCATCCGCCAGCCCTGCATTCCGGGGCGATAATAGTGGATGCGTTCTGCCGGATAGCCTGCCTCGATCATGCGGCGGATGGCGGTCGGTGACTGGCCACACCACGGCCCGTTGCAAAACAGCGCCACGTCGCGCGCGCCCTCGCAATCCCACCCGTCAAAGTCGATCTCGCAGCCCAGTTCCCCAAGCCGGTCCACCATTTCCGTATAGGGCATGTTGACCGCACCGGGGATGGTGCCTGCCTGGAACCAATCCGGCGTGCGGCTGTCGACCACGGTCATGCCGGGGTTCTGCAATGCCTCCAGCAGCTCCAGTTCGCCAATCGGGCTGACGCCGGGCGCCGGGATCATCGGCTGGACGCAGAAATTCGGACAGGGGCGAGAGGTGCGGCCCCATTCCTCCTCGATCACGTGATCCGTGTCCTGAATGCGGGTGATCTCGCGCGGGCCGGATGCGGTCTCCACCGTGACGGACATCACATCCGGGGTGATCCCCACGGCATCCTGTGCCAGAGCCGGGGTGGAAAGGGTCAATCCGATGATCAGGGCGGGAAGCAAACCGGGGCGCATGGCGATCTCCATTTCAAATGCAATGATTTGAATATGAAGCTACGCGCGCACCCGCCCGGGCGCAAGCCCCGGCTCAGCGTCCGGCGGTGATCTCATCGGCGATCCGGGCGGCCCATTCGCCGATCACCGGGATGAAATCCACCTGGCTCAGCGAATAGACAACCGCCGACACCAGAAACGACGCCCCGATGACCGACCCAAGCCCGAAGGCCAGCCCGCGTCCGAAACTCAGCGCCAGCATCCGCCCCACCGTGCTTTGCGAGGTGAACAACCTGTGCTGGTTGATCACCGCCACTTCTTCGCGCAACTGCCGCAATTCGGTGCTGAGCGCGTCGTCGCCCTCGCTCAATTGAAGCTCTCCGCCACGTCATACATCACCGGCTCGAAGCTCTTGCACAGTTCGTTGATGGCGCGGTTCCTCTTGCGCATCTCGTCGCTGCGCAGCATCGCCTGAAAATCCTCTCGCCGCGTCCACTGGGAATAGTTGGCCACGCGCGTCTGCGCGTCATTCACATGCAGCCCCGCCGCGATGAAACCGGGCTGGTGAGAGATGAACTCCGAATAGGCCGAGGTCAGCGCATCCAGCAGATCCTGGCAGGTGCCCGGCGTGGTCTCGAAGGTGGTGATGACGGTCTGTAGGGCAGCGCCCTTGGTGATGGTCGGCATGGGAGATCCTCCTGTGACACCAGCCTAACAAGCGCGCCTTTCCGCGCCTAGGCCTTGATCGGGGTCAATCACCGGGCCATGGGCAGGAAAAAAGGGGCCGCGCCTTGCGACACGACCCCCGGGGCAGAGCTACCCCCCAGGGTAGTCCAGACCTTCCTAACCGCACGGTTGGGCACGGTCATGAAGGAATCACGCTGTTTTCATGGCGGGGACGCCGCGTCCATGAACCGGGCCCGAATCTCGGCGGCACGCTGGTTGCCATCGGGCAGCGGCAGGCCACGCCGCGTCATCTCTTCTTCGATGATCATCAGGAAATCGGCCCCGATCCGCGCATTCACCTCGCCAAGGGCCACGGCATACTGCGCCGCATAGGCCGCCAGCAGCGCGTCATCCCCCGCTTCGGCATAATAGGCGGCCTGATCCCGCCGCCAGACCTCGTCGAAATAGGGATAGAGCGGCGCGGTCTCCGGCGCGGATCGCTCGGTTGCAGTTTGCGGGGCCGGCGGCCGCTCGTCCAGATCGGCGGTGAAGACCGAGTAGACCGCCAGCCCGAGGCCAAACACGCCCACAGCCAGAATCACCCAGTCAAAGGTTGCTGCCCCGCTTTCGCGCGCGGCGAACCCGTCGGAACGCTTCGAAACCATTTACTCATACCCGTTCTAGGTCACTACCGGGCCAGCGTGGCGCAGTGATGGGGCAAGGCCTTGATCGGATTGTGGTTCTTTGCGGCTGTTTCGGGGAAAGGTCTGGCTGCTTCGGGGCAGCCCGTCACAGGGGTTAATCGTTTCTTAACGGGTGAATTGCCCGCGCAACGCCTGATAGACCACCGCCGTCGCCGCATTGGCAAGGTTCAAAGACCGAATATGCGGGCTGCGCATCGGCAGGTGGAAAATGCGGTCTTCCATGCCTTGCAGGATCTCCGGTTGCAGCCCCTTGGTTTCGCGCCCGAAGATCAGATAGGCGTCTTCGGGATAGTCGGGGTCATAGACGCTGGATGCGCCATGCTCCTCGAAGAAGAACAGGCTGTCGCGCGGCGGCGACCGATCCGCCAGAAAATCCTGCCAGCTGTCATATTCGCTCAGCCTCACGTGTTTCCAGTAATCCAGTCCGGCCCGGCGCACGGCCTTGTCGTCGATGGAAAACCCGTAAGGTCGGATCAGGATCAGCTCCAGATCCAGCGCCACGCACGTGCGCCCAATGGTGCCGGTATTGCCGGGGATTTCAGGCGTCACCAGCACCAGTTTCATGCGTTTCTCTGTCACCGGTTTGCCCCGCCTTCATGTGCCGCGCCCGTCTTTATCCGAATCCCTGCCGGTTTGGCCATGGCCCTCATCCTTTGACCGCATAGCGCAGAGAACCCGATTGGGTCGCGTTAGGGATACATTAACCAGATTGCGCGAGGCTGCTCCTATGCGCCCCGTGGTCATCCTTACCCTGCTCCTCTCGTGCCTTGCGTCTGCGGTACAGGCCGGGGCATGGGCCCGACCACGCGGCGAGGTCTTCCTGTCCTTTTCCAGCAATCTCCATTCCAGCATCGAGGCATTGGCGGACGGCGTCGATACGATGAGCCGCCATGATTCCGCCTATCTGGAATACGGCCTTGGCCGCCGGTTGACGTTCAGCGCCGAGATTGGACGCGGGCAGCATTCCCGCGAGTCCATGGGCCTGCTGCGCTACACCCTGACCCGACCCGACGCCCGGTTTCAGGCCGCCCTGGACTTTGGCGCCGGTCAGCGCAGCGCTGATGGTCAGGACAACAGCACGCTTGCCCGGCTTGGGTTGTCCCTCGGATACGGCTACGGGATCACCCCGCCGGACTGGATGCCGCTGGATCTTCAGGGGGGATGGATTGCGCTGGACGCCCATGCGGTCCGTGACATGACCCGACAGGAGGATCGCTGGAAGGTCGAGGCAACCTTCGGCCTGACTCTCTCGGAACGCTCCCGCTTCATGCTTCAGCTGGTGGCCGAGGAATGGGCCGGGCTTGACGTCACCTATGCGCTGAACCCGTCCTTTGTTTACCAGATCCGTGGCGGGACATCTGTAGAGCTTGGGATTAGGGCAATTCAGGCGGAGGACGTGCAGCTCGGCTTGGAACTGGGATTCTGGCATCACTTCTGAACTTATGGCCATGTTTATTCAAAACCGCACGGGTGCTATTCCCCTTGCAGGAGGGGCCCCCAACATGTCGAAACCCAAGCGGATGCTGCGTGAAACCGATGACGAGGCGCGCGCCGTCGGTCAGGATCTGCTGCGCCGGGCGCGGTTTGGCTCGCTCGGGGTGATCTGCCCCGACACGCAAAGCCCGATGGTCACCCGCGTCTCCGTTGGCACCGATGGCGATGGAACGCCGGTGACCCTGATCTCCGAACTGTCCCTGCATAGCCGGGCCCTTTTTCTCAACAATAACTGCTCCCTGCTGGTTGGCGAGCCGGGGCAGCGGGGCGATCCGCTGATCCATCCGCGCCTGACGCTGCAATGCCGGGCCGAGCCCGCAGATAAGAACGACCTCAAACCGCTCTACCTGTCGCAACACCCCAAGGCGACGCTCTACTATGACTTCAGTGATTTCCTGATGCTCCGTCTTCGCGTGACCACAGCCCACCTCAATGGCGGGTTCGGCAAAGCCTATCGTTTGTCACCTTCCGACCTAAGACTTGTCTAAAAGGACAGGTTTTGTTGCCAAGGTAAGGTAAACGGTGCATCATATTGGTTAACGGCACCGTCATAAGGCCAGGATAATGAGCCACGCGGCAATCGACCCCGAACTTCCCGGCATCTGGATCATTCCGGGTGAGCAGACGACCTATGAAATTGATCAGGATGGCAACTATCACATTGCCGATCCCGCGCAGCCCCTGACCGTGGCCGCCGATGGCGCGGCGATGATCTGGGGCCGGACCCGGTTCGACCGGATCGGCGGGGACAGCGATGCCCCCATCGGGGCGTGGCACGACCGGGATCACGGGGACGAATGGCTGTTCCGCGAGGACGGGACCTACCTGCAACGCTGGTCCGACGGCGAACGCACCACCGGCATCTGGGTTCTGGATTCCGCAAACGGCACGCTCTGGACACGCGAATACCGGGGCCATCTGGAAACCGATGGCGCCCGGGTAAAGTTCCTTCTGCCGTCCGAGACCGCGGTTACTTACGGCTACACGGTCGATGCCGGGGCGTGGGCGTTGCTCGACCCGAACAGCTGGGAAAAGCTGGTGGAATATCGTCGCCCGCAGGATGAAGGGCCCGCGGCCCGCACCAGAAGCGGGGCCGCGGGCTGAGCCGTCAGACCGTATCGCACCGCGCCGTCAACTGCACCGAACCATGCACCGGCTGCGACCAGTTCAGCCGCACCGACCCGCGCCCGACCCCGTGCCGCGTCGTGGCATAGGGCATCGTGTAGATCGCCACGTTCGACACCGACCGCACCGCGCCCTCCGGCATCACCGCCACCGCCACGCGCGCCTCGGTCTCGAACGGCAGCCAGTCGCGCAGATCGACCTCCCACACGTCGAGATCGCTGTTCTCCGTCACCTTCACCGTCACCGGGTTTTGCGAGTTCTTGGTGATCCCGTGATAGACATTCCCCGTCATCAGGAAATTCGCCGTCCGGCTGCCATCCAAAGGCGCAATCGAATCATCCACGTCATCGACCGAATCCAGCGCCCCGCCATTGAGATGCTTGAACACGTTGTCACAGATCGACAGCCCGTTGATGTAATGCCCCGGCCCATGCGGCCGGATCAGGATGAAGTTTGACCAGCTGGCAATCCCGTTCGCGGTGAAGATATTGCCGTTGATCGTCAGGCCACCGAAGGAAAACTCCCCGGACAGTTCCGGCGCCGGATCATGCTCATTGGCCCATTCGATATAGCTGTTGTCCACGTAGTTGCCGATGATCGTGGTCTTGACGTTGGTGTTGGTCAGCACGATCCCGGCACTGATCTGGCCGTCGGGCTCGTTATCCCCCTGGAACCAGTGATTTCCGGTGATCAGGTTGCCATTGCCGCCGAACACCCCGAAATGGCGGAACTTCACCGCCCGGTTGTCACGGATCTTGGTGTCGTTGGCATTGGTGTTGAAGGCAATCGTCGTGCGGTCCTGCACCCTCAGAACCTGCTCGTTCGACAGGAACTGACAGCGGTCGATCAGCATCCCCGCGCAGCCCTGGTCGCAAGAGGTAATCCCGCGATCCTTGGGGCCGGTGAAGAAACAGTCCTTCACATGGAAGATCAGCCCGCCACGCGGCAGCATGATGCCACTGGCCGCCCCGGCGCAGAGAAACTCCACATCCTCCAGCACGAAGCGTTGCAGGTTCTCGAACCCCACGAAGTCCATGATGTATTGGAACCGGGTGAAGGTATAGGTCTGGCTCGATGGCGGCACGCCCAGAGGTGAGGACAGGAACACCTGGTTGTTGGCAGCATTCACATCCCGCACATAAATCTCGCGCCCCACGCCCTGCGCGGCTGTCACCAGCGACCCAATGGGGATGGACCCCGCATTGGTCACATTGTCCAGCCGGTCAGGGTTGGCCACGGTCCAGGTGCCGGTTGCGCTATGCACCTCGTCATCCCAGTTGGCGCTTGGAAGGCAGCTGAACTGCCCGTTGCGGATCACCCGCCTGTTGGCATAGCTCACCTTGTTGCCCACAACGGCGGCCATATCAATCGGCCCGTCCAGCTGCACCCGACGTCCCATCATGTCCAGGCTTTCGTGGTCGCCATGGTTCAGCATCGCCTGAAAGGCCTTCTTGAACCCCTGCAACTCGTCGCCCCCGAACGCATCCGCATAGGCAGGCAGGTTGAAGCTGCCCGCCAGCACCAGCCGGGCGCTGTCGGGCATGTCCAGCTGGCCCTGAAAGCGCACCGGCGATTGCAGCGTCAGGTTCGACGCGATCCGATAGGTGCCGCCGCTGACCAGCAGCTCGCGTCCGGCGGCGGCGGCATCGGCGGCGGCAAAGGCACCGGTGTCATCGGTCACGCCATCGCCCGCCGCGCCGAAATCCTTCACATCCACCCAGTCCATCATCTTGCGCAGGAAGACGTGGGTCACATCCTCGATCTTGACCGACTCGATTCGGATGGTGCCCCCATTGCCGCCGGTCAGGTCCAGCCCGAAATGCCCATAGGCGGCATCCTCGCCCCAGGCCATGTCGACGCCGCCGCGATCCCCGATGCCGACAATCGCAGAGACGGTCACCACCTCGCCATAGGCGGTCATCGCCGTTGTCGGCCCAGTTTCGACCACCCCGGAGACATGGGTATTGTTGGCCTGCCCGGCCCACCCCGCGATCCGCACAGACGGGATGGCACCCGACAGCGACTTCACCCGTGCCGAGATGCGCAGATAGAGCCCTGGCAGTATCGGCGTTTCCGCCATGTAGCGGATGCGCGTGGTCGTTTCGGTCTTCAGGATCTCCAGACAGGTGCCGAAATCCTGATCCGCCGTCACCAGCACGCCAAAGCCGGATGTGGCCCAGGTATCGGTGCCGGGCGTGCCGTCCTCCCGGCTCCAGACAGAGAGCCCCTCGGAAAATGCCGGCGGCATCAGGTTCAGCCCGTCGGTGATCACTTGGTTCATGTCAAACCCCTTTTGCGCATGCATGGGCAGAACCCACGCCTTCGACCCCTGCGGGCGGTGTCTGGCCCGAGGGATGTCTCGATTGTTCACGATATTCAGAGAGAAGCGCCGGGCGCTCCTTCAGGCCCGGTTGACGCCCAGACTTACAGGCCGAGGGTTAAAAAGCGGTTAATCTCGCGGCAGGTTTCAGGCACCCAGATACTGCCCGCGCAGCACGGTCACACCCGCGATGCGCCAGCGCCCGTCGATCTGCACCATCTCGTAGTCCAGAACATGCGCGCCTCCGGCCGGGTCCAGAATCTGCACCTGCTGGACCAGCCTGTCGCCCTCCTCCCGCAATCCCAGAAAGGTCGTTTCCCCCGGCTGCCAGACCATCGGATAGCCGCGTTCCACCATCGCACCGAAATACATAGGGTGCTGGAACATCTGCTGAATCGTCGGGCTGGCAAAGGTCCAGGCGGTAAAGACATTGCCGGTCGAAAACGCATCCAGCTGGCTCTGGATGGTGCTCTCGATCTCCGGGTTCGCGGGCAGCCGCTCCTGTGCCGCCGCGCCAAGGGGCATCAGCATGAGCAGCACGGTGATAAGGAACATGCGCATGGTCGGCCTCCTGCCGGTTGTCCCAGTCCTTCCCGCAAACCTAGCGCGCAACCCCGTCGCGTCCAGCGCCGCACGCTCACCCGCTTGACGCGACCAGGGCTTCTCCTTGCGAAAATACTCCCGCCGGAGGCAGACCGCCGGTGCCACAAACGCCCGGATCGGCTCTGATGCACCGCGCCCGCAACCCTTTCGTGGCAACGCGGCCCGAGGAGGGCCCCGCAGGGGCTTGACGAGGGCCGCTCTCCGGTCGACGCCGGCAGGCGGCGAAACCGCTTTCCGTCTGCACGGGGGGTGTACAGGGGGTGTACGCATGGCGCCCCCGGATCAGGCCCTAGGCTTGCGACATAAATTGTCCAGAAATTATTCCCATACGAATTATTCTTGCGCTGCACCTGCAAAATGAATATCACCCTTGCAGCAAAACGACCGGAGAGATTCCATGCCGCATGACGGAGCGCCCATGCCCACAGATTCGCCCGAGGCCATCCTGCTGCCCGACCTGCTCACCCTGACTGCTGCCGCCATCGCGCCGGTCGAAACCCTGCTGGATATCGCGACCACCAGACTGCGCGGAAAGGTCAGTCATGACGGGCGGGTCTCTGGCAGGAAACTTGAAGAAAATCAGGTTGCTGCCCATGGTCTGGCCTGGCTCGCCACCTATGTGGAGGCGCTGCGGCAGATGCAGGGTTGGGCCGAACGGCTGACCGCCGACGGCAAGTTCGGCGAGACCGAGGCGCTGCTGCACCAGATCGCCTTTGGCGAATATCTCTGGCAGATCTATGGCGGCATCCCGATGAGCCAGGGCGAAATGCTGCGACCGCAAGATATCGGCCTCACCCAGGACGACCAGCGCGCCCTGATGACGCCCGAGATCATGACCCTGACCCAGTCCGGCAACACCCAGGCCGCACGCACGAAACTCGTTGAAATCATGCAGGAAATTGCGGGGTCCAACGGCGTCGGCGTCACCGGTCTGGACGATGAACTGGAAATGATCCGCGACCAGTTTTCTCGCTACGCCCGTGAACGCGTGGAACCCAATGCCCATGACTGGCACCTCAAGGATGAACTCATCCCGATGGAGATCATCGAGGAGCTGGCCGAGATGGGCGTCTTCGGCCTGACCATCCCCGAGGAATATGGCGGATTCGGCCTTTCGAAAGCCTCCATGGTCGTGGTCTCCGAGGAACTCAGCCGCGGCTATATCGGGGTCGGCTCCCTTGGGACCCGCTCTGAAATCGCGGCGGAGCTCATCCTTTGCGGCGGCACGGAAGAGCAGAAAAATCAATGGCTTCCCAAGCTTGCCAGCGGGGAAATCCTGCCCACGGCGGTGTTCACCGAACCCAACACCGGGTCCGATCTCGGCAGCCTGCGCACCCGCGCGGTTAAAACCGACGAGGGCTGGGAAATCACTGGCAACAAGACCTGGATCACCCACGCCGCGCGCACCCATGTGATGACGCTTCTGGCCCGCACCGACCCCGAGACCACCGATCACCGGGGCCTGTCGATGTTCCTTGCCGAGAAGACCCCGGGCTCCGACGAAAACCCCTTCCCGACCGAGGGCATGACAGGGGGTGAGATCGAAGTGCTCGGCTATCGCGGCATGAAGGAATACGAGCTTGGCTTCGACGGCTTCAAGGTGAAGGAGGAAAACCTTCTCGGCGGCCAGACAGGGCAAGGGTTCAAGCAGCTCATGCAGACATTTGAATCCGCCCGCATCCAGACCGCCGCCCGCGCCATTGGCGTGGCGCAGGCCGCGCTCGACGTGGCGATGCAATACGCACAGGACCGCAAGCAGTTCGGCAAATCGCTGATCGAGTTTCCCCGCGTCTCCGGCAAGCTGGCCATGATGGCGGTGGAAATCATGATCGCCCGTCAGTTGACCTATTATTCCGCCTGGCAGAAAGACCACGACAAGCGTTGTGATCTGGAGGCCGGGATGGCCAAGCTTCTCGGCGCCCGCGTGGCCTGGGCGGCTGCCGATAACGGGCTGCAGATCCATGGCGGCAACGGTTTCGCGCTGGAATACAAGATTTCCCGCATCCTGTGCGATGCGCGTATCCTCAATATCTTCGAGGGCGCTGCCGAAATTCAGGCGCAGGTGATCGCCCGCAGGCTTCTGGGCTGATCCTCACCCGATCAGCTCACAGACGGCCCGCCCCTCACCCGGCGGGCCGTTTTCTTTTCTGGGCATCATTCCGGTTGGCAGATTTCGCCCGCCGTGATCGCCCTGATTGTGCGCCAGAGCAACCCGGCGATGATCACCACCAGCACCGCCAGAAGCACGGTTCCGATGGTCTTATGCGCCGCGGATTCCGCCGCGCCCGCATAGACGAAACTGGCGATGGTGACGGCGGCAAAGGGGAAGCTCAGCGCCCAGAAGGACAGGGCGAAGGGCAGGCGGATGATACGGGGCAGCTGCATGGCGACCAGCAGGGTAAAGAAATAGGCCGCATTGAGCAGGATCAGCCCGAAAGGCCCGGTGCCACCCGTCAGCCGCACCCAGGCCACGAAGGCCACGGCGGGCGGCGCGATCAGGATCACCAGCGTCGGCTGCAACCGGCCCGGCAGCGGGTCGTGGAACACCAGCCGGTTGATGACCAGCGTCAGCAGCACGATCCAGAAGATCAGCCCGACCGACATGAAGTACCAGCTGAGGTCCGCATAGCCCAGTTGCACCCCCGCAATCGGCACGATCACATTGCCCACGGCGGGGATGAACCATGCGGGCGACAGCTGACCATGCATGAAGGACCGTGTCCCGATCCAGCCGGACACAACCGCCAACGTCAGCACCGCCTGAAGGGCCGCACCAGCGAGCCACAGCCCCTCGGCCAGCGCCTCCGACCGGCTGACCGATGCCGTGGCCAGCAGCAGCAGAGAGATCGAGATCGCCGGGAAGAAGGCCAGCTTTACCGGGTGATTCCATTCCGCCCGCACCGCCCCGCCGTGCCGCATCGCCTTGGCCGCGTAGAGCATGGCGATGATCACAAACACCGCGATGGTCCCGAAATAGGCGATATCAGAGGTCAGCGAGGACAGCCCGTAAGCCGTTTCCGCCGCATGCAGCGCCAATGTCAGACCGGACAGTCCCATGACGATGGCGAAGAAAGTAACGTGGAAATGCTCCAGCCGGGTGGCGGAGGGCGCGGTGGCATCGGACATGGGGCGGACTCCTGCGGGCAATGTTGTCTGCGTCAATTACATCGGAGCCATGGCGCAGGCCTTGACCCAAGTCAACCGCTATGCCGGGGTCGAAACGCGAACCGGCGCAGTCCCTTTGACAGGGCTGCGCCGGATACTGTTTTCAGTCTGACGGTCAGCAGGGGCGCACGTCCACCCGGCCATCGGCCCGTTTGTAGGCGCATTGGCCGGTCTGGTTGTTGCGGGCAACTTCCGCGCCAATGGCAGCACCTGCCAGAGAAAGACCGACGGTCCAGCCGGTATTCGCGTCCAGCAGTTCCGCCATGGCAAAACCGCCAAGCGCGCCAAGCGCCGCGCCGCCGTAAATCTGTTCTTCGGGGGTGCAGGCAGCACCAGCCAGCAGCGCAACAACTGCGGTAATGGTCAAATACTTCCGCATGAGAAATCTCCTTCCCAGGTTAGGCATTGCCTATCGAATGCCCAACAAAGACTATCAGGCTCACGAAATCCTGTCTTGATCTGGCGCAAACCCCTGTCAATCTGGCGAGGACCTGCCGAAAGCCCCGATCGCATGAACCCCGTCCTGCGCAAACCCTTGCCGCTGCTTTTCTTTTTACTGACCCTTGCGGGCTGCCTGAGGGATGAGAGCGTGACCGGCTACGCAGCCGGGATCTGGGAACTGGAGACCGACGAGGCGGTGCGGATCACGCTCGACCTGACGGCGCGCGGTCGGATCTCGGGCCATGGACCTTGCAACAGCTATTCGGCCCCGCAGACAGCCCCCTACCCCTGGTTCGAACCCGGCCCCTTGGCCAGCACCCGTGCCATTTGCCCCGAACTGGCAGCCGAGCAGAGGTTTCTTGCGGCGCTGTCTGGCATGACCCTGGCGGAAGTGTCGGGCCCCGTTCTGATCCTGTCCAACGACACGGGCGACAGGCTGGAGTTTCGCTTGATCACGCCGGAATGAATACACTGCCACGACCTGCGCAGCACCGCACCGAAGCCAGTGGCCAAACCGAAAAGGAACCCACATGCCTACAGTTCTGGTCACCGGCGCGTCGGGCTATATTGCCAAGCACATCGTCCTGCGCCTGTTGCGCGCCGGGTATCACGTGCGCGGCTCCGTCCGGGACGCGGCCAAGGGGCAGGCCCTGCGCGACGCGCTTACCCCGCTTTTGCCGGATGGACAGGCCGAGACCCACCTGAGCACGGTCACGCTCGACCTGCTCCAAGATGATGGCTGGACCGAGGCCGCAACCGGGACCGACGCGATCCTGCACACGGCCTCGCCCTTTCCCATGGTCCAGCCCACGGACCCGCAAGAGCTGATCGCCCCGGCGGTCGAAGGCGCGCAGCGGGCGATCCGTGCCGCGCGCGATGCGGGCGTGAGCCGGGTGATCCTGACCTCCTCGGTTGCGGCGGTGTCGGGCTGCGACCTGCCGCCGGGCCGCGCCACCTATGACGAGCGCGACTGGTCCGATCCCGCATATCCGGGTATCACGCCCTATTCCGTTTCCAAGACGCTCGCCGAGAAAGCCGCGTGGGACATGGTGGCCTCTGACGCGCCGGGAATCGGGCTGACCACCATCAATCCGGGCTTCGTGGTCGGCGCGCCACTTGATGGCCATTACGGCACCTCGCTGGCCGTGGTCGAGCGTCTTCTGTCGGCGCGGGATCCGATGCTGCCCTATTTCGGCTTCACCACCGTTGATGTCGGCGACATCGCCGAAATGCATCTGCGTGCCTTGCAGCGCGACGAGACCATCGGGCAACGGCTGATCGGGGTTGCAGATTTCCTCTGGTTCACGGACATGGCCGAGCATCTGGCCCGCACGTTCCCGGACCGAAAGATCGTGACCCGCCGCGCTCCGAATGTCGTCGTCCGTCTCCTCGGACTGTTCGACCCGGCGATCCGGTCGATCGTGCCTGCGCTCGGGGTCCGCACCGATGTCGATGCCAGCCGCGCGCGGGACATGTTGGACATGACTTTCCGCGATCCCCGCGACAGCCTGTCTGAAACCGCCCAATGGCTTTTGGATCAGGGCCGCGTCTGACCCCGCGCCAGCCGGTCCACAAACCGTTGCCGCGCGGCAGGCAGCGGCTTTTCGCCAAGCGCCCTTGCCAGATGCCCGGACAGGAAATGCCCGGTGACGGACAGACCGCTCAGGACATCCTCCGCCCCCGCATCCGAACGCCCCAACAGGCTGGCAGGCAAGGGCAACAGCCGGTCGGCCCAATCCCCCGCCCCGGTCCGGGTCACGGCCCGGCCGGTGCGCGGCGAGATATAGGCGAGATCGTCATTCTTGCCGGTGACCGCGCAAGCGCTGAGGTCAAGCCCAAAGCCCATCTCATCGAGCAGCGCCAGTTCCCATCTCAGATAGGCATAGCCCCATTGCTCGGCTCCGAGCGCGTCCAGAAGGGCGATGGACCTGGCGTATAGCTCCGGGTGCGGTTCCCGCTCCGGCAGGCAGAAGGTCAAAAGACTGCAAACGGCGGTCAGCCCCGCCAAGGCCAGCGGATCGCCCATGACCTCGGCCGCCCGCCCTTGCAGGGGTTCGACCGTATAGGCCCCAAGATGATCTTCCAGCCGCGCGCGCCAGGCCACGTCCAACTGGGCGCCGGGTTGCAGAACGGGCGCCATCCGACGCCCTGCGCCCCCGCGCACAACGCCCGCATGCCGTCCACGGGACGGGGTGAACACCTCGATGATCGCGGCGCTCTCGCCATGCTTGCGCACCGCCAGAAGAACGCCCTCGTCGCGCCAATCCATGGGGCCGATCCTATCGGGCTGGCGGATTTGTCCAAGCGCTAAATACGGCAGACCTGAGCCCGCCACTGTCCATGGCAATGCGGGCCGACGAGGCCTCCGGCGCAAGCCGGGGGTTGAGGAGGCGCGCCCCCCGGGTCGACGCCGGAGGCGGCGAAACCGCTCAGGTCAATCCCGGCTCGTCCAGCAGATGCCGCCCGGCCCGGTCCTCCAGCTCGATCACCCACAGATCCGGGTCCATGTCCCGCTGCCGCCGGATCGAGCCATCCACCTCGGCCTCGTCCCCCTCATTCAGCACGATCCAGGCCCGTTCGCCGGTCATCAGATCGAAACTGCGCTGGAAAAGCCGCGCCTTCCCGTCCAGCGTCGCCAGTTTCACCAGCACCGCGCCACCGGTATCGTCCCCATGGGCCACCACATAGGCGGGAATATCGGCAAGCCGCAGCCGCGCCAGATAGGCCTTGACCCAGAACTCCGTCGTCAATCGCATCTTTCTGCGCCTCGCTTTGAACCGAACCGGGCGCCGCGCCGACCCATGCTCATGTAACTGTTACAGGGAAAGTCCAGTCCAATGAATTTCACTTTGTCCAAGCGCTCCTGGGGATTGCTGGCTGCAATGTTCCTGCTCAATCTCGCTGTCATGTCCGGTGCGATCACGGGCATCATTCCCGATCTGCTGCGCATGTTGGCTGCCGTCGGGGCCCTTGTCTCCATCGGTGTGGACTGGCGGCAATCGCGGCTTGGCTAGGCCCGGTCAGTTCCCGTCGCGGAAATCCAGCCCCATCTCCGAGTAGCGCTCGGCCTCATCCAGCCAGCCGGGGCGCACCTTGACCTGCAGGAAAAGATGCACCTTGCGGCCCAGGAACTCCTCCAGTTCCGCGCGCGCGGCCTGGCTCACGGCCTTGATCGTCTCGCCCTTCTTGCCGAGCAGGATGCCCTTGTGCCCGTCGCGGGCAACATAGATCACCTGGTCGATCCGGGCCGAGCCATCCTTGCGTTCCTCCCAGTTTTCCGTCTCGACGGTCAGCTGATAGGGCAGTTCCTGGTGCAGCCTTAGCGTCAGTTTCTCGCGGGTCATTTCCGCCGCGATCATCCGCATCGGCAGATCGGCGATCTGATCCTCGGGGTAGAGCCAGGGGCCTTCGGGCAGATTTTCGGCCAGCCACAGGCGCAGGTCGTCCACCCCATGCCCCTTCTCGGCAGAGATCAGGAAGGTCTTCTCAAACGGGAAAGCCTCGTTCATCTTCTGCGTCAGGGCCAGCAGGTCCTCGGCCTTGACCCGGTCGATCTTGTTGATGGCCAGCGCCACGCGCCGCCCCTCGGCCCGCTCTGACAATCCGTCCAGAATGGCCTGCGCGCCATGAGTCAGCCCGCGATGCGCCTCGATCAGCAGAACCACAAGGTCGGCATCCGCCGCCCCGGTCCAGGCCGCCGCGACCATGGCGCGATCCAGCCTGCGGCGCGGGCGGAAGAGCCCTGGCGTGTCCACGAAGACGATCTGGCTGTCACCTTCCAACGCCACGCCCCGGATGCGCGCCCGCGTCGTCTGCACCTTATGCGTCACGATCGAGACCTTGGCCCCGACCATCCGGTTCAGAAGGGTCGACTTGCCCGCATTGGGCTCCCCGATCAGGGCAACGAAGCCCGCGCGTGTGGTCATGATCTTTCGCATCCTTCAACAGTCATGGCCGCGTTTAGCGGGTTTCCCCCCGCCTGACCAGTTCTCTGACGGCCAAGGGGCGGAGCGACGCAAGGCTCTTGCAAGAGCCTTTTTCGCGGCCCGTCAGGGCCGCGCGGGTCGGCGTGCCGATGGCACGGCGAAATCCCTGCCGCGATCACGGTTTGGCAAGCCGCGCCAGCATCGCTTGGGCCGCCGCCTGTTCCGCCTGGCGCTTGGACCCGGCCTCGGCCCGGGCCGTTTCACCCTGTTCCATCCGCACCTCGACAACGAAAACCGGCGCGTGGTCGGGCCCTGACCGGGCAATCTCCACATAGGTCGGCGGGGCCATGCGCCGGGCCTGCGCCCATTCCTGCAGGCTGGTCTTGGGGTCGCGGGAATCGGCCTCGACCGTCGCCACGCGATCCCCCCAAAGCCGCAGAATCATGTCCCGCGCCACCTCGTAGCCCGCATCGCGATAGACGGCGGCAATCACCGCCTCCATCGCATCGCCAAGCAGTGCGTTCTTGCGCCGCCCGCCGGTTTTCATCTCGGACTTGCCCAGTTTCAGCACCGCGCCAAGGTCGATCTCGCGCGCCACGTCGGCGCAGGTTTCCTTGCGCACCAGCGCGTTGAACCGTGGGGCCAGCTGACCTTCGGGCGCTTGTTTATCCTGGTCCAGCACCGCCTCGGCCAGCACCAGCCCAAGCACCCGGTCCCCCAGGAACTCCAGCCGCTGGTTGTCGGGTCGCGTGGGCGAAGACAGCGAGGAATGGGTGAGCGCCCGGATCAGCAGATCGGGACGCTCGAACTCATGACCAAGCCGGTCGCAAAAGGCTATGAGATCCTTGGCCAGCTTCACTCGATCGCCCGGAAGAAACGGTCGGACCGCCAGGTCCAGAAATAGACCATCCGTTCGCCTGCAGACGAGAACATGATCCGGTCAGCCCGGCCGATAATGTTTTCATAGGGCACCATGCCAACGCCGCCGATGGATTGCGGGAAGCGGCTGTCCTGGCTGTTGTCACGATTGTCGCCCATGACGAAGTAATGGCCCTCGGGCACGGTGAAGACCGGCGTGTTGTCGCCGAAGCTGCCATCCTCGATGTTCAGCACCGAATGGCTGACACCACCGGGCAGGGTCTCGGTAAACCGTTCCTTCTCGCAATCGCCGCCGAGGCCCACAGGGGCGTTGGAACAGCGCGGACGGTGCGCAACCGGGCCTTGCGGCTCGAACGTCTCGATGAACGGATCCTGGGGTTCCAGCGAAGCGGCGACCCAATCGGCATTGGTGCCGGTTTCCGCATCGTATTCGCTGATATAGAGCACCCCGTCCCGCATCTGGATGCGGTCACCGGGCAGGCCCACAACGCGCTTGATGAAATCGGTGCCATTGACCGGATGGCGGAACACCACCACGTCGCCGCGCTCAGGCTCGGACCCGAAGATTCGGCCCGAGAAGGGGCACATCGCAAAGGGGCAGGAGTAGCGCGAATAGCCATAGGCCATCTTGTTGACGAACAGGAAATCGCCAATCAGCAGCGTGTCCTTCATCGACCCGGACGGGATCCAGAAGGGTTGGAAGAACAGGGTGCGGAAGACCCCTGCGATCAGAAGGGCGTAGATCACCGTTTTCACGGTTTCCCAGATGCCGTCCTTCTTCGTGGCTGCTGCTGCCATGGGTCCTGCCTTTTTCTACGCGACTTTACGGGGTTTTGACATGAGGGCTTGGCGGGAAAGAGTCAAGCAAGCGACCGTCCGGGCGGGGTCGGGGGGGCTGGTTGCCAGCCCATGCCCTCGGGATAGGCATAAATCACCACGAAGGCCTGCGCCCAGGGCATGTCGTCGGTCAGGCTGACATGGATGGCGGCCTCCATCCCCTCGGGTGTCATGGACTCCAGCCGTTCGCGCGCCCATCCCGTCACATGCATGATGGGCTGGCCGGTGCGCAGGTTGGTGACCGCCATGTCGCG
This sequence comes from Nioella sediminis, assembly GCF_001879695.1. Classification (GTDB taxonomy): domain Bacteria; phylum Pseudomonadota; class Alphaproteobacteria; order Rhodobacterales; family Rhodobacteraceae; genus Nioella; species Nioella sediminis. The sequence goes on from NZ_MNBL01000030.1 coordinate 42,774, forward strand.
CCATGCGATCCCCATGCGCAATCCGGTGCCGAGCGCCTTGGAGCAGGCCTCCTTCGCGGCCCATCTCTTGGCATAGGTGGCGGCGGGGGTCTGGGTGAGCTCCGCGCGGCGCTGTTCGGTCTCGGTGAACACGCGATTGCGGAACCGGTCGCCGTGGCGGTCCAGCACGCCCTGAATGCGCTCGATATTGGCCAGGTCGGTGCCAACGCCAAGGATCATCTCAGTCCCTCTCGATATCGTAAACGGTGATGCGCTCTGCTCCGCCGCAAAGCGCCACAAGACGTGCGCCAAGCGCCTGATGGCGGGGATCGGCGGCATAGCGGGCCAGCGCGTCCCGGTTTTCGAACCGCGCGATGAAGCCGTAGGGGAAGTCCGGCGACTTGCCTTCCATGTCGATGTTCACGCCATGGGTCAGTCTGAGAAATCCGGGGATCTCCCCCGTCAGGCGTTCAAGCCCCTCCATCACATCCCGACACTCGCTCAGATCGGAGGTATCCGTCAGCGCCAGCATGACAACATGCTCGATCATGCCAGCCGCGCCGTCAGGATCTTGATCGCCGCCGCCCCGAAAAGCGCCGCGAAGGCCAGTTCGAACCAGCGGCGGGCAGCGGTGTAGACCCGCACCACCCCACGTCCCGAGAACAGCACGCCATAGCCCAGGAAGATCACCGCGGAGACCGTGGACAGCGCCACGAAGGTGCCCAGAAGCGTGACCAGAGGCGCGCCGGGTGGCACGACCACCGCATAGACAGCGCCCCAGGCCAGGATCGCCTTGGGGTTGGTCAGGTGCACAAGGAAACCGCGCCGGAAATGGCCCGTTGCCCCGGCGTCCCTCAATGACAGCCCCTTGCCCGGCGTCAGGGCCGAGCGCAGGGATTTTGCGGCAAGAAACAGCAGATACCCCGCGCCAATGTAGCGCAAGCCTTCTGCGATCCAGGCATTGGCGAGCATCAGCGCGCCCATCCCCGCCATGGCCGCCAAACCCCAAAGCGCGGACCCGGCCCAGACACCGGCCCCGGTCAGCACGCCCGCGCGCCGCCCCTGCCCCATGGCCGTGCCTGCAATGGTCAGCGTGGCGGG
>NZ_MNBL01000031.1 GCF_001879695.1 Nioella sediminis
CCCAGGCCAGCAGAAGCGCTGCAAACTCATAGCCGCTCATTTGCTGCCCGTGGGCGCCGGGGCCGGTGCGTTTCCACTCAGCACCGGGGTGACAGTGCCCGTGGCTTGATTGACCGTGATGGTCAGAATCTGGTCCCAACTGGCCACGCCGCTGACAGATTCGATGGGGATCGTCACGCTCAGGCCGATTGCGGGGTCATAGCTGGCCTCCACCTCTGCCATGTTCAGCCAGCCGAAGCCGATATTGGCCTCGCTCGAAATCAACGCGCAGTGTTGCCAGGGGTCTTCCGGGTGCGGATAGGTCACCATGACATGGAAGCTCCCGCCCGCCGGTTCGCCGACATCCAGAGCAATCACCCGGATCGCGCCATTGGCGAATTCGCGGATCGTTTCCGCGTAGGGGCCATAGGTGTTGCGGGCATTGGCCTCGAACGTATCGCAGTCGCGCATGGACTGCGCAGCGATCGGCGTAGCGGCAAGAATGGCGGCTGTGGTCAGGCAGGCAAGCCTCATGCGCGGGCCTCCTCGATCAGGCGCTGCATTTCGTGGATCGCGGGGGTGAGGCCGCGGAAGATGGCTTCTCCGATCAGGAAATGCCCGATATTCAGCTCCATCACCTCGGGAAACGCTGCGACCGGCTGCACGGTGTCATAGGTCAGCCCGTGGCCCGCATGCACCTCCAGCCCCAGGGAATTGGCGAAGACGGACATTTCGCGCAATGCCTCCAGCTCCCGGTCGCGGTCGTCAAAACGGCCCTCCGAATGGGCGTCGCAATAGGCGCCGGTATGAAGTTCGATCACCTCGGCCCCGATCCGGTGCGCCGCCTCGATCTGGCGCTTGTCGGCGGCGATGAAGATCGACACCCGGCAGCCTGCCTCGCGCAAGGGCGCGATGTAATGGGCCAGCCGGTTTTCCTCGCGCGCCACTTCCAGCCCGCCCTCGGTTGTCCGTTCCTCGCGCTTTTCGGGCACGATACAGACCGCATGGGGTTTGTGGCGCAGCGCGATCTTCTGCATTTCGTCCGTCGCCGCCATCTCGAAATTCAGGGGCACGGTCAGCGCCGCCATCAGCCGCTCGATATCGTCATCCGAGATATGCCGCCGATCCTCACGCAAATGCGCGGTGATCCCGTCGGCCCCGGCCTGTTCCGCCAACAAGGCGGCGCGCACCGGGTCCGGCACATCGCCGCCGCGTGCGTTCCGAACAGTTGCCACATGGTCGATATTCACCCCGAGCCGGGGACGGCTGGTCATGGTCATTCTCCTACAAGACGCGCCCCGAAGGGCTTAGTCGGCCCGGTTCTCGGCCTGCCTGCGCATCTTGTTCATCTTCGAGCGCAGCTTGGCAAGGCGTCGCTGCTGATATGCGCGGATCACGGGGACTGAAAGGTAATAGCAGACCGTGCCGCAGATCAGACCGGGGATGATGCCGCCGACCATGAACGGAAAGAACAGATCATTGTAGAAAGACAGCAACTCGTCCCAATGCGCGCGTTCGGGCGTGAACATGGCCAGGAAGTTATGCTTCAGATCGCGCCAGGCCCCTGCGAAGGCATGGCCGATATTGCCGCCGATCCCCCCCGCCTCTGTGCCGAGAAGAAAATGCCCGGTATGGATCGAGATCAGCGCGATCGGCAGATAGGTCAGCGGATTGCCGATGAACGTGGCCAGCAGCGCGGCCAGGATATTGCCCCGCATGACCCGCGCAATCAGGGCCGCAAGGATGAAATGCAGCCCGAAGAACGGGGTGAATACCGTGAACGCCCCGGCAAACACGCCGCGCGCGATGGTCTCGGGGGTGCCGGGCAGGCGATGAAGGCGATACTTGACATACTGGATGGCCCGGCCCCACCCGCCCCGCGGGTAGAACCAGTGCGCGACCACTGTCATCCAGTGGCGGGAATCTCTGCGCTTGAACACCATCGGGTGTTCGCCCTCCAAAGCTCTTCCCGCGTCAGGGCCGCCGGTCCAGGTTCCGGTAGCGCTCCAACGTGGCAACATCACTGTCGGCCTCTACGGCCATCATCACGGCGTGCAAATGCTCGGCGTCTCTTACTTCTATATCGATAAGGAGGCGGAAAAAGTCCGGTTTCCTGTCAATGAAGTGCAAGTCCGAGATATTGGCGTTCTGTTCGCCGATCAATGTGCAGATTCGCCCCAGGACGCCCTGATCATTGCTGATCGTGACATTGATGGTGACATTGTGGACGGCGGCGTGGCGGCCCTCGGTCCAGTGCACGTCGATCCAGTTGTCGGCCATGGCGTCGAGATCGGCCAAGGCCGGGCAGTCAATCGCATGCAGAATCGGCCCACGCCCCTTGTAGGGCACACCCACGATCCGTTCCCCCGGCACTGGCTGGCAGCACTGGGCCCGGTTCATCTCGGCCCCGCTTGGCAGGCCGATCACCGGGCGACCGACGGTTTCTTGCGACTCCGGCTTGCCCACCAGTTCGGGGTAGAGCTTGGCCACAACCTCGCGCGCCGACAGCTCCGCGGCCCCGATTCGGGCCAGAACCTCGTCGGCACTGGCGATGTGCATGGTCTTTGCGGCCGTTTCGAGCGCCTTGTCCGTGGCCTTCTTGCCCACATGCTCGAACGCCACGCGCGCCAGTTCCTGCCCAAGCCGGATATAGCGGCCCCGGTCCTCTTCGCGCAGCAGCCGCCGGATCGCGGCCTTGGCGCGGCCCGTCGTCACGATGTCGATCCATGTGGCCTGCGGGCTCTGGCCCTCGGCGGTCATGATCTCGACGGACTGGCCGTTTTTCAACCGCGTCCACAGCGGCACGCGGATGCCATCGACCTTGGCCCCCACGCAGCTATGCCCGATCCGCGTGTGGATCGCATAGGCAAAGTCCAGCGGCGTCGCGCCCTTGGGCAGCTTCACCACATCGCCCTTGGGCGTGAAGCAAAAGACCTGGTCGGAATACATCTCCAGCTTCACATGTTCGAGGAACTCGTCATGATCCTCGGCCATCTCGAAGCGTTCGGTCAGCCCGGCCAGCCATTTCGCGGGGTCGACGGCAAAGGGGTTCTCGGCCCGCACCCCATCCTTGTAAGACCAATGCGCGGCAACGCCCGCCTCGGCCACCTCGTGCATCTGGCGGGTGCGGATCTGCACTTCGACCCGCTTGCCGTCGCGGCCTGACACCGTGGTGTGGATCGAGCGATAGCCGTTCGATTTGGGTTGGCTGATATAGTCCTTGAACCGACCCGGCACCGCGCGCCAGCGCTGATGGATCGCACCCAGAACCCGATAGCAATCATCCTCGCTATTGGTGATCACGCGGAACCCGTAGATGTCCGACAGACGCGAGAAGGCCAGATCCTTCTCCTGCATCTTGCGCCAGATCGAGAAAGGCTTTTTCGCCCGCCCCAGCACATCGCCGGTGACACCGTGCTTTTCCATCTCCAGCTCGATATCGTCGGTAATCTTGGGGATGACGTTGCCCGATTCCTTCTGCAACGTCACGAAGCGGCGCATGATCGACTTGCGTGCGTCGGGGTTCAGAACGGCGAAGGACAGGTCCTCCAGTTCATCCCGCATCCACTGCATCCCCATGCGGCCTGCAAGCGGCGCATAGATATCCATCGTCTCACGCGCCTTCTGGGCCTGCTTTTCCGGGCGCATATGCTTGATGGTGCGCATATTGTGCAGCCGGTCGGCAAGCTTCACCAGGATCACCCGCAGATCCTTGGACATGGCCATGAACAGCTTGCGGAAATTCTCCGCCTGCTTGGTCTCGCGGCTGGAAAGCTCCAGATTGGTCAGCTTGGTGACGCCATCGACCAGTTCCGCCACGTCCGATCCGAAGCGGGTGGCGATCTCGGTATAGGTGCCCTTGGTGTCCTCGATCGTGTCATGCAGCAGCGCGGTGGCGATGGTGGCATCGTCCAGCCGCTGCTCGGTCAGGATCGCGGCCACCTCGACCGGGTGCGTGAAATAGGGCTCGCCGGACCGGCGATATTGCCCCTCATGCATGTCCTTTGCATAGGCATAGGCCCCGCGCAGCAGGGCCTCATTGCATTTCGGATTGTAGTTGCGGACCAGGCTCAGAAGGTCTTCGACGTCGATCATGCCTGTCCTGTTCCGATCAGAAGCCTCAGCGCTGGCCTTGCGCTTCCATCAGCTGCCGCAGCATCTGCTCTTCCGACATGTCATCGGCGGCGGGGCGGTCGGCCTCGACACCCTGCAGCAGGGCCATCGCGTCCTCTTCCGGCTCATCGACCTCGATCTGGGTCTGGTTCGACTCGATCAGGCGTTCGCGCAGGTCATCTGCGAGCTGGGTTTCCTCGGCGATCTCGCGCAGGGACACGACGGGGTTCTTGTCGTTGTCACGATCCACGGTGATTGGGCTGCCAGCCGAGATTTCGCGCGCCCGGTGGGCGGCGAGCATCACCAGTTCGAACCGGTTCGGAACCTTGTCAACGCAGTCTTCAACCGTCACGCGGGCCATATCATTCTCCGGAATGTGTTGCAGGAGGGGGGCGCAAGGTCCCTACTTATCCACCGCTCCGAGGAAAGACAAGGCCCGAATCCCCTTCAATCGGGCGGATTTCAGCCAGTTCCGCGGGCGACAGGGCCGAGAGCATCTCGGTCACCGTCTCGCCTGTCAGCGGGTGGCGCCAGTCGGGCGCGATATCGGCCATGGGCACCAGCACGAACCCCCGCTCCTGCAATCGAGGATGGGGCAGGATCAGACGGTCAGGCGCGCAGGTCGCGGCCTGTTCAAGCGGCAAATTGCGCCATTCGGTCTGGGTTTCCGCATCCGGTCGGACGCAATCACCGAACGCCACAAGATCGAGATCCAACACCCGCGCTTCCCAACGGTGGGTGCGGGTGCGGCCTGCCTCTGCCTCGACCCGGTGCAGTAGCGCCAGCAGCGCTTCAGGCGTCCCCGACCAGTCGATGGAGAACGCCGCATTCACGAAATCCGGCCCTGATCCGGCGGGGAAAGCCGGGGTCCGGTAGAATCGTGACACCAGCGGATTCCCACCCGCCAGCCGCGCAACATCAGAAATCGCTTTGGAAACTATACCTTCGGATATATTATCCATATCCGATAGGTTAGACCCCGCCGCAATTACGGCGTTTGTGAAAGAAATGTTACGGTCTGGTCGTTGCAAAGCGCGCCCGATCACTTATTCTCGATGTTCATTGTTGATCGTGATTCAGGCCATTTCATTTCACATACACCGGTCGCGGTCGACGATTATCACTCACGGGACCAGAAATCATGTTTTATCGGGACGAACGGTTGGCGCTCTTCATAGACGGCTCCAACCTGTACGCAGCGGCAAAGGCGCTCGCCTTTGACATTGACTACAAACTTCTCAGGCAGGAGTTCATGCAGCGGGGCAAACTGCTCCGGGCCTTCTACTACACCGCGCTTCTGGAGAATGACGACTATTCTCCGATCCGCCCGCTGGTGGACTGGCTGCATTACAATGGCTTCACCATGGTGACCAAGCCCGCGAAGGAATTCGTGGACAGCCAGGGGCGCCGCAAGGTCAAGGGCAACATGGATATCGAACTGACGGTCGATGCCATGGAGATTGCCCCCCATGTCGATCACATCGTGTTGTTCTCCGGCGATGGCGACTTCCGCCCGCTGGTCGAGGCGTTGCAGCGCAAGGGTGTCCGGGTATCGGTCGTGTCCACGATTCGCAGCCAGCCGCCGATGATCGCCGATGATCTGCGTCGTCAGGCGGACAATTTCATCGAGCTGGATGAGCTGAAAGAGGTCGTCGGACGCCCCCCGCGTGAACCGCGGATAAACGAGCGGTCCGATTACGAGACCGCCGACAACTGATCGGAAAGAGACCCCGGCCATCGCGCCGGGGTTTTTCTTTGTCAGGGTTTGGAACGCGGTCAGCCCGTGCCGGCCCGCTTCTGAAAGACGGTGTACTGAAACCGCTGCTCCGCCCCGCCGGGTGTCATATGGGCGAAACGGCCTGTCTCCTTCACCTCGAACAGTCCAGGCAACAGCCGGTCAATCTCCTCCACCAGATCCTCAGGCGCATAGCGCTGCACCGGCAGGCCAGAGCATCTCTCTGGCCCGTCATCGGCAAAACTCATGATTATCGCGGTTCCCCCCGGCGCCAAGGCGGAATTCAGCGCCCGCGCATAGGCGGCCCGGTCCCCGGCATCTGTCAGAAAGTGGAACACCGCCCGGTCATGCCACAGGTCATAGCGCCGGGCGGGCTGCCAATGCGTGACATCGGCCACCTGCCAGTCCACCGCCGCGGCCCGCTCGCCAAGCTGCGCGCGGGACAGGGCCAGCGCCTCGGCAGAGAGGTCCAGCACCGTGATATCCTTGTAGCCTGCCTCAAGCAGCGCATCGGGCATGCGGGACGCCCCGCCGCCCATGTCGATCACCGACGCCTCCGGTCCTGCTGCCTGCCCGATCAGCCTGAGCGACAGGGCGGGCGCGGCCTCGAACCAGCTCAGGCTTTGCGGCTCCGCCCCCGCATAGCGGTTGTCCCAATGGGTGGTTCTGTCATCGGTCATCCGTCCCGCACTCCTCGTCTGGCAAGGCAAGGATAGCACGGGCAGACGCACACGTTCTGTGACCTCGTCACAAAGCCCCTAGCCGCCCGCCTGCGCATTGATCCCGTCATGGATCTCGATGACCCGTTCGGGCCAGGTGCTTTTGATATAGGCCAGCACGTCGAGGATCTCCTGCTCGCTCAGCACCTCGCCGAACCCCATCATGTTGCTGCGATAGTCGCCCCCGATCAGCGCCTCGGTGCCATGGGTGGTGATGGCGATCAGCACCTCGTCAGGGTGATGCCATGTGTGGCCGGTTTCGTCATGCGGCGGTGCGGGCAGATAGCCATCCGCATCCCGCACCCGCCAATCCACGCCGTCTTGCCCCGACAGGTCAGCCCCGTGACAGCTCGCACAGGTTTCGGCATAGATCGCTTCACCGCGCGCCAAGGCGTCCGGGTGATCATAGGGCAACAGGCCGGGGCCGTCGTCATGGCTGGCCCACACCGCAGCCCCAGCCATGGTGGCAAGGCCTGCGGCAACAGCAAGAAGGGTGACAGGTTTCAAGGGGTTGGTCCTTTTCCATCGGTTCTGTGAAACCTCTTTCGCGGCTTCCCCCGCTGGAAGGTCAAGTCACCGGATCGTGAGCGGAACAACCCCCTCGATGCGCTAGCCCCTGCGGGCGGCGATCATGCGCAACACAAGTGCACCGATGGCCACCCAAGCGGTCACGACCGCTGGCCAGATCAGCGGAAAGGCCGGGTCGATCACCTTGTGCGGCCCGAAAGACACCAGCGACAGCAGGATCGCCAGCACCGTCAGACCCCGCCCGGCCCGGCTTTCCACGGGACCGGTCATCATCGCCGCCGCAAGGGCCGAGACGGTCGCAGCAAAGAACGGGGCCAGCCCGAACAACGGAATCTGCGCCGGCGGATGCGGGGCAATACCGGCCAGAAGCGTGGCCAGCATGAACAGGTGGAGAATGATCAGAACGGCCAGCGCCGCCTGAGAGGAACGGGAAGATTGGGTCATGATGTCTCCTTGGCGTATTTTTGATTACGGTTATTGACGAAATCCGTAATTCGAATTACGGTAGCCGTCAACAGCAAAGGACAAGAAATGCGGGAAGACGCGCGGGAAGCTCGGGCCAAACAGATCGAAAACGCCGCCTATCGCGTGCTGGAGGCCAAGGGATTCGAAGGCCTGTCGATGCTGGCCGTGGCCAAAGAGGCCAAGGCCTCGAACGAAACGCTCTATCGCTGGTATGGCGACAAGACCGGGCTGTTTGCCGCGCTGATCACCCGCAATACGGAGATTGTCCGAGCCGTGATGGAAGAAACCCGGTCCGATGATCCGATCCTTGAGCTTTCCAGCCTCGGCCCGGCGCTTCTGACAATGCTGACCAGCCCGCGCGCCGTCGCGCTGAACCGGGCGGCTGCGGCTGACAAGACCGGAACGCTTGGCCAGACGCTCGGCAAGGTCGGACGAGAGCGGGTCTTTCCCTGGATCATCGGCGTCATGGACCGCGCCTGCGCCACCGGGCAACTGGCGGGCAGCCCCGGCGATATCGCCGAAACCTACCTGTCGCTTCTGGTGGGTGACTGGCAGGTGCGTCGCGTCACCGGGGCCATGCCGCCCCCGTCAGCGGCCCAGATCGACGCACGTGCCAGGGTCGCCCTGACACGTCTGACAACACTGTTCCAGGGGTAGGCCGGATGCGTTCACAGATCCCCGGTATATTCCCCCCGCGCCGGATAGCTGTTGGCGATGGCGAAATCCACCGCGCCAAGCAGTTCCCGGAAATGCGGTCGGACGAAGGGCATGGTCTGCACCGACATGTAATAAAGCGTCTGGTCCGGGTTGATCAGGAACAGGCCGGGCTCCGCGAACAGGGCCGGTTCCTCGATTCCGATAGAGGTCGTGCCGCGAGAGGTCGAGATGAACAGCCCCCAATCGTCACGCGCCGTGGCAAGCGGCAGATCATAAGCATAGCGCAGCCCGTGGCCGCCCACTTTTTCCTGCATCGCGCGGGCGCGGTCTTCGCCATCGGAACTGACGGCCACCGCGCCGACACCGCGTTCGGCGAATTCCGGCAGCAATCGGGTCAGTTCGGTCAGGTAGGTCGCGCAGAGCGGGCAATGCAGACCTCGATAGAAACAGATAATGGTCCCGCGCGCATTCGACTCGGCAGACAGGGTAAACCCCGCGCCATCGGTGGTCGGCAGGCTCAAATCCGGGGTCTTCTGGCGGGGCATCAGCATGGGGTTGGTCCTTTCCTCTGGTCACGCCTGACCATAACGGACGATCCCGCCGCCGGGTGCAATCACCTGCCCGGTCACCTTTGCGTGGGCTGGACGCGCCTGCCCCATGGCCTTACCTGTTGGCCCAAGCGAAGGAGCCACCGATGACCAAACCGCCCCTCACCCTCTATCTCGCCGCCCCACGCGGCTTCTGCGCCGGTGTCGACCGGGCGATCAAGATTGTTGAAATGGCAATCGAGAAATGGGGCGCGCCGGTCTATGTCCGGCATGAAATCGTGCATAACAAATTCGTCGTGGACGACCTGCGCGCGAAGGGGGCCATCTTCGTGGAGGAGCTGGAGGATTGCCCCGATGACCGCCCGGTTATCTTTTCCGCCCATGGCGTGCCAAAATCCGTGCCCGCGGCTGCGGAAGCCCGCCAGATGGTCTATGTCGATGCAACCTGCCCGCTGGTCAGCAAGGTGCATATCGAGGCCGAACGCCACCACGCCAACGGGTTGCAGATGGTCATGATCGGCCATGCGGGCCACCCCGAGACCATCGGAACCATGGGCCAGCTGCCCGAGGGCGAGGTGCTGTTGGTCGAGACCGAAGCTGACGTGGCGGGCCTTGCCCCGCGCGACCCCGAACGGCTGGCCTTCATCACCCAGACCACTCTGTCGGTCGATGATACGGCGGGCATCGTCGCCGCCCTTCAGGCGCGCTTCCCCGCCATCGTCGGCCCCCACAAGGAAGACATCTGCTACGCCACCACCAACCGGCAGGCAGCGGTCAAGGCGATTGCCCCCAAGGCTGATGCGATCCTTGTGGTGGGGGCGCCCAATTCCTCCAATTCCCGCAGACTGGTGGAGGTCGGTGCCAAGGCGGGCTGTTCCTATTCCCAGCTTGTGCAACGGGCTGAAAACATCGACTGGCGCGCGCTGGAGGGCATCGGGTCCGTCGGCGTCACCGCCGGGGCCTCGGCCCCCGAAATTCTTGTAGAAGAAGTGATCGACGCGTTCCGCGCCCGCTATGACGTGACCGTCGAACAGGTGGAAACCGCCGTCGAAAACGTGGAATTCAAGGTCCCGCGCGTGTTGCGGCAGATGGCCTGAGCCATGCCCACGCCCTTCGACCCAGAGGACATTCTGCACCTGCCGCTCATGGCCAATCTTGCCACGCTGGCAGAGGACGGCGCGCCAAGGAATGCCCCGGTCTGGTTCCACTGGGAAGAAGGCGCGCTCCACATGCTGTCGGGCGAAACCGCCAGTTCCGCGCGACGCATCGCCCGCGATCCGCGTGTCGCGGTCGAGATCGTGCAGTATGACAACGCGGGCGGCATCCTGCGCCATCTTGGGCTACGAGGCAGCGCCACCATAGAGCCGATGGACCCGGCGCTCTTCCGTCGTCTTCTGGCGCGCTACCTTGGCCCGGACGAGGCCGCGTGGAACCCGTGGTTCATCGACAAAGTGGCGAAGATCGAGGACCCGTCAGGCCGCCTGATCCGCCTTGTGCCCGACAGCGTCTTCACCAACGATGTCAGCTTCTTCCGCAGCGGGCCGTCCCTTGCAACGGCGTGACCCGCCCCTTCAAGGCCCCCCGCGATGCCGACAGGACAGGGAGGGACAGTCATGAAGGCCGTCATCATAGGCGCAGGCCCCGCCGGGCTGGCAACCGCCGCCTGCCTGAAGGCCGAAGGGATCACGCCGGTGATCCTCGACCGCGCCGAGACCATCGCCAGCAGCTGGCACAGCCACTATGACTGCCTGCATCTGCACACGGCGCGCGGGCGCTCCACCCTGCCCGGCCTCGACTATCCCAGGGGCGTTGGCAAATACCCGAGCCGCGCCGATGTCATCGCCTATCTGGAGGCCTATACCGCCCATCACGGCCTGTCCCCGCGCCTCGGCTGCACGGTCGAAAAGGTCGAGAAGACTGGCGAAGGCTGGCAGGTCACCCATTCGCACGGCACGGAAACGGCGGATATCGTCGTCATGGCCACCGGCGTGAACGGCATCCCGCGCCACCCCGACTGGCCGGGTGACTTCGATGGCCCGATCCTGCATTCAAGCCGCTACCGCAACCCCGCCCCCTTCGCCGGTCAGCGCGTTCTGGTCGTGGGCTTCGGCAATTCTGGCGGCGATATCGCGCTGGATCTGGCCCGCGCGGGCATCAACGTCACCCTGTCCGTGCGCGGGCCGGTCAATATCCTGCCCAAGCAACTTTTCGGCATTCCGATCACGTCTTTCGGGCTGATGACCAAGGCGCTCGGCTACAAGGTGGCTGACGCGCTGACCGCCCCCGTCCTGCGCCTGGCGGTCGGGCGGCCCGAGGATTACGGCCTGCGCTCCATGGCCAAAGGTCCCGCCGCGCTGGTGCATGAGGATGACCGCATCCCGCTAATCGACACCGGCACGCTAAGCGCGATCAAGGCAGGCCGCATCGCGGTGACACCCGGTATCGAGCGGCTGAACGGTGCCGAGGTTCAGTTCAACGACGGCACCGCAGCCCCCTTCGACACGATCATCGCCGCCATCGGCTACAATGTCGATCTGCGCCCGCTTTTGGGCCCCGATTGCGCCGCGCTCGATGCCACGGGCCACCCCGTGGCCAGCGGCGCCCCTACCCCCGAACCGGGGCTCTATTTCTGCTCCTACAAAGTGTCGCCCGATGGTCAGCTTTACGCCACATCGCGGGAAGCCATCGCCATCGCACAACATGCCAAAACCCTTACCCGAAAGGCCCATTCATGATTTCCGCACAGTTCCTTCTGACCGCCCTCGTCGTGGTGCTCGCCCCCGGCACCGGCGTCGTCTACACGCTGGCCCTCGGGCTGGGGCAAGGCCGCCGCGCCGCCATCTGGGCGGCCCTTGGTTGCACCTTCGGGATCGTCCCCCATATCGCGGCGGCGGCGCTCGGGCTGGCGGCGGTGATGCACAGCTCGGCGCTGATCTTCAACATCGTGAAATGGGCGGGCGTCGCCTACCTGCTGTGGCTGGCCTATAGCGCGCTCCGCGAGGGCGGGGCGCTGAGGGTCGAGGCCACGCAGACGGTGGAGAACGGCCCGCGCATCGCCACGCGCGGCGCGCTGATCAACATCCTCAACCCAAAGCTGTCGATCTTCTTCCTCGCCCTGCTGCCGCCCTTCCTGTCGGGCAACCCGGCCTCAGCCACCGCCGAAATGGCGCTGCTTGGCGGGGTCTTCATGGCGATGACCTTCGCGGTCTTCGCGCTCTATGGCACCTTCGCCGCCTTCGCCCGCAAGGCCATCCTCGGCAGCGAGCGGGCGATGCGCTGGATGAGCCGCAGCTTCGCCGCCGTTTTCGCCGGGCTCGGCCTGCGGCTGGCACTGGAAAGGGCCTGACATGGCAGACCGGGAAACCCTCGACACCTACACAAAGAAAGCCGCCGACTACGCCGCGCTTGAGTTCAGCGAGGGCGAGAAGCAGGCGCTCGACGGCTTCCTGTCCATGCTGCCCAAGGGCGGCGCGATCCTCGATCTGGGCTGCGGGCCGGGGTTGCATGCCGCCCGGATGGCCGCTGAGGGGTTCACCGTCAGCGCCATCGACGCCACCCCCGCCTTTGTCGAGGCCGCACAGAAGAAGGGCGTTGCCGCAAGGCTTGGCAGTTTCGACGACCTGACCGAAACGGGGGCCTATGATGGCATTTGGGCCAGCTTTTCGCTGCTGCACGCCCCGAAAGCGGACTTCCCTCGCCACCTCGCCGCCATCCACCGGGCGCTGAGACCCGGCGGCACGCTCTATTTGGGCCTGAAGCTGGGATCGGGCGAACACCGCGACAGCCTCGGCCGGTTCTACGCCTATTACGAGGAACCGGAGCTGCGCGACCTGCTTGCACAGGCTGGATTTGCCGATATCCGCGCTACATCCGGGGAAGGCGCGGGGCTGGCCGGCACGGTTGACCGCTTCATCCTGCTGACCGCGCACAGGGGCTGACCCGCAGGGCTTGCCCTTCCCGGCCCCGCCCGCGATAAGGACCGCCACTGCCCCGGAGCCTCGCCATGACCCCGATCCCCCGCCCCGCCCTGCTGCTTGGCCTCGCTGGCCTGATCCCCTTTCTGTGGGGGGCGCTGACCGTTGTGCTGCCGGGCCTGGCCGAATGGGGAACCGAGGTCTTGGGGCCGCGCTTTGTCGGCCCCTATGTGCAGCTGTTCTACGGCGCGATCATCCTTGCCTTCATGTCCGGCGTGCTCTGGGGCTTCGCCGCACAGGGCAGCGGCTGGCAGGGCTACGCGCTGTCCGTTCTCCCGGCGCTATGGGCGTTTTTCATGACCGGCGGTGGGGCGGACCGGGCGGCGGCGGCGCTGATCGTTGGCTTCCTCGGCCTTCTGGCGCTGGACCGGCATTACTGGAAACGGGGCCTCGCGCCCCAATGGTGGATGCGGCTGCGCGTGCTGCTGACGCTAGTGGTGGTGAACGCGCTGGCCGTGGACCTGATCTTCTGATGCCCGATCTCTTCGCCTATACCGACGGAGCCTGCTCCGGCAATCCCGGCCCCGGTGGCTGGGGCGCGCTGCTGCAAGCGAAAGACGGCGACACCGTCGTCAAGGAACGGGAACTGAGCGGCGGCGAGGCCGAGACCACCAACAACCGGATGGAATTGCTGGCCGCGATCACCGCGCTGGAAAGCCTGACGCGCGCCTCGGATATCACCATCGTGACGGATTCCGCCTATGTGAAGAACGGCGTCACCGGCTGGATCCACGGCTGGAAGCGCAACGGCTGGAAGACCTCGAACAGGAAGCCGGTAAAAAACGTGGACCTGTGGCAGAGACTAGACGAGGCGCAGGCCCGCCACCGGGTGACTTGGGAATGGGTCAAGGGCCATGCCGGCCACCCGGAAAACGAACGCGCGGATGAGCTGGCCCGCGCCGGAATGGCCCCGTTCAAGAAAGCCTGATCCGGGCGCGGGGATGCGGCTTCGAAGCCGCATATCAAGGCCGTTCGAACGGCCTTCCGCACCGCCATGATCGCAGCCAAAAGCCCCCAACTGGCTGCCTCTGCCCCGACCCGTTTCACAAGCGCAGGATCGCGGTTTCGAAACCGCGTCCCAAGGCCGTTCGAACGGCCTTCCCCCCTTCCCCACACGCAGCAAACCTGTCAAAGGGCGTCCACCATGACCCTGATGCTCCTCGACTACGCCTCCGTCCTCGTCTTCGCCCTCTCCGGCGCGCTGGTCGCCAGCCGGGCGCAGCTCGATATCGTGGGGTTCTTCTTCATCGCCTGCCTGACAGCGGTCGGCGGCGGCACGTTGCGCGACCTGCTTCTGGGCCGAGATCCGGTCTTCTGGGTGGGTGACCCCACGCCGCTGGCCATCGCCTGCGCCGCCGCTCTTACCGTCTTCTTCACTGCCCACCTGCTGGAAAGCCGCTACAAGGTGCTGCTGTGGCTCGACGCGCTGGCGCTGGCCATTGCCGTCGCTGCCGGGGCGGGCGTGGCGCAGGCGCTGGATCAGTCGGCGGGGATCGTTATCGTGATGGGGGTCGCCACCGGCACCATGGGCGGGCTGATGCGCGACGTGGTCTGCAACGAGGTGCCGCTGGTTCTGAAACAGGGGGAGCTCTACGTGACAGCGGCCTTCGCAGGCGCCGGGGCCGCGCTCATTGCTGCTGCCCTCACGCCGCATCCATTGGCGCCCATCCTGGCCTGCATGATCACCTGTTTCGCCTTGCGGGCCGGATCGCTGCTCTTCGGCTGGCGCCTGCCCGTCTACAAGGCCCGCCCGCCGCGCATGTGATCAGCGCTTCAGGTAAGTCTGCCAGATCCAGATCAGCAAAAGCGCCCCCAAGATCGCGCCGACGAAGCCCGACAGCATTCCCATCACGGCCAGCAGGAACCGCAGCACCAGCCCGCCGATGATCGCGCCCAGAATGCCGATGCCGATCGTGGTCACCACATCGGTGCGCACATCCATGATGCGCGTGGCCAGAAAGCCCGCCGCCGCGCCGATGATGATCATGTAAAGAACGATACCCATGGGATGAATATGGCCACTCCCGGCCCCTATTGGAAGACAGCGCCCCCGAAATTCAGCGTCTGCGGTTGCGGCGACCGCGCCCTCGTGCCGCCCCAACAGGGATCAGGATCAGCGCTGCCGAGGCCCCGATGATCGCATCCAGACCGGGCGAGCCGATCCGCAGATGAAAGAGCGAGCGCAGGAAGAACAGCACCACGACCGCCCCGAGCGCGATGAGGATCGACATCGGGTAGCCATTGCGGGTGATGCCCCATCTTTCGAACAGGATGGCGACTACCACAGCAATGAAGATTGAGCCAAAAAACGTGAACAGAATCATTGCCTTACTCTCCCAATACCGTGCCGGGCGCCACCGCCGTGCCGCGCAGGAAGGTCTCCGCATCCTGCCGCCCCCGGCCCTCGATCTGCGCCTCGGTGACCTCTATGGCCCCTTCTCCGCAGGCAATCGTCAGACCCGCCAGAACCTCGCCGGGCAGGCCCGACCCTTCCGCCACTCGACAGCGCAGCAGTTTCAGCCTTCTACCATGTAAGGTCGTCCAGGCACCGGGAAAAGGCGACAGACCCCGGATTTGCCGGTCGATCTGGTCCGCGGGCCGGGTCCAGTCCAGCCGCGCCTCTGCCTTGTCGATCTTGTGGGCATAGGTGACGCCCGCCTCGGGCTGCGCCTCCGGCACCAACTCAGGCAACCGGTCCAGCGCCTCCACGATGGCCGCCGCGCCTAGCGCGCTCAGCCGGTCATGCAGGTCCTGCGTGGTCTCCTCGGTGCCAATCGTGACCGCCTTGCGCAGCAGCACCGGCCCGGTATCGAGCCCCGCCTCCATCTGCATGATGCAGACCCCGGTTTCCGCGTCCCCCGCCATGATCGCCCGGTGAATGGGCGCCGCGCCCCGCCAGCGCGGCAACAGGCTGGCGTGGATATTGAGACAACCAAGCCGGGGCGCATCCAGCACCGCCTGCGGCAGCAGCAGCCCATAGGCCACGACAACCGCCACATCTGCATTCAACGCAGCGAATTCCGCCTGCGCCTCCGCCCCTTTCAGTGACACCGGATGGCGCACCTCCAGCCCCAGCTCCACCGCCCGCGCATGAACCGGCGTCGGGCGTTCCTTCTTACCCCGCCCGGCAGGGCGCGGCGGCTGGCAATAGACGGCGGCAATGTCATGCCCCGCATCGACCAGAGCCTCCAGCACCGGCACCGAAAACTCAGGCGTGCCCATGAAGACGACCCTCATTCGCGCTTCTCCGGTCCGATCCGCATCACCGCTTCCTCGCCTTACGCAGGAACATGTCGCGCTTCACCTTGCTGAGATTGTCGAAATACATCCTGCCGTTCAGGTGGTCGATCTGGTGCTGAACACTGGTCGCCCACAACCCCACGAAATCCTTGCGCACGGTCATCCCGTGATGATCCATATAGGTCACCGTCACCGCGCGGGGCCGTTCGATCTTGGCATAGGAACCGGGCAGGTTCGGGCTCGCCTCCTCATGCGGGCGCAGTTCGATCGAGGAATGCAGGATCTGCGGATTGGCCATCCGTACCGCCTTGCCCCGCTCATTCGACGCATCGACCACCGCCAATCGCAGCATCACCCCGATCTGGGGCGCCGCCAGCCCCACGCCGGGCATCGCGTCCATGGTCTCGATCATATCCTCCCAGATCGCGCGTATCTCGTCTGTCACCTCACCCACCGGCTCGGCAGGGGTCCGCAGCCGCTTGTCCGGCCACATCACGAAGGGTCTAACGGGCATAGTCTTTCTCCATCTGTGCGCGGTGGTCAGGGGGCAGCCGGTCGAATATCACCAGCCCATTGAGGTGATCGACCTCGTGTTGAACACAGCGCGCGTCGAACCCGGTCATCCGCGCCTCGTGCCCCACACCATCCAGATCCGTCCAGCGGATCAGAACCTCCGGCGGGCGCATCACACGGGCCGCGACACCGGGTATCGACAGGCAGGCCTCCTCGCCGCTTTCAAGCGTTTCGGTCAGCGGCTCCACCTCAGGATTCACGAAAACCCTTGGGCAACGCGCGCCCTCTTTCCACCCGGTATCCATGACGAACAGCCGCACCATATGCCCCACCTGAGGCGCGGCCAGACCGCGCCCCTTGGCGGCATACATCGTGTCAAGCATATCGGTGGCCAGCGCCGACACATCCCCACTGACCGGCGCACAGACCTGTTTCAGCCGCGCATCGGGCCAGCACAGGATAGGCAGAACGCTCACGCCTTTTCCCGCGCCCGTTCCCGCTTGAGCTTGACCATCTTGCGGGTGATCATCTGCCGCTTCAGCGGCTTGAGATAGTCGATGAACAGCTTGCCGTCCAAATGGTCGATCTCGTGCTGCACACAGGTCGCCCAAAGCCCCTTGAACACTTCCTGCTGTTCCTTGCCGTCAAGATCCATCCAGCGCACCTCCACCTCGGCGGGGCGGGTCACCTCGGCATAGATCTCGGGGATCGACAGGCAGCCCTCTTCGTAAACACTGGTCTCATCCGAGGACGCGATCACCTCGGGGTTGAACATGGCCAGGGGCCGGGGGGCCTCACCCTCTTCCTTCACGCAGTCCAGCACGATCAGCCGTTTCGACACGCCGATCTGCGGCGCGGCAAGGCCGATGCCCGGCGCGTCATACATGGTTTCCAGCATGTCGCCGGCCAGCCCGCGCAAATCGTCCGACAGGTCCGCCACGGGGTCGGCCAGTTTCTTCAGTCGCGGGTCGGGATGGATCAGGATCGGTCTCAGCATGCGCCCCAGATAAGCGATCCGGCGCTGTGCCGCAACGCCCCCTTGCACCCGGCCCCGGAATGGCTAGCTTCCAGCCCGAAACGACCACCAGAGGATTCCATGGACTTCGACACGCTTCACCCGATGATCGGCACTTTCAGCGGCAAATGGGATAGTATGGACAGGTTCGGCGTCGGCCCGGATGGCATCGCCATGCATGTGGCCGATTCCGACTACCCCAGTGCGCCCTGCGTGATCGAGGCGGTGACCAAGGAAGCCCAGAGAGGAATCTTCAACTACGGCTTCGACCGAAAGGGCTATGTCGACTCCGTCTGCTGGTGGATGCAGACCCGCCACGGCTGGTCGGTCGACCCCGACTGGGTGCTAACGGCCCAGGGGCTCGGCATGGCGATTGCCCTCTGCCTCGATGTCTGGAGCGAACCGGGCGACGACATCGCGTTCTTCACCCCGGTCTATCACGAGTTCCGGCTGAAAACGCAGCGGGCACATCGCAACCATGTCGAACTGCCGCTCGCGCTTGTCGATGGCCGGTATGAACTGGACTGGGACGCCGCCGAAGCAGCGCTGACCCCGAAGACAAAAATCCTTCTGTTCTGTTCTCCCCAGAACCCCTCTGGCCGGGTCTGGACGGTCGAGGAATTGCGTCAGGTGGCCGACTTCGCCGCACGCCATGACCTGATTTTGGTCTGCGACGAGGTGCATGCCGATCTCGTCTATGCGGGCAACAGCCATATACCCATGGATATCGCCGCGCCAGAGCATCGCGACCGCACCGTCACGCTGTTCGCTGCATCCAAGACCTTCAACCTCGCCGGTCTGCGCGTGGGCCAGATCATCATTCCCGACGACAAACTGCGCGCCCAGATGGAAGACCGGCTCACTGCACTGAACTACGACGCGACGACGCTTGGTGCCATCGCCTCTCAGGCGGCCTATTCGCCGGACGGCAACGCATGGGTTGCCGCACAGATGGACTACCTCGAAGAAAACCGCCGCATCTTCGACGAGGGCGTGAACGCCATTCCCGGCGTCTGGTCGATGCCCCTTCAGGCCACCTACCTGCCCTGGGTCGATTTTTCCGGTACCGGCATGACGATGGAAGAGATCGCGCGGCGCGTGAATGGCGAAGCGCAGATCACCCCCGCCCCCGGCAATTGGTTCGGCACGGGGTCAGAGCTGTGGAACCGCTTCCTCCTCGCCACGCCACGCGCCAATGTGGAGGCCGTCGTACAGCGCCTGCAAAGGGCGTTCGCCGACCTTCAGTGATCCACCTCGGGGCGGACCCAAAATTCTTCCGGAAGAATTTTGCCGCCCCGAAAAATCTTCCCGAAGATTTTTCATGCCATGAAGGATTTTCTGGAAAATCCT
>NZ_MNBL01000032.1 GCF_001879695.1 Nioella sediminis
CCGCCCCGAAAAATCTTCCCGAAGATTTTTCATGCCATGAAGGATTTTCTGGAAAATCCTTCTGCGTCGCCGCATGCGCAAATTTTGGTCTTTGTCTGCACGCCCGGTGTACGGGGGGTGTACAGGGGGTGTACGGGGGGCACCCCCCCTCTTTCGCGGCCAAATCGCGCATTGCCGCAATGCAGCACTTGCGTGCCGCGACGCAATAATCTACCCAAGGCGGGAACTTTTACGACATATCCTTGCCCAAGGGGAACCACCCATGTCCTTCCGCCTGCAGCCCGCTGCCCCCGCCCGTCCGAACCGCTGCCAGCTTTTCGGCCCCGGCTCCAACACCAAGCTGTTCGCCAAAATGGCCGCCTCCGCCGCCGATGTGATCAACCTCGATCTGGAAGATTCCGTCGCACCCTCCGACAAGGAGCAGGCCCGCGCCAATGTGATCGAGGCCATCGGCAATGTGGATTGGGGCACCAAGACGCTCTCGGTGCGGATCAACGGGCTGGACACCCCCTATTGGTACCGCGATGTCGTTGATCTGCTTGAACAATCCTCGGCCCGGCTCGACCAGATCATGATCCCGAAAGTGGGCTGCGCCGAGGATGTCTACGCCGTGGATGCGCTGGTCACCGCGATTGAGGCTGCCAAAGGCCGCACGAAGAGAATCGCCTTCGAAGTCATCATCGAATCGGCCGCCGGCATCGCCCATGTCGAAGAGATCGCCGCATCCTCCCCGCGGCTGGAAGCCATGAGCCTCGGCGCCGCCGATTTCGCCGCCTCCATGGGCATGCAGACCACCGGCATCGGCGGCACGCAGGAAAACTATTACATGCTGCGCGAGGGGCAGAAATACTGGTCCGACCCCTGGCACTGGGCTCAAACCGCCATCGTCGCCGCCTGCCGCACCCACGGCATCCTGCCGGTCGATGGCCCCTTCGGCGATTTCTCGGATGACGAGGGCTATATCGCGCAAGCCATGCGCTCTGCCACTCTGGGCATGGTCGGCAAATGGGCCATCCACCCGAAACAGATCGCACTTGCAAATCAAGTGTTTACGCCGTCTGAAGCCGCCGTTGCAGAGGCCCGCGAAATCCTTGCCGCGATGGAAGAGGCCAAGGCCTCGGGTGCGGGGGCGACCGTCTACAAGGGCCGTCTCGTGGACATCGCCTCGATCAAACAGGCCGAGGTGATCGTGAAGCAATCCGAGATGATCGCCGCCGGCTGATCCCTCAAAGGCCCCGCGCCACATGCCCGGGGCCTTTTCTTGCGATGCGGAACGTTGCAAATCCCGTCCACCCCCTGCATATAGCCAAGGGTCAGACGGAGGCTTTGCATGAACTATCTCGACTTCGAAAAACCCCTCGCCGAGATCGAGGGAAAGGCCGAAGAGCTGCGGGCCATGGCGCGCGGCAACAAGGAGATGGATATCGAGGCCGAAGCCAAGGCGCTCGACAAGAAGGCCGCCGACATGCTGGCCGACCTCTACAAATCGCTGACGCCCTGGCGCAAATGCCAGGTGGCGCGCCACCCCGACCGGCCCCATTGCCGCGACTATATTCAGGCGCTGTTCACTGAATACACGCCGCTGGCGGGCGACCGGAACTTCGCCGATGACCATGCGATCATGGGCGGGCTGGCCCGCTTCAACGACCGTCCCGTCGTGGTGATCGGCCATGAAAAGGGCCATGACACCAAGACCCGGATCGAACGCAATTTCGGCATGGCCCGTCCCGAGGGCTACCGCAAAGCGGTGCGCCTGATGGATCTTGCCGACCGGTTCAACATGCCCGTCGTGACACTGGTGGACACGCCCGGCGCCTATCCCGGCAAGGGCGCGGAGGAACGCGGCCAGTCAGAGGCGATTGCCCGTTCGACCGAGAAATGTCTGCAGATCGGCGTACCGCTTGTCTCCGTCGTGATCGGTGAAGGCGGATCGGGCGGGGCCGTGGCCTTTGCCACCGCCGACAAGGTGGCGATGCTGGAACACTCGATTTACTCGGTGATCAGCCCCGAGGGCTGCGCCTCGATCCTTTGGAAGGACGGGGCCAAGATGCGCGAAGCGGCCGAGGCGCTGCGCCTGACCGCGCAAGACCTTGAAAAACTTGGCGTCTGCGACCGGATCATCAAGGAACCGCTTGGCGGCGCGCAACGCGACCGGGCGACCACCATCACCCGCGTGGGTGAAGGGATCGAGGCGCTGCTGGCCTCCATGGACGGAAAATCCCGCGACGACCTGATCGCGGGCCGCCGCAGGAAATTCCTCGATATGGGCTCAAAAGGGCTGGCCGCGTAAGGCCCCCTACCGACCGAACCACATCCGCTGAAACAGCCCGTCGCGCAGCATGATCTGGTGGTAAAGCGCCCCCAGAATGTGCAGCGCCAGCATCGCCATGATCAGCTTGGCAAGAATGCCGTGGATCACGCGCGGGCTGAATTCAAAGAAGCTGTCGGGCAGCGGCGTGGTACCGGCCAAGGCATCCGAGAGGCCCGACATGCGGCCCAGAACCATGCCCGACACGGCCATCAGGATCACGAAGATATTCAGAAGCTTGGGCATCGCCTGCCCCAGCTTGTCCAGAAAGGCGCTGCCGGTTTTGGCGTGCTCAGGCGCGGGCATGAACCGGCGCAGGACAATCCGCAGGACGGTCAGCACGAGGATCACCAGCCCGATCAGCCGATGCGTGGCCAGCATCGACAGCTTGTCGGGGTCGGCATTGTCCATCGGTTCCAGCACGAAGGTGCCCACCCCCAGCATCAAAAGCATCAGCACGGCAACGATCCAGTGCAGGGCGACGGTAACGGGGTGGTAACGGTAAACGGACATGGCGCATCCTTTCGCGGCACTGGTACGTTCGGTCAGCGGTATGGTCACCGCCTTTAGTTGTCAACGGCAAGTATATTTCCCGGTCAATCCGCCGCAACGGCATGCTTGCCCGAATTCCCTGCCCGCGTCACCATCCCCCGCAAGGAGGACCCCAAATGCCCAACCATCTGTGGATGCAGGACGACCATCACGCCTATGCCGACACCGTTCGCCGGTTTCTGGACGAGGAATTCCAGCCGCATCGCGACGAATGGAAAGAGGCGGGCAAGATCCCCAAGGATTTCTGGCGAAAGGCCGGGGATCTGGGCATTCTTGGCGCGACCACGCCCGAGGCAAACGGCGGCCTCGGCCTGTCCCGTCATTTCGATGCGGTGACCTATATCGAACAGGCCAAGGCAGGGGATAGCGGATGGGGATTTGCCGTCCACAACATCGCCGCCCACTACATCATTGCCTATGGCACCGACGAACAGAAGGCGCGCTGGCTGCCCAAGCTGGCGACCGGCGAGATGGTCGGTGCCATCGCCATGACAGAACCGGGGACCGGCAGCGATTTGCAGGCGGTGCGCACAACGGCGGTGCCCGACGGGAATGAATACCTGATCAACGGCTCCAAGACCTTCATCACCAACGGTGGCAGCGCCGATCTGCTGATCCTCGTGGCCAAGACCGACCCCACATCGCGCGCCAAGGGCGTGTCGCTGATGGTGGTGGAAACCGAAGGGCTGGAGGGTTTCCGCGTGGGCCGCAAGCTCGACAAGATGGGGATGCGGAGGAACGACACGGCGGAGCTGTTCTTTGAGGACGTCCGCATCCCGCGTGACCACCTGCTCGGGACCGAGGAAGGTCAGGGGTTTTACCAACTGATGCGGCAATTGCCGTGGGAGAGGCTGATCCTCGGCTACGCCGCACTCGGGTCGTCGCAATGCGCGCTCGATGTGACGCTCGCTTATGTGAAAGAGCGCAAAGCCTTCGGCCAGCGGGTCATGGATTTCCAGAACACCCGCTTCAAGCTGGCCGAATGCGCGACCAAGGTGGAAATTCTCGCGGCCTTCCTCGACCAATGTCTGGAGGAGCTGGAACAGGGCACCCTGACCGCCGAGAAAGCCGCCATGGCCAAGTGGTGGGGCAGCCAGACCCAATGCGAGATTGTGGATGAATGCCTGCAACTGCATGGCGGTTACGGCTACATGAACGAGTACCTGATTGCCGAGCTCTATGCCGATGCCCGTGTGCAGAAGATCTATGGAGGCACGAATGAGATCATGAAGGAGCTGATCGCACGGGACCTGGACCGCGACTGACGCGATCGCCGCGTTTACTGGGCCATTGCCGCAGGCACGGCACCATGGCACCGTCTGTTCGACCCGCAACAGGACCAACGACGATCACACCCATGACGCTCATTCCCCCCCGCATACGCTACAGGCTGACGGGCGTAGAACCCCCGACGGAGTTTAAACGCCGGATGGAGGACCGCCTCCAGCGATGGTATCGCGGCACGGATCCGCATCCCGATCCGGCCCTGCAACGCAGGCGGCTGTCGGTGGCGGCTCTCGCCAACAAATCGGCAATGCGCGCCTATGCACAGCAGATGAACCTGCCGCTGCCCGAGCGCTACGCCGAGGCGAATGACGTGGACGGCCTCGACATACCCGCGCTTCCGCAAAGGGTGGTCATCAAGCCAGACAACCTGTCCAGCAACAAGGGCGTGTTGCTGTTCGACGGAGAGACAGAGGTCTTTTCCGGCGACACCGTGCCCTTGTCCGAACGCGGGGCCTATGTGAAACGCAGGATGGACCCATTGATTTCCGCCAAGCCCGCAACCCGACTGATTGCCGAGGAGTTTCTGAAGGATATCGACCCTGGCAAGGTCATTCCCCGCGATTTCAAGACCTTCGTGGCAGGCGGTCGGACGCATGTGATCAAGGTCGTCGACAGGAACGGCAAGGCGGGAACGACCTTGGAACGGTACTATCGCCGGACCTGGAAACCGTATCGGGATCTGCAATATTCAAACAGCCTGGCCCCGCCGATCCCCAGACCCGAGCGATACGAAGAACTGCTCGATCTGTCCGATCGGATTGCGCGCGACATTCAGTGCTTCATGCGGCTGGATTTCTACATCACGCAGCGCGGTGTGGTGTTCGGGGAATTCACATCCTACCCCAATGCGGGCAACAAGCACACGGCCCGTGGCAGCCGCGTCTTTTGCGAGTTGATGGACCGCTATCCGGACCCGTTCTGAACCGTGGTTCACCCGACCCAGTTGCCGAGCCTTGCGCCCTGCGACGGTCGGAGCGGGTGCAATGCGACCGACCAATCGAATTTTCGCAAAATCCTCTGAACACGCCACGAAAATTCCCGCATTGGGCCGCTGATGCGCACGGCTGACGGACGACACCCAAAGGGTTCATTCCGCAATCCCCATAGCCAACCGGAGGTCCGATCCCATGAAACCCACCCGTCTCGTTGCAACCGTCCTGACCTTGACCGCCCTGTCATCCGGCGCGGCGCTGGCCCAGACATACACCACGCCCGACGGCTGTTCCTACACCCGCGCGCAGGCGCCGGGCTATCCCGCGACATGGCATCTGATTCTTAACCCCGAGCGGATCGGTCTGCCGACCCCCACGGCCCGCTGTGCCGCGATGCTGTAGGTCAAAGCGACAAGGGCGCCAGCCGGTCGTGCAGGATTTGTGCCGACCGGCGCAGGGCGGCTTCCTCGCCCTCGCTCAGTTCTGGCCACAGCGTCGCGGTCACGCCCTCGCGCCCCACCGTGCGGGGCAGCGACAGGGCCACATCCGGCACGCCCAGAACATCCGGTTCCACGACCGACACGGACAGCACCGCCTGTTCGTCGCCTGCAATCGCCGCCACGATCCGCGCCAGCCCGCCGCCGATGCCGTACCATGTCGCGCCCTTGCCTTCGATGATCGTATAGGCCGCGCCGCGCACGCCTGCGTCGATCCTTTGGCGCACATCTTCGGTCAGTGGCGCCGAGACCTGCGCGGCGAAGCTTTCCAGCGGCACCGACCCGGCCCGCGCGCTGGACCAGGCCAGCACCTCGGAATCGCCGTGTTCGCCCAACACATAGCCATGGACCGACCCCGGAGAAATCCCGAGATGCCGCCCCACCAGCCAGCGAAACCGCGCGGTGTCGAGGATCGTGCCCGACCCGATCACGCGCCCCGGCGGCAGGCCTGTCAGCCGCGTGGTGATCTGAGTCATCAGATCGACTGGGTTAGAGGCGACCAAAAGGATCGCCCCGGGACTGACCGCCATGACCTGCCCCACCACCTGCCGGAACACATCCGCATTCCGTTCCAGCAGCGCCAGCCGCGTTTCCCCCGGTTTCTGCGACACGCCACAGGACAGGATGACCACTCCCGCCCCGTCCAGATCGGCATATTCGCCCGCGCGCACGATGGCGGGCGAGGCGAAGGGAATGGCATGGGCGATATCCTCGGCCTCGGCCCGCGCACGCGCGCGGTCAACGTCCACCAGAACGATCTCGGACGCTTCGCCCTGCATGACCAATGCGAACGCGGCCGTAGCCCCGACCATGCCTGCCCCGACGATTCCGACTTTCACTGCATGCCCTGCCAGCTTGTGAGACCTGCCTCAGGGTAGCGCAGCACCGCCATGGCTGACCAGAGCGGAAACCCGCGTCAGCACAGCCGCTGGCTGAGCCGCTCCAGCAGGCCCAGACACTGGCCCATCTGGGTCAGTTCGATGAATTCATCGGGCTTGTGCGCCTGCTCGATAGAGCCCGGACCGCAGACGACGACCGACATGCCCAGATCCTGAAAAAGCCCCGCCTCGGTCCCGAACGGCACCAGCCCCGCGCCATTCGCGCCGGTCAGTTCCATGACGATATCGCGCGCCTCGTTCTCGCTGGCCGGGATCAGCCCGTCGACCTCGCCCACGACCTCCGTTTCGATACGCGCATCGGGGCTGACAGAGCGCATCGCCGGCAGCAGCACCTCCTCGCAATAGCGGTGCAGGTCGCCCCGCACGAAATCGGCATCCGATTTCTGCACGGGCCGCATTTCCCAATCCACCTGCGCGCGGCCGGGGATGACATTATGCGCCACGCCGCCCACAAGCGCGCCGGTGTTGATCGTGGTCCAGGGCGGTTCAAAGGCACTGTCTGCGGGCGCGCGGGTCTTCAGCGCCTCTTTCAGCTCCATCAGCCGGTTCACGTAGCGCACCGCGTATTCCACCGCGTTCACCCCGTGGTCGGGGGCGGACCCATGCCCTTCAAGCCCGGTGAAATGGGTGGAATATTCGCAGCACCCCTTGTGCCCTTCGATGATCCGCATCGAGGTGGGTTCGCCCACGATGGCCATGTCGGGCAACAAGTCGCGCCCGCGCAGCGCCTCTACCAATGCCTGAGCCCCGAGGCAGCCGACCTCCTCGTCATGGGTAAAGGCGAAATAGACCGGCTTCTTCAGCGCCCGCTCGGCAAAGAGCGGCGCCATCGCGACAGAGGCCGCGATAAACCCTTTCATGTCACAGGTGCCGCGCCCAAAAAGCTTGGCGTCGTCGGCGCGCATCCGAAACGGGTCGCTCGTCCAGTCCTGGTCCGCCACCGGCACAACGTCGGTGTGACCCGACAACATGATGCCCCCCGGCACCTCCGGCCCGATCCGGGCAAAGAGATTGGCCTTGCGCCCGGTCCCGTCCTGCAACACCTCCACACGCGCGCCCGCCGACTCCAGGTGATTGGCAAGGCAGGCGATCATGTCGAGGTTGCTGTCGGGCGAGATCGTCGGATAGGCGATCAGCTCCTCCAGCAATGCGGTGGTCTCGGGCAGCCCGGTCATGGCTTGACGAAGAGCTTGCGCTCCACGTTGCACAGCGTTTCCGCCGGACCGTCCTCCTTGATCAGGATGGTTTCCGTGGTCTCAAGGCCCCAACTGTCCATCCACAGCGCGGGCATGAAATGGAAGGTCATGCCCGGTTGCAGCACGGTCTCATCCTCGCCCCGAATGGACGCGGTGCGCTCGCCCCAGTCAGGCGGGTAGGACAGGCCGATCGGGTAGCCCATGCGTCCCTTGCGGTCGAACCCGTGCTTGTGCAGCACCTCCATGAAGGCGTTGAACACGTCGCGCGTCTGGTTGCCCGCGCGCGCGGCGTTCAGCCCCGCCTCGATCCCCTCCATCTGCGCGGCCTCGACCCGGCGCATCTCGTCCGACGGCGTGCCAAGGAAGATCGTCCGGCACAGTGGCGCGTGGTAGCGGCGATAACAGCCCGAAAGTTCGAAGAACGTGGCCTCGCCCTCGCGCATCTCGTCCCCGTTCCAGGTCAGGTGCGCAGCGGTGGCATCAAGCCCCGAGGGCGTCAGCGGCACAATCGCCGGGTAATCGCCCCAGATATCGTCCACCCCGGTGATCCCAGCATGCATGATGTCCGCCACAAGGTCATTCTTGCGCACCCCCGGCGCGGCACGTTCCAACGCGACCCCGACAACCTTTTCCGAAATCTTGGCCGCCTTGCGGATAAAGCCGATCTCTTCCTCCGACTTCACCAGCCGCTGCCAGTTCACCAGCGCCGTGGCATCGACCAGCGTCGCATTGGGCAGTTCGGCCCCCAGAACCGCATGCGCCTTGGCGGAGTAATAGTAGTTCTCCATCTCCACCCCGATCCGCGCGCCCGCAAGGCCCAACCGGGTGAAATGTTCCGCCAGATCCTGCATCGGGTGATAGACGCTCGACTGAATGTAATGGTCGGAATAACCGTGGATGTTTTCCGCCGCCATCCAGCAGGTCCGTTGCCCACCAAGTGCGTCCATGGAGCGACCCCACCATTCCGGCTCGCCCTCCATGCGCAGGATCACGCCCTGATGCACGTAGAAGGACCAGCCGTCATAGCCCGTCAGCCAGGCCTGGTTCGACGGGTCGGCCACGAAAATCGCATCGAGCCCGGCGTCCGCCATCGCGGCCCGTGTCTTGGCAATCCGCCGGTCATATTCCGCTTGGCTGAACGGTGCGCATCCCGCTGGCATGTCATCTCTCCCTGTCTGGCTGTCCCGGTCACGCTAGGGGAAATCGTAGACACCGCAACAGCTTTTCCGACACCGCGCTTGCCGAACGCGTCAGGATCGGTCAGGACCGGGGGCAGCGAAAGGCGAGGCAATGACCAGACTGATCCTATTCAACAAGCCCTACGACGTGCTCTCGCAATTCACCGACAAGGGCACCGAGGGCAGCACCCGCCGCACCCTGTCGGAATTCATCGACGTGCCGGGGGTGTACGCGGCGGGCAGGCTCGACCGCGACAGCGAGGGGCTGATGGTCCTGACCGATGACGGCCGGTTGCAGGCCCGCATCACCAGCCCCCGCGCGCAGACGCCCAAGACATACTGGGCACAGGTCGAGGGCACCCCGACGGAAGGCCAGTTGCAGGCCCTGTGCAAAGGGGTCACGCTCAAGGACGGCCCCACGCGGCCTGCCAAGGTGCGGCTGATGGAGGAACCGGAAGGCCTCTGGCCCCGAACCCCGCCCGTGCGCTTTCGCAAGACCGTGCCCGACGCGTGGCTGGAACTGACAATCACCGAAGGCCGCAACCGCCAGGTCCGCCGCATGACCGCCGCCGTGGGCCTGCCCACCCTGCGCCTGATCCGGGCCCGCGTGGGCAAATGGGCACTCGACGGCCTCGCCCCCGGCGACTGGCGCGATGCAACGGCAGAACTCGCCGCCCCTTCCCCCCGCCGCAAACCGCGCTAAACCCGAAGGGCATGAGCTTGATGCCAGACCCCGCCAACCGCCCCCGCCTGCGCCACCTGCCGTGGCTCGCGCTCGGCTGGACCGCCGTGGCGCTCGGCTTCGCGGGCGTGGTCCTGCCGATCCTGCCGACGACACCCTTCCTGATCCTCGCGGCCTTCGCCTTCTCCAAAAGCTCCCCCCGCCTGCGGCAATGGCTGGTGGATCACAACATCTTCGGCGGACCGATCCGCGATTGGGAAGAAAAGGGCGCGATCCGCCCGCGCTACAAGGTCATGGCCTGCACCGCGATGGCGCTGGTCCTGCTGGTCAGCATCCTCTCCAACCTCAGCGGCATGGTCATCCTGATCCAGATCATGGCCATGGGCGGCGCGGCGGCCTTCATCCTGTCCCGACCGAACGGCGACTGATCGCCCCGCCCTTTTCATCTTGGCCAAAATACCTCCGCCGGAGGCGTCCCGCCCTCTCAGCTCGCGGGTCATCCGTGACAGCGAACCTCCAGCAGCCACGAACCCGTGGCAACGCGGCCCGAGGAGGGCGCCAGAGGCGCCTGACGAGGGGCGCTCCCGGATCGTCGCGCGATGCGCGGCGAAACGAGGGAACACTCTGCCAGGAGATCGCCGATGTTTGACCGAGAACCCGCCGGGATGCTACTCCGAAGGACAACCCGGACGCGGCCATGGGGCCGGTGGTCACCGCCGCGGACCGGGGCAAGAGGCCGTGGCAAGAACGGATCGGGCGCTTAGCGTACCCGCCGGAGGCTTTTCTTGACCTGTTTTTCCCGATCCCTTTTCGTGGCCCTCTTTTCCGTGGCCCTTCTGCACGCCCCTCAGGCAGGCGCCCAGATGCACAGCTATACCTGTAGCGATGCCGATGCGTTCTTCGGATCCGTCTACGCACCGGGCTGGGACTACATCTCCGGCTACGGCTCCCGCTCTGACTGCGAGAACGCCTGTTGGGGCTTCGCCAACTGCGAGGCCTATTACTGCACCACCATCGGCTATTGCGTCGCGCTCCATGCCGGTCCGAGTGCCTCAAGCAGTGGCACCGGAGGCGGGGCCGGGACCGGCTCGGTCGGGCCAAGCCGGTCCAACCTGCCCTTCGGCGCGGCCTGCGGCTTCAACTCCGAATGTCAGTCCGGTCAGTGCTGGCTTGGCTTCTGCCAGTAGCGGATTTCGCGTTTCGTCTGCACGCAGGGTGCACGGGGGGTGCACAGGGGGTGTACGCCCGGCACCCCCCCTTTTTTTTCGCCGCCGGACGGGCCGGAACAGGCCCGCCGCTAGCGGCTCAAGGTCCGCGCCACGGCGTCCTTCCACCCGGCATATAGCCGCGCGCGCCCGGTCTCATCCATCCCCGGCTCGAATTCCCGCTCCAGCGCCCAGGTATCGGCAAACCCGTCACGGTCCGGGTAGATCCCGGCCTTCATCCCGGCCAGCCACGCGGCCCCGAGCGCGGTGGTTTCCAGGATCTCGGGCCGGTGCACCGGCGCGCCGAGAATGTCCGCGAGAAACTGCATGGTCCAGTCCGACGCGCTCATCCCGCCATCGACGCGCAGGATGCCGTCTCCGCCCGCCCCCTGCCAGTCGGCGCGCATCGCTTCCCACAGGTCACGTGTCTGATATCCCACGCTTTCCAGGGCCGCGCGCGCGAATTCCGCGGGGCCGGAACTGCGCGTCAGACCGAACACAGCCCCCCGGCAGTCCGCATCCCAATAGGGGGCACCAAGGCCGGTGAAGGCCGGAACGAGATAGAGGTGTTGTTCGGGATCAGCGGATTCGGCCAATCCCTGTGTCTGAGGCGCCGCGTCGATGATCTTCAGCCCATCCCGCAGCCATTGCACCACCGCCCCCGCAATGAAGATGGAGCCTTCCAGCGCATAGGTGGGCGTGCCGTCGAACTGGTAGGCGATCGTTCCCAGCATCCGGTTTTGCGACCTGACCAGCGTGTCGCCGGTATTGAGCAGCGCGAAACAGCCCGTTCCATAGGTTGATTTCAGCATCCCCGGCGCGAAACAGGCCTGCCCGATCGTCGCCGCTTGCTGATCGCCCGCGACGCCCAGAATGGGCAGCGCCGCACCGAAGAGGCCCGGCTCGGTCGCGCCGAACTCCGCCGCGCAATCCTTGACTTCGGGCAGCAGGTTCATCTGGATGTTCAGAAGCCCGCAGATCTCTGCATCCCACTGGCCCTCGCGGATATTGTAAAGCAGCGTCCGCGCCGCGTTGGTGGCGTCGGTCACATGCGCCGCGCCGCCGGTCAGACGCCAGATCAGGAAGGTATCGACCGTGCCGAAGGCCAGTTCGCCGCGTTCCGCCCGCTCGCGCGCGCCCTCCACGTTGTCCAGCAGCCAGGCCAGTTTCGTCCCGGAAAAATAGGGGTCCAGCAGCAGCCCGGTCTTGTCCTGCACCATGGCCTCGTGCCCTGCCTCCCGGAGGGAGGCGCACCGATCCGCCGTGCGCCGGTCCTGCCAGACGATGGCGTTGTGCAGGGGAGCGCCGGTCGTCCGGTCCCACAGCAGCGTGGTTTCCCGCTGGTTGGTGATGCCGATCCCGGCAATCTCGGCCGCCGAAAGCCCGGCCTTGTCCAGCGCCGCGCGGCAGGTGTCGACAACCGTGGTCCAGATGTCCTCGGGGTCATGCTCGACCCAGCCCGAGGCCGGGAAATGCTGCGTGAACTCCTGCTGCGCGGTGGCCTTGATCTTCATGTCGCCGTCAAAGACGATGGCACGGCTTGATGTGGTGCCCTGGTCGATGGCCAGAATATGGGTCATCGGTTCCTCCCTTGTTGTCGCGATCCTAGCGGGCGTTTCCTGACCCGCAAGTCATTCGGTTGATCCTGGCAGGGTTCGCCGCCTGCCGGCGTCGACCAGGGGGCGGCCCGCCTCAAGCCCCTTTGGGGCCCTCGTCGAGCCGCGTTGCCACGGGATATCGGGAAGCGTCGTGTGCCGGATCGGATGGTGGATGTGGTTGCGGGGTCGGGATGCCTCCGGCGGAGGTATTTTGGCCAAGATGAAAGACAGGCGCTCATTCCACTGCTGCCGGAGCATTGGCGGAAGCGATCATGAAGCGGTCGATGGCGGCGATCTGGTCCTCGGTCAGCCTGAGGCCGAGCCGGGTACGACGCCAGACCACATCCTCGGCGCGTCGGGCATATTCCCTGCGCATGAGCCAATTGAGTTCCGCCTCGGTAAGCGTTGCACCAAAATCACGGCCAAGGTCGGCGGCGGCGGTTGCATTCCCAAGGATATCGCGCGCCTCGGTGCCGTAGTGGCGTACCAGCCGCTTGGCCCAGGCCGGGGTGAGGAACGGGTAGTCGGTGCGCAGCCCGTCGATCAGATCCTGCACGCCAGCCACGGGGAAATCCCCGCCCGGCATGGGCACGCCAGCCGTCCAGTCCCCGCGCGACAGGGGCAGATGCTGGCCGATTTTCTCCAGCGCGCTTTCGGCGAGCTTTCGATAGGTGGTGATCTTGCCGCCGAAGACGTTCAGCACCGGCGTCCCGTTCGCATCCACCTTCAGCACATAATCCCGCGTCGCCGATTGGGCTGCGCTGGCCCCGTCATCATACAGGGGGCGGACGCCGGAATAGGTCCAGACCACGTCCGCAGGGGTCACGGGCTGTTTAAAATACTGGGACGCGAAGGCGCAGAGATAGTCCTGCTCCTCGCCCGTACAGATCGGTTTCACCGACGGGTCGGGGTGGTCGAGATCGGTGGTGCCGATCAGGGTGAAATCCTCTTCATAGGGGATCGCGAAGATGATCCGCCCATCCTCGCCCTGAAAGAAATAGCACTTGTCGTGATCGTAGAGCTTTCGTGTTACGATATGACTGCCACGCACCAGCCGCACATTTTCGCGGGAGTTCACGCGGATCTTGGTCTGGATCACATCGCCCACCCAGGGACCTGCCGCGTTCACCAGCATCTTTGCGCGCACCGTCCGCTGGCCGGTCTCATCCTCCAGCGTGATGGCCCAGGCATCCCCATCTCGGGCCGCGGAAATCACCTTGGTGCGCACCATGATCCGCGCGCCGCGTGCTTCGGCATCGCGGGCGTTCAGCACCACCAGCCGTGAATCCTGCACCCAGCAATCGGAATACTCATAGGCCTTGGCAAATCGGTCTTGCAGCGGCTGTCCTTCGGGGGCGGTCCGCAGCTTCACCGTCCGCGTGGCGGGCAGGATCTTCCGCCCGCCCAGATGGTCATATAGGAACAGGCCGAGCCGGATCAGCCAGGCCGGACGCCGCCCGCGCATCCACGGCATGACCAGCCCGAGCAGCCGCGAGGTGGGCGTCGTGCTCTCGAACCGCATATCCTTGTGATAGGGCAGCACGAAGCGCATGGGCCAGCTGATATGGGGCATCGCGGACAGCAGAACCTCGCGTTCCTTCAGCGCCTCGCGCACCAGCCGGATCTCGAAATACTCAAGATAGCGCAGCCCGCCATGAAAGAGCTTGGTCGCGGCCGAGGATGTCGCCGAGGCGAGGTCGTTCATCTCGGCCAGACCGACCGTCAGCCCCCGGCCCGCCGCGTCCCGCGCGATTCCGCAGCCGTTGATGCCGCCGCCGATGATGAAGAGGTCATATTCCTCTGACATGAGAGTACCGCTTTCCTGATGATGCGCGACTCCTCTCACTTCATGTTCGCTTTGTCAATTTTCATGTTCGCTTTTCTTCGCTTTCGCGCGCAGTTTTCTTCGCTATAAGGGACGTGGAAGGAGAGACCATGCCCATCACCCCCCGCCAATCTGATATTCTCGACCGGGCCCGCAGCGACGGCCGGGTGATGGTGGAAGGGCTGGCAGAGGCCTTTGGCGTGACCGTCCAGACCATCCGCCGCGATCTGACGGAGCTATGCGATGCGCGGCTGCTGGACCGTATCCATGGCGGGGCGGTGCTGCCCTCGGGTGTCACCAATATCGGCTACGAGGACCGCCGCCGCCTGAATGCGGATGCGAAGGAGGCCATCGCCCGCGCCTGTGCCAACGAGATCCCCAATGGCGCCTCGCTCTTCCTCAATATTGGCACCACGACCGAGGCTGTGGCCCGCGCTTTGCAGGGGCATAGCGGGCTGATGGTGGTAACGAACAACATGAACGCCGCGCAGATCCTCGCCGCGAACCCCTCTTGCGAGGTGGTTCTGACGGGCGGCGCGTTGCGGCGGGCGGATGGGGGTCTTGTGGGCGATCTGGCGGTGCAGACGATCCGGGCCTTCAAGGTGGATGTGGCGGTGATCGGGGCGTCGGCTCTGGACGCCGACGGCGACCTGCTCGACTTCGACATTCAGGAGGTGCGGGTGGCCCACGCGATCTTGCAACAGGCGCGGCAGGCGATCCTAGTCGCCGATCAGGGCAAGCTGACGCGGGCGGCCCCGGTTCGTATCGGTTCGCTGTCCGATCTGGATATCTGGGTGACCGACACCGACCCGCCCGCGGCGCTGCGCGCGCTCTGCCGGGACTCGGGCACCGAGATCAGGGTTGCTGGACCCGCGTGAGAAGCGCCTCCACCGCAGGCCCGAGCGCCTCGACAATCAGCGCCACGCCGTCGGCATTCGGGTGGATGCCATCGGCCTGCATGACCGCCCGCAGATCCGGGGCCGCGACGACCGGGGCGAGGAAGCTTTCAGCGTAGAGCGTGCCATAGTCCGCGGCCAGATCCGGGTAGATCGCATCGAAGGCTGCCTGATAGTCGGGGCCGTAATTCAGCGGCGCCTCCATGCCGACCAGCAGCACCTCGACCCCTGCCGCGCCCGCCGCGTCCAGAATGCCGGCCAGACTGGCCCGCGCAGCCTCTGGCGGCAGGCCGCGCAGCAGGTCGTTGCCGCCAAGCGTCACGATCAACGCCTGAACATCCGATGTCAGCGTCCAGCCGATCCGCGCCAGACCGCCCGCCGTGGTATCGCCCGAGACGCCCGCATTGATCAGCCGCACCTCATGGCCCCGCGCCTGCAACCATGCCTCCAGTTGCGGGACAAATCCCTGCTCGGCGGGCAGCCCGTAGCCTTGCGTCAGGCTGTCACCAAGCGCCGCAATCACCACCTCGTCGGCCCATGACGGCGCGGCACAGAGGCCAAAGGCCAGCACAGCCGCCTTGCCCAGACCCGCCATCCCCCCATATCCATGAGAGATATACGCCCGGAGCCTTTTCATGACGTCCCCCATTCTGTCCCTCACCGACGTGACCCTGACGCTTGATGGCAATGCAGGCCCCGTTGAAATCCTGCACGGGATCACGCTTGCGGTTGAAGCCGGGGAAACGGTGGGGCTGGTGGGGCCGTCGGGATCGGGCAAATCGTCTCTCCTCATGCTCATGGGCGGTCTGGACCGGGCCACGGGTGGAACGGTCACAGCGCTTGGCAAGAACCTGACACCGATGACCGAGGACCAGCTGGCCCGTTTCCGCAGGGACAATATGGGCGTGGTCTTTCAAAGCTTCCACCTTATTCCCACCATGACGGCGCTTGAAAACGTGGCGACACCGCTGGAACTGGCGTGCCGCAAGGATGCCTTCGCACGGGCAGAGGAGGAACTGGCCACCGTGGGGCTTGCCGACCGAATGCACCACTATCCCGGCCAGCTTTCAGGCGGGGAGCAACAACGTGTGGCACTGGCCCGCGCCGCCGCGCCGCGCCCGCGCATCCTGTTGGCCGATGAACCCACGGGCAATCTGGATGAGACCAACGGGCGCGCGATCATGGACCTGCTCTTTGACCTGCGCGACCGGCATGGCGCAACGCTGATCATGGTCACCCATGCGCCGGAACTGGCCGCCCGCTGCGACCGGGTGATCGGCCTGCGCGACGGGCGGCTGGACGGATGATCCGGGTGGAGAAATACCCTGTGATCGGGCAGATCACCCGCAACCCGGCGGGGCAGCTTACCCTGATGCCAGAGCAGAATCTGGACCGCGAGGGAATCCTTTACCTTGTCGAACGCATGGCCCCGACAGATCGGCGTCTGGCCGTGCCCGGCGGAATGCTGCGCTTTGCGGAATCGGGGCGGCTGATGGCGATGCTCGCCCGTGCCCTGCCTGAATGTCACGCGGCACTGGATGAGGGTGCCGTGATTGACGCCCGCTTCCGGGACATCACAGAGCCGATGGAGGCCGGGTTTACCGTGCATGAAATACAATCCCGGCTTGCCCCGCCTTGGAACCGGGGGCTGCGCAGATGAGGACCGCCTTCCGCATTGCGGCCCGCGACCTGCGCGGGGGGCTGCGCGGCTTCCGCATCTTTTTGGCCTGCCTGACGCTCGGGGTGGCAGCGATTGCCGCCGTGGGCTCGGTCCGGCAGGCGGTGCAGACCGGGCTGGAGGAAGAAGGCGCGGTGATCCTGGGCGGCGATGCCGAGATGACCTTCGTCTACCGCATGGCGACGGAAGAAGAGGCCGCCTGGATGGCCGCCCGCGCGCTGGCGGTGTCCGAGACCGTCGATTTCCGGTCCATGGCGGTGGCTGAAGTGGATAGCGAAACGGTGCGCGGCCTGACGCAGCTGCGCGGCGTTGACGGCCGCTATCCGCTGTATGGCGAGGTCGGGCTTGACCCGGCCATGACCATCACGGAGGCGCTTGCCACGACCGACCTGCCCGGCGCGGTGATGCACCCGACGCTGATCGCGCAGATGGGGCTGCAGATCGGGGATCGTGTGACCTTCGGGGTGCAGGAGTTCGAATTGCGGGCGGCGCTGACCCATGAACCCGACATGGCCGGTGGCAATTTCGGCCCCGGCCCGCGCACTCTGGTGCGGCTGGATGCGCTGGAGGGTTCCGGCCTGCTTGGCCCCGGAACGCTCTATAACAGCCAGTATCGCCTTGCGCTGCCAGAGGGCACCGATCTCGAAACGCTGGAGACCGAGGCGCGCGACCTCTTCGCCGACAGTGGCATGCTCTGGAAAGATTCGCGCAACGCCGCCCCCGCCCTTGGCCGGTTCGTCGAACGGATCGGCGCGTTTCTGGTGCTGGTGGGGCTGGCGGGGCTGGCCGTGGGGGGCGTGGGCATTTCGGCGGCCGTGCGCAGTTACCTGACCGGAAAGACCGAAACCATCGCCACGCTGAAAACCCTCGGGGCCGAGCGGCGCCTGATCTTCACGGTCTACCTCCTTCAGATCGGCGCGATGACCCTGCTTGGGCTGGTGTTCGGGTTGGTCCTCGGGGCGGTTCTGCCGCTCGGGCTTGCGCCGCTGATCGCGGGGGCGCTGCCGGTTCCGGCTGACTTCGGGTTCCACCCCGCGCCACTGGCCGAGGCGGCACTCTATGGCGCGCTGACGGCGCTGATCTTCACCCTCTGGCCACTGGCCCGTGTGGAGCAGGTCCGCGCCGCCGCGCTTTACCGCGAAACGGCAGGGCTCGCCCGTCTCTGGCCGCGCTGGCCATTTCTCCTGATCATCGCCGGGCTGGCGGCGGCCCTGATTGCGCTGTCCGCATGGCTGTCCGGTATCCCGCGCCTGGCCTTCTGGTCCGCAGCAGCGATCCTGTCCGCGATGATCATCCTCGTGCTTGCCGCCAGCCTTGTGCGCCTGATCGCGCGCCACGCAGCCCGTCATACACGCGGCCACCCGGCGCTGCGGATGGCGCTTGGGTCTATCGGCGCACCGGGATCGGAGGCTTCCAGCACCATCCTGTCGCTCGGGCTTGGATTGTCTGTTCTGGCCGCCGTGGGCCAGGTCGACACCAACCTGCGCGCCGCGATCCAGCAGGATTTGCCAGAGGTCGCGCCCGCCTTCTTCTTCGTCGATATCCAGCCCGACCAGATCGCCCCCTTCCTGACGGCGATGGACACCGACCCGGACGTCACCCGCGTGGACAGCGCGCCGATGCTGCGCGGGGTTATCACCCGGATCAACGACCGCCCGGCGGCAGAGATCGCGGGCAACCACTGGGTGATCCGGGGCGACCGGGGCCTGACCTACCGCGCAGACGCCCCGCCCGCGCGCGAGATCACGGACGGCGCGTGGTGGCCAGAGGATTACGATGGCCCGCCGCAGATGGCCTTTGCCGCCGAGGAAGCGCTGGAAATGGGCATCGGCCTTGGCGACAGGATGACCGTCAATGTCCTGGGCCGCGACATCACCGCGACGATTGTCGCGCTTCGGGAGGTGGATTTCTCAAATGCCGGGATCGGCTTTGTCATGACCCTGTCGCCCAATGCGCTGGCCGGGGCACCGCACACCCACATTGCGACGGTCTATGCAGACCAGCAGGCTGAGGCCGACATTCTGCGCGAGGTCGCCGCGATCGGCCCCAACATCACCGCGATCAGCGTGCGCGACGCGATCGACCAGGTGGCGCGGGCCTTGTCGGGCATCGCGGCGGCCACGTCCTGGGGGGCGGCGGCGACGTTGCTGACCGGCTTCATGGTGCTGATCGGCGCAGCGGCGGCGGGCGAACGCGCGCGGGCCTATGAGGCGGCGGTGCTGAAGACGCTTGGCGCCAGCCGCGCGCGCATCCTTGGCAGCTTCGCCCTGCGCTCGGCACTTCTCGGCATGGCGGCGGGTGCGGTGGCCGTGGCGGCAGGGGGGTTGGCCGGATGGGCCGTGACGCGCTTCGTGATGGAGACCGACTTCGCGTTCAACCTGCCCTCGGCCCTGGCCATCACGCTTGGAGGCGCACTGGCAACCTTGCTGGCCGGTTTGGCCTTCGCCCTGCGCCCCCTGGCCATTCGCCCCGCCGCAATCCTGCGCAGCGAGGGCTGAAACCGGCGAAGCTTTGCCACAGCGCCGCCATACCCTCTTGTTTTTCCTGCCTCGCCAGAGCAAGTGCTACTCATGATCCGCCGCCTGCGCAGCATATTGTCCCGTCCAGTCAGCGACGCATCCCCCGCCCCCGCGCGGGATGCCCTGCCGCGCCCGGAATTCGCCACCTATGTCATCGGCGATCTGCACGGGCGGGCCGACCTGCTGGAACGGGCGCTGGACCGGATCGACGAACATGTGGGCCGGACCGGTGCCCGCAACCCGCAGGTGGTTTTCGTCGGCAACTATATCGACCACGGCCCCGACAGCGCCGCGACGCTGACCCGGGTATGGGAACTGTCCAAGGAACTGCCGAAGAACGTGACCTGCCTGATGGGCAATCACGAACGGATGCTGCTGGATTTCCTGTCAGACCCCAAGACACGCGGCCCCCGTTGGCTGCGATCCGGCGCGCGTCCGACGCTTGACAGCTTCGGCCTTCATACCAGCCAACTGGAACCCGGCTGCGCGCCGGAACTGTTCCGGCAAGAGGCGCTTGCGCTGCGCAGCCACATGTCGCCCGCGCTGCTGGACTGGCTGGACAACCTGCCCCTGTCCTGGAACTCCGGCAATCTCTGGGTCGTCCATGCCGCCGCCGATCCGCAGCATGCGATGCAAGACCAGTCGCCCCGCGTCCTGCTGTGGGGCCATCCCGAATTCGACACCCGGCCCCGGTCGGACGGCACCTGGATCGTGCATGGCCATACCTCCGCCGAGGCGCCGGTCAGCACCGAAGGCAGGATCTGTGTCGATTGTGGCGCTTGGGAAACCGGGCTGCTCTGCACCGCCGCGATGCTGCCCGATGGGCGCTATGAATTCCTCTACGCCTGATCGCGCGCGGAATTTCTTAACCTTTTCGGGCCATGCGCCGTGGACAGAGGCGCCCCGCTGTCTCTAAACTCCTGCGGGCAAGGTTCCTGAGTAGTGAGTGCCGCCGGTGAAAGACATTGGCGAACGTGACATCCTGGCCCCCGGCGACATCGAAGCGCTGGTCTTGGATGTGTTTTTGCGCGCGGGCCTTACGGCTGACAGCGCAGCCCCCGTCGCGAGATCCATCCGCCACGCCGAAACCGCCGGGTTGCGCCGCCTCGGTCTGGGGCTGGTTCCGCATATGGTGGAGCATCTGCGCTGCGGGCGGGTCAATGCGGCCGCAACACCCCACATGGTGGATAGCGGACCCGCTGCCCTGACGGTCGAAGCCGATGGCGGCTTCCCCTGCCCCGCGGTCGCGATCTGCCTTGAAACGCTATGCAACCGCGCCCTGACCCATGGCATCGCGGTTCTGTCCGTGCGCAACGCCTATCCGGTCGGTGCCGGGCGTCTGTTTCTCGATCATTGCGCGGCGCGGGGACTGGTCGGGTTCGCCAATATCGCCGGGCTCGTGGCTCGCGCCGCGCCCAATGGCAGCATGGTGCTGGAGATCGAGCAGCGTCAGCTTGGCCTGTCGCAGTCGTCACCGATGATGCAAAGCCGCGTTGTCCCTGACCGGGGGACAGGTCGCACCGTCCCCTTCGAAGGCCCGCTCGGCCCCGCCTTCCGGTTGCATCACAGTTTCGTCGCGGTCCGTCCTTCGCTTTGGCATCACGCCCCGGACCCGCCCGTCGCAGTGCAGAATTCCGGTATCGCGGTTTCCCCCGTCCTGTTAGAAAAGATCATCAACGCCTGAGGCATGATCGCCTCGGGCAGAAGGTGACAAGATCAGATGGGCGGCGTTCTGAAAGGTGTTTCGATCCGGGGGCTGGAAGTGTTCGAGGCCCTCGCGCAGACCGGGTCGGTCGGCGAAGCCGCGCGCCGTTTGGGCATGAGCGCACCCGCCGTGTCCCAACAGTTGAAGAACCTCAACACCGCAGTCGGCGTTCCGCTGGTCGATCAGGGCCGGCGACCAATGACGCTGACCCCCGGAGGCCGCCAGTTCCTGCGCCATGTGGAGGCCGCGCTTGGTGCCCTGCGTACCGGCCAGCGCGACCTGACCACGCTGGATCTGTCCGATGTCTCTTCGCTGCGCATGGGGATCATCGAGGATTTCGAGAACGAGGTCACCCCGACGCTGACCGCGCGGCTTGCGGAAACCATGCAGAACTGCGTGTTCCTGCTGAACACCGGCGCCAGCCACACGCTGCTGAACCGCGTGACCCGGAACGAACTTGACCTCGCGATTTGTGCCGAGGGACGGGAAAACCCGCCGGGTGCCATCATCCATCCTCTGCTGGACGATCCCTATATCCTTGCCATACCGAAGGGCACCAGCCTTGCGAACGGGCTGGAGGGGCTGTCGCATCTGCGCTTTCTGCGCCGCGATCAGGCACAGGTGATGGGCCGCCAGATCGAGGAGATGCTCCAGCGGCAGGGTCAGACACTTCCCAACAGGTTCGAACTGGATTCCAACCAGTCGATCAGCGCGCTTGTGGCCGGGGGCCACGCGTGGACCATCACCACCCCGCTCAGCCTGCTGCGCGGCGGACGTTTCCTTGACGGGATAGATGCCCGCCCCCTGCCCTTCGCGGGAACCTCGCGCCGGATCTCGCTGTGTGCCACCGGCGACTGGTCGGGCGATATTCCGCGCCAGATCGCGGCCATCGCCCGCGACCTGATCGAACAGCATTTCACGGCGCCGGGGCTAGACCTGATGCCGTGGTTGCAGGGAGAGTTCAGGATTCTGTCCGACGACTGATTGCCAATGATTCCGGCAAGCCAGGTCGCAACACGGCTGCCACAACATCTGTTTCACCTTCCCTCCCCGCCTGATCTGACTGTGTAGAAAAGAAAACCACTGGTACCGTCGGGCTTTTGGCGATCACGGTTCCTGACTATCCATTTGAAAAAGAATATTTTTAAGGTCGACTTGTAAAAATATTTACAGTCCGCACCGTGCCTTCCGAAAATCAGTTACAGAAACCTTTAAATCGCTCAGCAAACAATTCTCCAGTTCACGAAATTTTGTAATGTTCAGATCAGGGAAAACGCAACTTATGCACCCTCTTCGGCAAATACCGCCGACCGGAAGGAGGAAACTCCGGTTCACGCGGCAGCCCGAAGCAACGGTTGGGGGAGGCTAACCAGAACATTCAGCCCTTTCGGGCCCCGCGCAGGACCAGCCAAACCGCAAATTGGCCCCTGTCCGAATATGCAGGACACGTGGAAAGCAGCAGTTTTCCGCCCCGGTTCGACGTGTCATCTGTTTGGGACAAGAACCGAAACTCTTTAAGGGAGAGACCATTGCCCAACGATACGAACATGATGCCCGACCTTCTGCCCGGCGCTCATATCGACAGCACCAAATACGCCGACATGTATGCGGCCTCGATCAATGATCCCGAGGCCTTCTGGGGCGAACACGGCAAGCGCATCGACTGGATCAAGCCCTACACCAAGGTCAAGAACACCTCCTTCGCCCATGACAACGTGCATATCAGCTGGTTCGAGGACGGCACCACCAACGTCTCGGCCAACTGCATCGACCGTCACCTGGCCACCCGCGGCGATCAGACCGCGATCATTTTCGAACCCGATGAGCCGACCGACGAAGCGCAGCACATCACCTACAACCAGCTGTCCCAGGAAGTCGGCAAGTTCGCCAACGTCCTGAAGGAACTGGGCGTCGGCAAGGGCGACCGCGTCATCCTCTACCTGCCGATGATCCCCGAAGCCGCCTACGCCATGCTGGCCTGCGCGCGCATCGGTGCCATTCATTCCATCGTGTTTGCCGGGTTCTCTCCCGACGCCCTCGCCGCGCGGATCAACGGCTGTGATGCCAAGCTGGTCATCACCTCCGATGGCGCCCCGCGCGGCGGGCGTGTTACCGAGCTGAAGGACAACGTCAACAAGGCGATGCTGCATTGTGGCGACGACGTTCAGTGCCTGGTGGTCAAACGCACCGGCGGGCAGGTCGCATGGCGTGAAGGCCGCGATCATTGGTACAACGAGCTGGCCGAGCAGGTCAGCACCTACTGCATGCCGACCGAGATGAATGCAGAGGATCCGCTCTTCATCCTCTACACCTCCGGTTCAACCGGGCAGCCCAAGGGCGTGGTGCACACCACTGGCGGCTATCTGGTCTATGCCTCGATGACCCACCAGTACACGTTCGACTATCAGGATGGCGATGTCTTCTGGTGTACGGCGGATGTGGGCTGGGTCACCGGCCACAGCTATATCGTCTACGGTCCGCTCGCCAATGGCGCGACCACGCTGATGTTCGAAGGCGTGCCGACCTACCCCGACGCGGGCCGCTTCTGGGAGGTTTGCGCCAAGCACAAGGTCAACCAGTTCTACACCGCCCCGACCGCCATTCGCGCGCTGATGGGCAAGGGCACCAGCTTCGTCGAGAAGCATGACCTGTCCAGCCTGAAGCTGCTCGGCACCGTGGGCGAGCCCATCAACCCCGAAGCCTGGAACTGGTACAACGAAAACGTCGGCAAGGGCCGCTGCCCGATCGTCGACACCTGGTGGCAGACCGAAACCGGCGGTCACATGATGACCCCGCTGCCCGGCGCCCACACGCTGAAACCCGGCGCGGCGCAGCACCCGTTCTTCGGCGTCAAGCCGCTGGTGCTGGAGCCCACCTCGGGCGAGATCATCGAGGGCAACGGTGTCGAGGGCGTTCTGGTCATTGCCGACAGCTGGCCCGGCCAGATGCGCACCGTCTATGGCGACCATGACCGCTTCGTGAAAACCTATTTCTCGGACTACAAGGGCTA
The DNA here is from genome assembly GCF_001879695.1 of Nioella sediminis. GTDB lineage: Bacteria > Pseudomonadota > Alphaproteobacteria > Rhodobacterales > Rhodobacteraceae > Nioella > Nioella sediminis. Next base: position 23,968 of record NZ_MNBL01000032.1, read on the forward strand.
CTACTTCTCAGGCGATGGCTGCCGCCGCGATGCCGATGGCGACTACTGGATCACAGGCCGCGTCGATGACGTGATCAACGTGTCCGGCCACCGCATGGGCACCGCCGAGGTCGAAAGCGCATTGGTCGCGCATGAGACCGTGTCCGAAGCCGCTGTTGTTGGCTACCCGCACCCGGTCAAGGGCCAGGGCATCTACTGCTATGTCACGCTGATGAACGACGAAACCCCGTCCGACGAGCTGAAAAAGACGCTGTCCGACTGGGTCCGCCAGGAAATCGGCCCGATCGCGAAACCCGATGTCATCCAGTGGGCCCCCGGCCTGCCCAAGACCCGCTCGGGCAAGATCATGCGCCGCATCCTGCGCAAGATCGCCGAGAACGACTTCGGTTCGCTTGGCGATACCTCGACGCTGGCCGATCCGTCGGTGGTCGACGAGCTGATCGAAAACCGGGCCAACAAGTAAGGCAGGGTTGATGAGCACCGACACCATGACCCGACCCGTCAACCTGATCCTTCTCGGCCCTCCGGGCGCCGGGAAGGGCACCCAGGCCCGCATGCTGGAAGAAAGCTTCGGCCTTGTGCAGCTGTCCACCGGGGACCTGCTGCGCGAGGCGGTTGCCGCTGGTACTGATGCCGGCAAGGCCGCCAAGGCGGTGATGGAGAAGGGCGAACTCGTGTCCGACGAGATCGTCATCGCGATTCTGTCCGACCGGCTGGACCAGCCCGACGTGACCAAGGGCACCATCCTCGACGGCTTCCCCCGCACCGAGGCGCAGGCTGCGGCGCTCGATACGCTGCTGGCTGACCGTGGCCAGAAGATCGACGCCGCCATCAGCCTCGAAGTGGATGACGAAGCGATGATCGCCCGCGTCTCGGGCCGCTACACCTGCGCGGCTTGCGGCGAAGGCTACCACGACGAATTCAAGCAGCCCGCCACGGCGGGAACTTGCGACAAATGCCAGGGCACCGAGTTCAAACGGCGCGCTGACGACAATGCCGAAACGGTGCGCACGCGCCTGACGGCATATCATGCCCAAACCGCCCCGCTCATCAGCTATTACGCCGCGCGTGATGCGCTGACGCGGGTGCCCGCAATGGGGGACATCGACGAGATCGCTGCCGACCTTGGCAAGATCGTCGGAGGAGTCACGGAAGGCTAACACGAGATTCGTCGCCACCTTGCTGGAGGGGTGGCGGCGATAAAAAGACCCGGACCGGTCGGGAGGGCAGGTTCGGGAAACCCAATCGAAGGGAGAACTCACATGGCTGACTCGCCATCTAACAACGAATACTGGTCGGCGAACATCCGTCTGGTCACCATCTGCTTGGTGATCTGGGCGCTTGCGTCGTTCGGCTTTGGCATCCTCCTGCGTCCGCTGGTCAGCGGCATCGCAGTGGGCGGCACGGACCTGGGCTTCTGGTTTGCTCAGCAGGGATCCATCCTGGTCTTCCTGGTGCTGATTTTCTTCTACGCCTGGCGCATGAACTCGCTCGATAAGCAGTTCGGCGTCGACGAAGAATAAGGACGGACCGACCAATGGATCAGACGACACTTAACTTCATCTTCGTGGGCGCGTCCTTCGCGCTCTATTTCGGCATCGCCATCTGGGCCCGTGCCGGATCGACCTCGGAATTCTACGCTGCTGGCCGTGGCGTGAACCCGGTTGTCAATGGTATGGCAACGGCTGCTGACTGGATGTCGGCTGCCTCGTTCATCTCGATGGCAGGTCTCATCGCCTTCACCGGCTACAACAACTCGCTCTTCCTGATGGGCTGGACCGGTGGCTACGTGCTGATGGCCATGCTTCTGGCGCCTTACCTGCGCAAGTTCGGCAAGTACACCGTGCCGGAATTCGTGGGCGACCGCTATTACAGCCAGACCGCACGCGTTGTGGCCGTGGTCTGTCTCATCGTGATCTCGACCACCTACGTGATCGGTCAGATGGCGGGTGCAGGCGTTGCGTTCTCGCGCTTCCTCGAAGTGCAGTCCGACACCGGCCTGATCATCGCGGCCTGTGTGGTTGCCGTTTACGCCGTTCTCGGCGGCATGAAGGGCATCACCTACACGCAGGTGGCTCAGTACTGCGTGCTGATCATCGCCTACACCATCCCGGCAATCTTCATCTCGCTGCAGCTGACCGGCAACCCGATCCCGGGTCTGGGTCTGTTCTCCAGCATGAACGAAGGTCTGCCCGGTGGCGTCGAAGCCGGCGTTCCGCTGCTGACCACCCTGGACGGCCTGCTGACCGACCTGGGCTTCAACGAGTACACCGCCACCACCAACCCCTGGCTGATGGCGCTTTACACCCTGTCGCTGATGATCGGTACCGCGGGTCTGCCCCACGTGATCATCCGCTTCTTTACCGTGCCCCGCGTTGCTGACGCTCGCTGGTCCGCGGGTTGGGCGCTGGTCTTCATCGCGCTGCTCTATCTGACGGCCCCGGCCGTTGGCGCAATGGCCCGTCTGAACGTCATCACCACCATGTGGCCGAACGGCGTTGAAGGCGAAGCCGTGGCAGTCGACGATCTGCCCGACTGGTTCCGCACCTGGGAAGTCACCGGTCTGCTTGGCGTTGAGGACCTCAACGGCGACGGCATGATCCAGTACTACAATGCTGGGTCCGAAGCTGGTGCAGCCCTGGCCGAAGCGCAAGGTCTGGAAGGCAACGAACTTGTCACCTTCAACCGTGACATCCTCGTTCTGGCCAACCCGGAGATTGCACAGCTTCCGGGCTGGGTAATCGGTCTGATCGCTGCCGGTGGTCTTGCAGCCGCTCTGTCCACTGCGGCAGGTCTGTTGCTGGCGATCTCCTCGGCGATCTCGCACGACCTGATCAAATCGACGATCAACCCCAACATCTCGGAAAAAGGCGAGCTCATGGCCGCCCGTGTCTCGATGCTGGTCGCGATCGTGATTGCAACCTACCTGGGTCTGAACCCGCCAGGCTTCGCAGCTCAGGTTGTGGCACTGGCCTTCGGTCTGGCAGCAGCTTCGCTGTTCCCGACCCTGATGATGGGCATCTTCTCGAAGCGCATCAACTCCAAGGGCGCGGTTGCGGGTATGCTGGCTGGTCTGATCTCGACCTGTCTGTACCTGTTCCTGTACCTGGGCTGGTTCTTCATCCCCGGTACCGCGATGCTGGACAGCAGCCAGTACCTGTTCGGCATCCCGCCGACCCACTTCGGCCCGATTGGCGCACTGTTCAACTTCGCCGTTGCCTACCTGGTGTCCAATGCCACCGAAGAGGTGCCGCAGGAGATCCAGGAGCTGGTGGAATCGGTTCGTATTCCGCGTGGCGCCGGCGCAGCCGTCGACCACTAAGGGATCGCCAAATCCCGGGGCCTGCGACACCGCAGGCCCTGTTCAAGACACCGGCGCATCCCGACAGTCCGGGGTGCGCCATTTCTTTCCGGGGGAACCCGTTCCATGCCTCAGACGATCCGAGAATTCCTCGCCCATACCCACCCCTATGACGGCCTGCCCGCCGAGGCGCTGGACAGGCTCGCTGTCACGGTGGAGGCGCGTTCGATCAAGGCCGACACCCAGATCTACAGCCATGGCGAGCCGCTTGAGGCCCTTTACCTGATCATTCGTGGCCGCGTGGACATTACCGACGACACCGGTGCCGTCCTGTCCATCCTCGGCCCCCGCAACACCTTCGGCGAACGCGGCCTGATGCGCGACGGGCTGGCCGTCACCTCGGCACGCGCCGAAGAGGACACAGACCTCATCGCCATCCCCGCCGCCATCTTCAAGGCGCTTGTGGCGGACCATCCCGGCGTCGCCAAGTTCTTCGACCGCACCCGCCCCGCCCGCGCCAAACGGCAGGACCTCGCAACCATGTCGCTGGCCGACATGATGACCCGCGATCCAAGGCAGGTTGCACCCGACACCCCCATTCTCGCCGCCGCGCAGGACATGCGCGATCATGGCGTATCATCGCTGATGATCACCGAGGGCGAGACGCTGAAAGGCATCGTCACCACCCGCGACCTGACCAACAAGGCGTTGGCCGAGGGGCTGCCCCATGATACGCCGGTGAGCCGCGTCATGACCGCCGATCCCATTGCCCTGCCCCCCTCCGCGCTTGTCTCGGACGTGCTGCACGCGATGGTCGAGCGGCGCATCACCCATATGCCCGTGGTCGAGGCCGGCAAGCTCGTGGGCATCCTGACCCAGACAGACCTGACCCGTTTTCAGGCCACGTCGTCGGCTGCGCTGATCCGAGAGATTGCCGACGCCCAAAGCTGCGCGGACCTGGCGCGGATCGTCGGGCGCATCCCGCAACTGCTGGTGCAACTCGTCGGTGCCCATAACGCCCACCACGTTGTCACAAGACTGATCACCGATGTGGGCGACGCCACCACCCGCCGCCTGCTGGCCATGGCAGAGGACAAGCTGGGGCCGCCTCCCGTTCCCTATCTCTGGCTCGCCTGCGGGTCGCAGGGGCGGCAGGAACAGACCGGCGTTTCGGATCAGGACAACTGCCTGATCATAGACGACGCGATGCAGCCCGAACATGACAGCTATTTCAAGGCGCTGGCGAAGTTCGTGTCGGACGGGCTGGATGCCTGCGGTTATTTCTATTGCCCCGGCGATATGATGGCGACCGCCGACCGCTGGCGGCAGCCGCTCAGCGTCTGGCGGGGCTATTTCCGCAAATGGATTGCCAAACCCGACCCCGAGGCGCAGATGCTGGCCAGCGTCATGTTCGACCTGCGCCCGATTGGTGGCGACGAAAGCCTCTTTGCCGACTTGCAGGCCAATACGCTGAAAAGCGCGGCTGAGAACTCCATCTTCGTCAGCCACATGATCGCCAATTCGCTCAAGCACACGCCGCCCCTTGGCCTATTCCGGGGCTTTGCCACCGTGCGCTCGGGCGAGCACAAGAACACCATCGACCTCAAGCATAACGGCGTGGTTCCCATCGTGGATCTGGGCCGCATCTATGCGCTTCAAGGCCAGCTGCCCGTTGCCAATACCCGCGCCCGGCTGGAAGCGGCGATAGAGGCGGGCAAGGTGTCCACCACCGGCGGGCGCGACCTGCTCGATGCCTATGACATGATCGCCGAAATCCGGCTGGAACATCAGGCCGCACAGATCCGCCGGGGTGAGAAGCCCGACAATTTCATGCCACCCACGGACCTGTCCGATTTCGAGCGCAGCCACCTGCGCGACGCTTTCGTCGTGGTCAAAACCATGCAATCCGCCGCCGGCCAGGGCCGTGGCATTCTGAGCTGAGGAGCACCCCCCGCCCATGTTCTGGACCCTTCTGACCGCTTTCGTCGCTGGCTTTGTCGGCGCCGGTACCGGACTGGCCCTACGCCACCTGAGCGGCAATCGCCTGCCAAAGGGGATCATTCCGGTTGCCGCCGGTCTCGCCATGATCGTCTCGACCATCGCTCTGGAATATGGCTGGTACAGCAATGTGCTGGACACGATGCCCGCCGATACGCAGGTCATCTCCGAACGCACGCAGCAGGCCTGGTATCAGCCCTGGACCTTTGTCAACCCATGGGTGCGGGGCTTCATCGCCCATTCACCCTCGGAAACGGTCGAAACCGCGACCGGCTCCGGCGTTCTGGCGGTGCAGATCCGCATCCACGAACGCTGGCAGCCCGAGGTCATCCGCCCGATCCTTGTCGACTGCGCCAATAGCCGCCGGGCCGACGTGAATGCCGAAACCGAATTCGGCGACGATGGCCAGCCCACCAATGCCAGCTGGCTGGAGGTAGAGGCCTCCGACCCGATCCTGCAATCCGTCTGCGGCGGGGGGGTCGCGGACTAACCCGATCCGGTCCGGGGCGACGCGCGACCGCCCCGATCCGCCACGCACCAAAGGGGCAAGGAGGAGGCCCCAACCACATGTTCACCCAGCTTTCCCTGCGTCTGCGCATCTTCCTCTTCTTCGCGTTCCTTGCCGTCGCGACCTCGGCCCTCGCCATCGCGGGGCTGACGCTTGGCTATATCCGTTTGGGCGAGGATCACGCTCTCTCTGCCTTCGTCATTGCCGGGCTGATTGGCGTCGTCGCCATCTTCGGTCTGACTACCTGGGTCTGGGTCCTGTTCGACGAAAACGTCGCCCGCCCGGTGGAACGGCTGGCCGCCGATATGCGCGCCCGCGCCCATGCGGATGTGGAGCAGGAGATCGACCACGCCCCCGCCCGCTACCTGGGCGACCTTGGCACCGCTGCCGCCGCCGTGACGGCCAACCTGACCGAAACGCGCAACGCCATGGCCATGGCCGTGGGCCGCGAAACCGCGCGGCTGTCGCTTGAGAAATCCCGCCTCGAAACCCTGCTGGCCGAAGCGCCCGATGGCGTCCTTTTCTGCACGCCCGATCATTCCGTGGTGCTCTACAATGCCCGCGCGGTGGAGATCCTGGGCCATACGGAGGCGCTCGGCCTCAATCGCCCCGTTCGCCACCTGCTGATGCCGGGGCCGATCCTGCAAGCCTATACCCGGCTGCTGGAGGCTGGCGAAACCGAGGGCGCCGACATCCTCTGTGCCACCCGCCGCGGTGCCCGACTGCTGGAGGCACGCATTCGGCTGCTCTATCTCGAAGGGCAGGAAACCAGCGGTCCGGGCTATGTGCTCAGCCTCCGCGACGTGTCGAAAGATCTCAAGGTTCATGCCGAACGCGCCACGCTGCTCGACCGGCTGATTGACGCGACCGATGACGTGCTCCCTGCCCTGCCGGAGCCGCAGAAATCCACCCTCAGTGAAACGCTCTCCGATATCGCCGCCCGCAAGGCCGCAACCGACACCCAGTGGTGGCCGATGGAGGCGCTGCCGCTCACCGATCTGGGCGCCGCCCTGCGCGCCCGTCTCGCCCGCAAGGACGTGGCGCTGACCCTCGACCTGCCCACCCGCCGCATCCGCTGCGACGGCTACGCGGTTACCCGAATGCTGGAACGTCTGGCGCTTGGATGGTCCGGCCAGGGGGCTACCGCCTTTACCCTGCGCCTCGCGCAACTGGGCGACAGCGCCGTGACCCTCAGCCTCGAATCCAACGCCCCCGCGCCCGACCGATCCGACCTGACAGACTGGCTCTCCGCCCCGCTTTCCCCCGGTTTCGCGTCCTTCTCGGGCGGTGACGTGCAGACCACCCATGGCACCCGCGTGACATTGGGCGACGGCGCAGAGGGTCGTTCCGCGCTACAGTTTTCTATGCCACTCGCCGCCCCCAAACAAACGCTTCCCGCCCGCGCCATCCAGTATGATTTCGACCTGCTGCACGCGGACCTGCCGAAAGAGCTGTCTCAGGCCCCGCTCAGCAAGCTGAATTTCGTGATCTTCGATACCGAGACCACCGGCCTCAACCCGCAGGTGGACGAGATCTGCCAGATCGCCGCCGTGCGTGTCGTGAATGGCCGGATCCGCCCCGATGAACGCTTCGACATGCTGGTCGATCCCGGCCGCAAGATCCCCACCGCCTCCACCGCCGTCCACCACATCACCAACGAGATGGTTCAGGGCGCGCCCGGTGTGGCAGAGGCGCTGACCCGCTTCCACCGCTTCGCCGACAATAACGTGCTGGTGGCGCATAACGCGCCCTTCGACATGGCCTTCCTGCAACGCCGCGAAGCCGAGATCGGGTTGCGCTTCGACCAGCCCATTCTGGATACGGTGCTGTTTTCCGCTATCCTCTTCGGCCAATCCGCTGAACACACGCTCGATGCGCTCTGCACCCGGCTCGCCATCACCATCCCCGAGGACGACCGCCACACCGCCATCGGCGACGCCATCGGCACGGCAGCGGCCTTCGCGAAAATGATTCCGATGATGGAAGCGGCAGAGCTGCCCACATTGGGGGCAACCATCGCCGCTTTCGACCGCCATGCGCGGCTCATTGGCCATCTCAATTGACCAAAGCCTGCGGGCCAGATCCTCTACAAGAAAGACCGGAGACGACCATGGCCCGCGTGCCCCTCTACAAACAAGCCGAGACCGAACTGTTGCGCCGGATCACATCCGGTGAATGGCCCGCCGGCATGCGCCTCGGGAATGAGTTTGAACTGGCCGAGGAATTCGGCGTCAGCCAGGGCACGATGCGCCGCGCGCTGATGTCGGTCGAGGCCATGGGCCATCTCAGCCGCAAACCGGGGCGCGGCACCGTGGTGGCAGACCCCGAACCGGCAATGCCGTCTGCCCCGCCGGACCTGCGCCGCCTGTTCCTGCCGGATGCGACCCCCCTGCCGCTTGAGCCGTTTCGCGCCCGGCTGGACTTGCGTGACCCGGTTGACGCGGAGCGGGAATTCTTCTCGGGCCGGGTACAGGCGCTTGGTCGAACGCTCAAATCCAGTGGAGAGCGGATCGCATTGGAAATGATCCTGATTGATGCCGGGCTGGTGCCCACGATGGACGAGGATCAGCCGGTGGAGTTCCTCCCCCTCCTCCACGCGCTCGACCTGCCAACGGCAACACTGGAGGACCGGCTGCATGCCGAGGTCACCAGCATGGGCGACTCCGTCGCGCTGGCCTGCGACCGTCATACCGGGCTTCTCTGCCTGACCCGCATTGCAAGGGACAGTGCCGCCAGGGTGCTGGCCGTGCAGTTCCTGCGCATCATGGAACCGGCCAGCTACAGGACGCTGCCTTCCTGAAGCTGCACGCGCGGCCCATTCAAACGCCTGCCCGAGCCGGGATGATAGAGGCCTTCAGCGCCCCGAGACGCGGTCCTTCAGCTTGGCCCACCGGACCAGAACCCAATCGACCGTTGGATCGATCACGCGGTCCTCGAACCGTTCCCAGAGCCGCCAGAGGAAGAACAAGAACGCGGCCAGCAGAACGAGGATCACGATATTGAGCCACGGGAAGACGCTGGCGTCGGGACCGTCCACCGCGCGGATCGCGACCGCATTGGGATAGATCGACAGCGCCGGCATGCGCCAGCCGTAATGGGTGATCATCACCCATTGCGGATTGGCCGAGGTGCTGGTCAGATCCGCTGCCTCCGCGTGCAGGTTGGAACTGTCGAGCTTGAAATAGGGTGGCCAGCCAAAGCCGGTGTCCTCGTTCCGATAGACGCTGACATCGCCATCGGGCTGGGTCGTGTTGATCAGCCGAAGATCGCGGTTGGTGCCGTCGGTGTTTCCGGTGTCCGAGCGGGCATAGAACATCCGGTTCCAGCCAGAGAGGTCCGCCCGGATGATCTCGGTCCCCGTGATCCGCACGATGTCGCGGCCGGGCAGCGTGTAGTGCAGGAACCCGCCAATGAAGAGCGCGATCAGCAGCAGGACAATCCAGCGAACCCATCTCATATCGGTCAAATCCTTCCCGTCGAATGGCCTTTCCCTATCCTGTCAGATGGGGAGCGCCAAGCCAAATGCGAGGGCTTGCGGCATGATGGCCTTGGGCGCAAAGTGCAGCCCATGAGAGATGATCCCAGCCTAGACCGCCTGTTTGCAGAGATTGCCGCCCGCGAGGCGGAGCTGATTGCCCTGACGCAAGACGTTGTGCGCATCCCCACGCTGAACCCGCCGGGGCTGCACTACCACGATATCTGCGATTTCCTCGGCGACCGGCTGCGGCGCAAGGGGTTTCACGTCGACATGATCCGCGCCCGTGGGGCACCCGCCGACAGCGAGAAATATCAGCGCTGGAACATGGTGGCGCGCCATCAGGGGGCGGGTGGCACCGGCGAGTGTGTGCATTTCAACAGCCATCATGACGTGGTCGAAGTGGGCCATGGCTGGACGACGGACCCGTTCGGCGGCGAGCTGAAGGACGGGCGCATCTACGGGCGCGGCACTTGCGACATGAAGGGCGGGCTGGCGGCGTCGGTGATTGCGGCGGAGGCGTTCATCGCGGCTTTCCCCGACTATTCCGGCGCTATCGAGATCAGCGCCACGGCCGACGAGGAATCGGGCGGCTATGGCGGCGTGGCCTATCTGGCGGAGCATGGCTGGTTCTCGCCCGAAAAGGTCCAGCATGTGATCATCCCCGAACCCTTGAACAAGGACCGCATCTGCCTAGGCCATCGCGGTGTCTGGTGGGCCGAAATCGAGACCAAGGGGCGCATCGCCCATGGGTCCATGCCCTTCCTCGGTGACAGCGCCATCCGCCATATGGGCGCGGTGCTGGAGGAGATGGAACGCACGCTTTACCCATTGCTGGCGGGCAAGCGCACGGAGATGCCAGTGGTGCCGGAAGGGGCCAAGCAATCCACGCTCAATGTGAACTCGATCCATGGGGGCGAACCGGAGCAGGACGCGGATTACACCGGCCTGCCCGCGCCCTGCGTCGCCGATCGCTGCCGCATCGTCATCGACCGGCGCTTCCTGATCGAGGAGGATCTGACCGAGGTAAAGGCGGAGGTCAGCCGGATGCTGGAAGGGATCAAGGCCAGTCGCCCGAATTTCGAATATGACATCCGCGATCTGTTCGAGGTGATCCCATCGATGACGGACGAGGATGCACCGGTCGTGAAAACCGTGCAGGCCGCCATTGAAAAGGTACTGCACAAACAGGCGGAATTCGTGGTGTCCCCGGGCACCTATGACCAGAAGCATATCGACCGGATCGGCAAGCTGAAGAACTGCATTGCCTATGGGCCGGGCATTCTCGACCTCGCGCATCAGCCTGATGAATGGGTTGGGGTGCAGGACATGATGGACAGCGCCAAGGTGATGGCCCTGACCTTGCGGGAACTGCTGACCTGAGAGGGCGCCCCATGCCGATGCCTTTGCCCCGTCAGCCCCCTGCCGGGCTTCCCCTTCAGTTCACGATGGCGCGCAGAACCCCGGATCATTTGAGCATCAAACCATTGCAGGCAGGGCAATCCGGGGTTGCGGATTCAACTGTGGTGAAAAATCAGGCAGACGCGTAGGGGCGCGGGCTGAACCTCCCTTCTTTCCGAAAGACAGTCTCCATGCCCAACACGCCCCACAATCTGCACGCCTTCAGCTTTCTCATGGCTGCATTCGATCTGCGCGATCTGTTTCCCGGCACCCGCCGCCGGTCCGCGTCGGAGCCTGCTCCGCACTGGATCGATTTCCTGCATCCGGCTTCGAAAACCAAGAACTGATCCGCGCCCAAACACTCACGGATGAAATGCCCGCACCGCGCTATTTTGCGCGGTGCGGGCATGTCCAGGGATTTGCCGCTCCGGGTTGGTCCCGCACCGGCGCGGCATGGCCGGAAACGCGCCGTGACCTCCATGACATCGCGCGGAAAAGCATCGCCATCCGAACCCAGGCCCTTTGATAGCGATAATCAACTCTGCCAGAGGTTCGGTTCGGGCCGACAGGTCAGGCATTCCGTGTCGGCATTCATTCGACCAAGATCACGCCACAGCTCCAGCAAAGCGTTCCGACCCCGCCGAAGGCAAGACGGGCGGGATTGGCAGTTCGTCACGGGCTGTCCACCCTGATCACAATTTCGAACTCGCTGACATTTTTCTTGACGCGATATTGCATCACCTGCAAGCATGTTAAACACCACGCAACGCACCTAGGGGTCGGAACATGGCGACGCGTCACCGTAGCGCTGGATTTGTGCATGGCCCCGCCGCCTTGCGCAGGCTTTTCAAAGGCTGCAGCACCGCAACCTTTCCCACCGGGAATATCGCCCTATGATGTATTCTCGGGACCATCGGGCGAACCTGACTTCTGAATTCCTGAAACACTGGGGGGCTGTCCGACCCCGACACGACCGGAATGATTCGAGATCACCGGTCAGACACACGGAAAGCCTGCCCCGGCCACGTCTTCCGGTGCGGGATCAAGGCCGCTCTTGGGCGTGTTGCCACAGGGCTTCGTTACCAACACACAACAACAGGGGATGACAATCATGAACAGAAGGGATGTTTTCGTTGCTGCCGCGCTTGGAACCGGGGGGGTGATGCTGGCCAGCACCACGCCAGCCGAGGCCCATATCGCGGAATCGCGCCTTGAGCGCATTCTCAGCAGCGGCACCTTGCGGGTCGGCACCACCGGGGACTTCAACCCGATGTCCTTCCGCGACCCGGCCACCAACAGCCGCGCGGGCTATGACATCGAGGCGATGACGCAGCTTGCCGCCGACCTCGGGGTCGAGATCGAATGGGTGGTCGCCGAATGGGCCACGATCACCGCGGGTATCGCCGCCGACCGCTATGACATCTTCTCGGGCGCGTCGGTCAATGTTTCCCGCGCGCGCGTTGCGGCGTTCTCGGTGCCCTATACCGAGGCGGGGACAGTGCCACTGTCGCTGGCCGGAAATGCAGGCCGCTTCGAAACCTGGGAATCGATCAACCAGGCCGGTGTGCGGGTTGCGGTGTCCATGGGCACCGTGTTCGAGGAACAGGCCCGCGCCCATTTCCCCGATGCCGACATCCAGGGGGTGCAGTCGCCCGCAACCGGTTTCCAGGAGGTTCTGTCGGGCCGTGCCGACGTTACCATCACATCGAATGTCGAGGGCGGGACGCTCGTGTCCCGCTTCCCGGAGTTGCGCATTCTCGTGCCAGGCTCCGAGATGCGCAACCGCAGGCCCTTCGCCTACGTCGTGGCGCAGGACGATCAGGTCTGGCTGAACTTCGTCAACACCTGGGTCACGCTGAAACGGACCGAGGGCTTCTTCGACGGGCTCAATCGCCGGTGGCTTGGCCAGAGCTGAGCAAGACATGACCAAAGCTTCTTTCGAAGCCCGGGGGCGCTGGCGGCTGCCAGCGCTCCTTGCGGTTGCGGTGCTGGTTCTTGCCGGCTGCTCGGGCTCCGGTTCGGGCGGGGGCTATACGTTCGCCTGGTATATCCTGTCGCCTGCCGACGGGCGGGGGCAAGCCAACCTCTCGTTCCTGCTTATGGGGTTCTGGGCGACGATCTCGATCTCGACCCTGGCAATGATGATCTCGCTGGCCATCGGGCTCCTGGTGGCACTGATGGGCATATCGAAGCGCCGGTGGGTGCATCGCCTGAGCCGGGTTTATGTGGAATTCTTCCGCTCGATCCCGCTGCTGGTCATGATCCTGTGGGTCTATTACGGCCTGCCATCGCTGACCGGCATCCAGTTCGGGGTCTTCATCACGGGCCTGATCTGTCTTGCGATTTCGGACAGCGCCTTCACCTCGGAAATCTTCCGCTCGGGCCTGCAATCCATCAAGGTCGGGCAGGGCGAAGCGGCGCGCAGTCTCGGCCTGTCACCATGGCAGACGATGCGGCTGGTGATCCTTCCGCAGGTGATCCGCGCGGTTCTGCCCGCGCTCGGCAACCAGTATGTCTACATCCTCAAGATGTCGTCGCTGGTGTCGGTGATCGGCTTCCAGGAACTGACGCGCCGCGCGAACGAGCTGACGCTGACGGAATTCCGCCCGCTGGAAATCTACAGTTTCCTCGTGCTGGAATACCTGATCCTGATCCTGCTGGTGTCCTGGGGCGTGCGGGTGATGGAACGACGGATGGGAACCGGGGTTCATGGCCGGGGTTGAACGCATCCTCTACGGCCTTCCGATCAGCGTCTACAGCTGCAAACTGCGGCTGGCGCTGGCCCTGAAGGGGGTCGTTCTGCCGGAAACGCCGCCGCCGGGCGGCTATGCCAGCGCCACTTACAGGGCAATCGTGCCACAAGGGACGATTCCGGCGCTGGTGGAAGGCGATTTCGTGCTGACCGAGTCTGACGCTATCGTCGAATACCTGGATGAGACCGGCATCGGGCGCCCTCTGCTGCCCGCCGAACCACGCGCAAGGGCACGCGCCCGCGCCCTCTCGCGGCTGGTCGATACGCGGCTGGAACCGGCGGTGCGCGCGTTGTTCCCGCTGGTCGGGGCCGGACAGCCCGTGCCGGAAGTCGCGCGCGATGCGATCCTGCGCCCGCTGGAAATTCTGGAGAAGCTTGCCGGGGATGGGCCGTACCTTTCCGGCCTCTCCACACCCGGCCTGCCCGATTGCGGAATCTGGGCCGTGGGCACGGTTCTGGAAACACTGGACGAGGTTCTTGGGCTCCACCTGCCCCTGCCCGCGCTGATCCGGGCGGGCGACGGGGTGCCAGCCACGGCGACCCATCTTGCCACCTACCGGGCCGTGCTTGCCGATTGGGCCGCACAGAAGGCGGGGGCCGCATGAACCTGCAGGAAATGAGCTGGGAAGAGGTCGGCACCTATCTTGAAACCCGCGACGACGTGGTGCTGCCCGTTGGCTCCACCGAACAGCACGGGCCGATCGGGCTGATCGGCACGGACGCGCTCTGCGCCACCGCCGTGGCCGAGGGCGCGGCGGCGTTTTCGGGCACGATCATGCTGCCGCCGGTGGCCTACACGCCCGCACCGTTCAACATGGCCTTCCCCGGCACGATCTCGGTCTCGGAAGCGACCTTTTCGGCCCTTCTGTCCGACATCATCGCCTCGCTCGCCACCCAAGGCTTTCGGCGGCTCTACGTTCTGAACGGACACGGCGCCAACCTGGCCCCGATGCGCGCACTGGCCGAAACCGCGCCCCTGGCGATGCGAATCCGCTCGTGGTGGGACTACCCCGAAACGAATGCCCTGAGGCAAAGCCTCTACGGCGACTGGGAAGGCATGCACGCCACCCCGTCCGAGATCGCGATCACCCAGGCCCGGCACCGCCGCATCGACCGCGCGCCCCTGCCCGCACCAAGGGCGCTCGACGCCGCTTTCCGCGCCGCCCATGCAGGAGACCGTCACGGACCACCGGAAGACCACCGGGCCGAATTTCCTTGCGGGCGGGTCGGGTCATGGTCGGAGCTGGCCAGGCCCGAACACGGCGCCGACCTGCTGGCCCTGGCGATCCGGGAAGCCGCCGCAGACATGCAGGATTTCGCGCGGCTGGCCGGACCGGACACCGGGTAGCCTCTGCACGGGCTTCATCTCCGCGCACGGGGCGCGGGGGGAATGGCGCAGCCTCGGCTTCCTCGACAGGCCGGATCAGACCGCTTTCCAGCCCCCATCGGCAGAGGATGCGAGGATCGTTTCCACCAGATGCTGAATACGAGTCCCGGCATCGAATCCGAAGGGTTCCGGCTGTTGACCGGCAATTGCCCCGACATAGCCTGCGATTTCGATGGCCTTGAGATCGTTGAACCCGATCTGATGGCCCGGCGCGACGCAGAAAAGCCCATACGGGTCATGCTCCGGCCCGGCTTCGATCTTGCGAAACCCGCGCCGACCGGGGGCATCCTCGGTAGAATAGAAATGCAGCTCGTTCAACCGCTCCTGGCTGAGGATGAGAGCCCCTTTGGAGCCGTAAACCTCGAAGTCATGCTGCATCTTGCGGCCCGTGGCGATCCAGTTGGCCTCGATGGCCCCGGACGCGCCGTTTTCAAAGCGCAGGAAGGCGCGGGAGGCGTCATCGACCAGCACTGGCGCAGCGGTCCCGTTGCGATCGGGACGGCTGTCGATGGCCGTCACGCAATCGCCCATCACGCGGGTGATCGGCCCAAGCAGATATTCCGCCGTGGCCAAAGCGTGGCTTCCCAGATCGGCCAGCACACCGCCGCCTGCCGGATCGGTGCGGAAGGAATGGGGCGCGTTGGCATCGGTCATGTAGTCCTCTGCGTGGATGCCGCGATAGCTGCGGATCTCTCCCAACTCGCCCGCCTCTATCATCTGCTTGGCCAGCCCCATCATCGGGTTGCACAGGTAGTTGAACCCGACCTGCGTCACGACCCCGGCGGCCTTGGCGGCGGTGGCCATTTCGCGGGCATCAGCCGAAAGCGGTGCAAGCGGCTTTTCGCAATAGACGTGCTTGCCCGCCGCAATCGCCGCCAGCGCCATTTCCTTGTGCAGCGCATTGGGGGCGGTGATGTCGATCACGTCGATCTCGGGATCGGTCAGCAACTCGCGCCAATCGGTGGTCCATCCATCGAACCCGAAGCGTTTGGCGGCCTTCGCGGCGGCCTCCTCGGTCACGTCAGCAACCTTGTGCAACGACAGGCCAAAGGGCAGGTCAAAGACCTTCTCTGCCGTCGCATAGCCAAGCGCATGGGCCTGTCCCATGAAGCCGGTGCCAATCAGGCCCACCCGGAGTGTCTTGCGGTCAGACATCAATCACCTCTGCATTGATGATAAGGCTTCGCTCGATGGTTCCATCAAGGAACCCGAGCGCGTTTTCAAGGGATGCCAGCGCCATACGCTCGCTGGCCTCTGCCGTCAGCCCCGCCACATGGGGCGTCAGGAGGGCGGTGTCGCAGGCTGAAAGCGGCATGTCGGCGCCGGGCGGTTCCGCCTCGAACACATCAACGCCCGCACCGCCGACTTGGCCGCTGGCCAGAGCGTCTGCCAGCGCGGCCTCGTCGATCACACCGCCCCGCGCGGTGTTGGCGATGATCACGCCGGGTTTGCAGCGCTTCAGTTCCTCCGCGCCCAGGATCGGCCGGTCGCTCTTCGGGATATGGACCGAGATGCAGTCGGCCCATGGCAATCCCTCGTGCAGCGAAACGGGGCGCACCGGGCCATCGGGCCAGCCCATGCGTTCCAGATAGGGGTCATGGGCGCGGACCTGCATGTCGAACCCCGCCGCCATCTTCGCCAGCTTGCGGCCTGACCGGCCATAGCCCACGATCAGCAGGGTCTTGCCCGAGATCTCCTGTTGCTCCAGCCGGTTGCGCCAGCCCCATTGGGCCGGGTCGCGCACAGCGCGATCTGCCCTGAGCACCCGTTTCGAGGCCGCCAGCAGGAACATCATCGCCTGTTCCGCGACCGAGGTGGAATTGACATCGCCTACGATGGTCAGGGCAATACCGCGGTCGTTCAACGCCTTCAGGTCCACGGCGTCATAGCCCACCCCGTGGCGCGATACGACCTTAAGGTTCGGGGCCTTGGTGATTGTGTCCGCCGTCAGGGGCTGTGTGCGCAGAACCATGGCGTCTGCCGTTGCGACATAGGGCAGGTAGGCCTCTTCCGAGATCTCCTCCACATAGTCCACCTCGATTCCCTCGGCGCGCAAATCGGCAATCCGGGCTTCGCCCGCCGGGTGCAGTTTGCCAGCAACCAGAAGACGGGGCATCAGTAGGTGCCTCCGGTGTCGGTGGACTTGGCGTCCTGCCCCACCCGGTCCCGCCATGCGGTAACCGACGCGGCGGCGGCACCAGCCAACAGGCGGGAATCGCCCGATACGGTGGTCAGGGAATAACCCATCCCGATCATCCGCGCGGCATAGTCCGGCGTTCCGCAATGGATGCAGGCGCGGATACCATTGGCGCGACAGGTGTCGGCGATACGCTGGATCAGTTCCAGCATCTCGGGTTCTTCGCGGTCGAAGCCCGGTGGCAGGCGTCCTTGCTGCGTGCCAAGGGTCAGATCGGCAGGGCCGACATAGATGCCATCCAGACCCGGCGTCGCGGCGATTGCCTCAAGGTTCTCCATACCCTCTGCGGTTTCGATCATCGCCAGCGCCAGCACCTCGTCATTGGCGGCCACGCCATAGCCCGGCATCGCCACGGCGGCGCGGGTGGGGCCGAAACTGCGTTGCCCAAGGGGCGGATAGCGCATGTAGCTGACGAACTCGGCGGCCTCGTCAGCGGTGTTGATCATCGGGCAGATGATGCCCATGGCCCCCGCATCGAGCGCCTTCATGATCGCGGCAGGGTCGAGCCACGGCACCCGCGCCATCAGGGTCGCCCCCGACGCCTTCATCGCCTGCAACATCGGCAGGGCTGCGGCATAGTCCAGCGCGCCGTGCTGCATGTCGATGGTCACGCTGTCATAACCTTGCGCGGCCATGATCTCTGCCGTGAAGGGATTGCCGATGGAACACCAGCCATTCAGCGCCGGCTGGCCCGCATCCCACAGGGCCTTGAGCTTGTTCTTCTGCATGATGTCCCCCTTCAGAACACGATCTGTGCCAGCTTGGTATCGAGGTAATCCTCGATCCCCTCGCTGCCGCCTTCCCGCCCGATGCCCGAGAAGTTGGTGCCGCCGAACGGCGCTTCGGATGCCGCAAGGGCAAAGCTGTTGATCCCCACCATGCCCGATTTCAACGCCCGCGTCGTGCGCCTTGCACGAGAGGGGCAGCGGGTGAACGCATAGGCCGACAAGCCCATGGGCGAGGCATTGGCGCGGGCCAGAACCATATCCTCGTCGGTGAACCGGGTAATCGCGGCAATGGGGCCGAAGTTCTCCCCCTCGAAAACACGCATGTCATCGGCGACATTGCTCAGCACAGTGGGTTCATAGAAATGCCCCGCATTGAAGCCGGATGCCCGCTGCCCACCCGTTTCCAGCGTCGCGCCAGCGGCCACCGCCTCCTGTACGATGACGTCAATCTCCTCCAGTCGCCCCGCATTGATCAGCGGCCCCATTTCGGTGTCCGGGTCCAGCCCGTCGCCGAGCCGGATCGCAGCGGCGCGACGGGCGAATTCGGCGACGAAAGTGTCATGCAGGCTGTCATGGACAAAGAAACGGTCCGGCGTGACACAGACCTGCCCGGCATTGGCGAACTTGGCGGGCACGGTCATATCAAGCGCCATATCAAGATCAGCATCGTCATAAATGATCAAGGGCGCATTGCCGCCCAGTTCCATCGACACCTTCTTCACCGTGGCTGCCGCATCGCGGATCATCTGCTGGCCCACGCGGGTGGACCCTGTCAGGGACACCTTGCGCACCCGGGGATCGGCCATGATCGGGCCATAGGTGTTTGCCGTCGTGCCCACCACGAGGTTCACCGCCCCGTCCGGCAACCCGCCCGCACGAATACAGTCGACCATCACCATCGCCACGCCCGGTGTCTGGGACGAGGGCCGCAGAACCACGGGGCAACCGGCGGCCAGCGCCGGGGCCAGTTTGCGGGCGGGCAGGCTCGCGGGGAAGTTCCATGCGGTGAAAGCCCCGACGATGCCGACCGGTTCGCGCGTGACCTCGAACCGACCACCGGGCACGCGGCTTTCCACAACGCGCCCGTAGATGCGCCGCGCCTCTTCGGCGTACCAGCGGAACTGATCGACCGAGAGCACCCATTCACGGCCTGCTTGCGCGATCGGCTTGCCGGTCTCGGCAGAGATCATCCGTGCCGCTTCATCCGCCCGCGCGGCCATTTCGTCAGCGATCCGGTGCAATGCGTCGGCTCGGGCAAAGCCGCCCATCTCGACAAGAGCAGGCAGCGCCTTTGCAGCGGCATCTATCGCGGCAACCGTGTCTTCGGGGCGGGCAGTCGGGACGGCGCCAAGGGATTTCCCGGTGACCGGGGACTCCACTTCGGCCCGCTGGTCCGATCCGCGCCATGCCCCGCCCACGAACTGGCCAAATCCTTCATACATAGCGTTTTCCTCTTTGCCCGACCCGTTTGAGAGGCCCGATAAACAAACACGGGTCGATCCCGTGCCACCCGAAGCCATGTCAGCGCAATACCCTTCGAATCCCTATATTGCAATAAATTATTCGCACATATTACATTTTGCAATATCTGTTGCATTCTGTGCATGGCCGCTTGCCGCAACGCCTCTCACGCCCTGCCAGAACATGCTCATCACGGTGCTCTTCCGAAAGGCGACGCGCCACCCCTGTGACCCTGCCGCGAGGCAGGGTTTCACAAGCCTTTCATGCTGACGTGATCCTGGTGTCACATGTCTGCGGCACGGGGAGATGTCCAACCGCTGGAGACAACACATGACCTATCGCACCGTTCTGCTTGGCACCGCCGCCGTCCTGATGGCTGGCCCCGCACTGGCAGATATGAACTTCAATCGCATCGCTTCGTTTGCCGTGGCGCAAAACACGCCGGATGCAGAGGAATCCTCGTCCGAGATCATTGCCGCCACCGCCGATGGCATGACGCTGGTCTATACCGACAGCCCCGCCGAAGTCCTTGGCTTCATCGACATCACCGACCCCGCCGCACCCGTTGCCGCCGGTGTGGTCGCTCTGGACGGAGAGCCGACCTCGGTCAGCGTCATCGGTCAGACCGCCTATGTCGGGGTCAACACCTCGGCCGACTACGTCAACACGTCGGGCCACCTGCTGGCGCTGGATGTCGATAGCCGCACCGCCCTGGGCGATTGCGACCTTGGCGGTCAGCCCGACAGCGTCGCCGCCGCACCTGACGCAAGCTTCATCGCCGTTGCCATCGAGAACGAGCGCGACGAGGATCTGGGCGACGGCCGCACCGGCCAGATGCCCGCAGGCTACGTCGCCATTGTACCACTGACCGATGGCGTCATGGATTGCGACGCGATGATCACGGCTGACATCACCGGTCTGGCCGAGGTCTCGCCGGAAGACCCGGAGCCCGAATTCGTCTCGATCAACGGCGAAAACGAGATCGTCGTGACCCTTCAGGAAAACAATCACATCGTGGTTCTCAACGCGGCTGGCGAGGTGCTGAGCCACTTCTCGGCCGGGGCGGTGGACCTCGAAGGCATCGACACCGTGGACGAACGCGCCGCGCTGGTCTTCGACGGCAGCCAGCCCGGTCGCCCGCGCGAACCCGATGCGGTGACCTGGATCGACGACAGCCACTTCGCCACCGCCAATGAAGGTGACATGGATGGCGGATCGCGCGGCTGGACGATCTTCCATCAGGACGGCACGGTCGTTCACGAATCCGGGGCCTCCTTCGAACATGCGATCGTCCAGATCGGCCATTATCCCGACCGCCGGTCCGACGCCAAGGGCGTAGAGCCGGAATCGGTGACCTTCGGGGTATTCGGCGGCACACCCTATGTCTTCGTGGGGGCCGAGCGGGCCAGCGTTGTGGGTGTCTATGACGTGACCGACCCGGCCAATCCGGTTCTGGATCAACTCCTTCCCTCGGGCATCGGGCCGGAAGGCTACGTGGTGATCCCCGAGCGCGGGCTGCTGATTTCGGCCAATGAGGTCGACGGGCTGGAAGACGGTGCGGCGCGCAGCCATGTCATGATCTACGAATACCAGGACGCACCGGCGGCCTACCCGCATCTGACTAGCGCCGGCATGGACGAGCTGACGGGATGGGGTGCGATTTCCGGTACGGTGGCCGATCCGGAAACCGGCCTGATCTACGCGGTCAATGACAGCTTCTACGGCTTCCAGCCGACGATCTTCGTCATTGATCCGTCGACGGAGGGCCCCTCGCAGATCATCGACACGATCCCGGTCACCCGCGGTGGCCGCCCGGCCCAGATGCTGGACCTGGAAGGCATCACGCTGGACGGTGAAGGCGGCTTTTGGGTGGCCTCGGAAGGGCGCACCGACCGGATGATCCCGCACGGGATCTACCACATCAGCGCCGATGGCGAGATCGAGCAGTCGATCCCGCTGCCCGCGGAACTGCTGGCCGTGGAACGCCGTTTCGGCTTCGAGGGCATCACCATGGTGGGCGACACCCTGTGGATGGCCGTGCAGCGCGAATGGGGCGACGATCCGGAAAACCACGTCAAGCTGGTGGCCTACAACACCGTTACCGGCGACTGGGGCGCGGTGCGCTACGAGCTGACCGATCCCGAAACCGGTTGGGTCGGCCTGTCAGAGATCGTGGCCCACGGCGACTATGTCTACCTGATCGAGCGCGACAACCAGATCGGCGCCAATGCGGTGACCAAGCAGATCACCCGCGTGGCACTGGCGGACATGGTACCCGCACCGCTTGGCGGCGATCTGCCGGTGGTGGAGCATGAGGTGGTCCTGGACCTGATCCCCTATCTGACCTCGACCGGCGGCTATGTGCTGGACAAGGTCGAGGGGCTGGCGATCATGCCCGATGGCACGATGTGGGTGTCGACCGACAATGACGGCGTCGACGATCACTCGGGCGAGACCATGTTCTTCGCCATCCCGCCGATGTAAGCTCATTTAATCAGGCGTGGCCCCCGGCGGAGCGATCCGGCGGGGGCTTTTTCATGATGATTTTCACCCTCATGCAATAATGCATGGTTCGATTGCATATTCTCTCAATTCACGCATGATGGCCATTGGTCTATCCCCGCCTCAACAGAGATGAAGGAGACCGAAAATGAAAGCGATGGTTTATCACCGATATGGCGGCCCCGAGGTTGTGGGACCGTTCGAAATGCCTCGGCCGGAAGCGGCGGAGGGCGAGGTTCTGGTCCGCGTTACGGCGGCCGGAATCACCACGGCGGACTGGCGGTTGCGCGCCTCGGCCTTTCCCGGTGGTCTGTGGCTGCCGGGGCGGCTGATGACCGGGCTTTTCCGCCCGAGCAAACCGGTTCTGGGCGGGGATTTCGCCGGTGTGGTCGACGCCGTCGGCACGGGCGTGACCCGCTTCAAACCCGGTGACCGGGTGTTCGGGTTCAGCGGCTTCGGGGCGCATGCGGAATATATGACGATGTCGGCAGAAGGCGCGATTGCCACCGTTCCCGGCGGCCTGTCGGACCAAGAGGCCGCTGCACTGCCCTTCGGGGCACTGTGCGCGCTGGAGTTCTTGCGAGACGTGGCCGATGTGCAGCCGGGTCAGCGGGTGCTGGTCGTTGGAGCTTCGGGCGGGGTTGGCGGCTACGCGGTGCAGATCGCCCGGTGGCTGGGGGCCGAGGTCACGGGCGTCGCCAGCGGCGAGAACCTATCCTATGTCCGGGCGCTTGGCGCTGAAGAGACCGTGGACTACCAGACAGAGGATGTCAGTCAGCGTGATACGATGTTCGACGTGGTTTTCGATACTGTCGGTGCAATGGACTTTCGGTCGGCCAAGCGCATCCTTGCGCCAAACGGGCTGTTTCTGCCGCTGAACTTCGGACTGGGCGATGTGCCTCGCGCGATGTGGTCCGGTCTGGGGCGAGGGCCCCGGATGAAACTGCATGTCAACGGCGACAGCCGGGACGGAGTGCAGATGCTTTCAAGCCTGGTGGTCGAGGGGCATCTGAAGCCGCTGATCGACCGGGTATATCCGTTTGATCGGATCCGCGACGGCTATCTCCATGTGGAAGGGCGCCACCGGCGCGGGGCGGTGGTTCTGGATATCGCCGATGAGGATGACAGCGCACCAGTGGCCATCTGAGCGGGGGAAGGATCTTGCAAGATCCTTGGAAATTCCTTGCAAGGAATTTGGTCCCGCCCGGATCAGGTCTGTCGCGCCATGCGACGTTCCCGCCAGAGGATCATCAACCCGCCAGCGATGATCAGGATGGCCCCTGGAAACAGGTCTGAAAACGGGCTTTCCCCGAAGAACAGCCAGCCAAGAACGAAGGCCGTGGGAATGCCCAGATAGGCGAAGGGGGCAAGGTTTCCGGGTTCGGTCATGCGGTAGGCCACCACCATGCTCAGCACCGCCGACCCGCCGCAGAGCCCCATCAGCAGGATCCAGCCCATATCGGCCACAGACGCGGGCGCGGTGAATCCGCCAAGCGCCATGGCAAGCGCAAAGGCCCCGATTGCAGAGACTGACGAGGACCACAGGTTGATCAGCGGGCTTGGCACGTCTTCGTCCATCATCCGAGAGGATACGCCGGCGAAAGCATAGAGCGCGGCAGCGATGAGGGGCAGCAGCGCCTCCCATGTGAAGCTGTCGCGCCCCGGCCCCATCACCATCACCACTCCGGCAAACCCCACAAGCGCGGCAGACCAGCGGAAAAGGCCCACCCGCTCGCCCAACAGGGGCACGGAATAGACGAGGATGAACAAAGCGTTGGAATAGGAGATCGTGGCCGCCGTGGCGAAAGCCAGCCGCCCGAGCGCAAGATAGAAGCAGAACTGCGCGACGGTCACCGCGAGTCCCCGAATGACCGGAATCTGCCATTGCCTGAGGCGCAGCTTGCGCCCTCCTGCGTGCCAGTTCCGTGTCGACCACAGCGCGATGCTGGCCGGGATCAGACCGAACAGATTGCGCCATGCCGACAGCTCTGCCGCGCCATAGGTGCTGGACAAGTGCTTGATGATCAGTCCCATCAGGTCGAACAGCAGTATCGCCAGCAGGCTGAACAGCACGCCGGGCAGCACCTTGTTCACGCGGGTGGTCTGGGGAGATGTCATCGGGGCAATCGTTGCAAAGAAAAACCCCCGCCTCGCGGCGGGGGCTGTCTGCGGGGCAGACCTTAGTCGGTCCAGCGGACCCCGGTCAGGTCGATGGCCTGGGTGGGCGAGTTTTCCCACAGCCCCTCGATATCGGCATTGGCGACACCGGTCTTGGCCAGCTGGAACAGGTAGCCGTTCACGTAGTCCTCGGCGATGATCCGCTGTGCCTGCTGCAGCAGGGCAGATCGGCCCGCCGGGTCGGTGGTGGCGTTGAGTTCCTCCATGACCGCATTGAACGCGTCCGAGGCATACTGGAAGTAGTAGTCCTCGCGCCCGTAAATGCCGATATCCATCGGCTCGGTATGGCTGACGATGGTCAGGTCGAAGTCATGACCGCGGAACACCTGTTCCAGCCACTGTGCCCATTCGAGATTGGTGATCTCAACATCCAGCCCCACATCGCGCAGCTGCGCGGCGACGATCTCGCCCCCGCGACGCGCATAGGAGGGCGGCGGCAGCATCAGGCGCAGGGTGATGCCCTCGGCCCCGGCCTCGGCCAGCAGTTCGCGGGCGCGGTCGGGGTTGTACTCCGACATGCCGGTCAGATCGACATAGTCGGGGTTATGCGGCGCGAAATGGGTGCCGATGGGGGTGCCATAGCCGAACATGGCGCCGTCGATAATGTCCTGCCGGTTGATCGCATGGGCAATGGCCTGACGGACGCGCACGTCGGACAGGTGATCGGCCATGTTGTTGGTGGACAGGATCGTTTCGCCCTCGGTCGAGCCGACGATGACGTTGAACCGTGGATCAGCGTCGAACTGGGCCAGCGTTTCGGGGCTTGGGAAGACCGGGAAGGCATCCACATCGCCCGCCATCATCGCCGCGAAGGCGGCGTTCGGGTCGGAGATGAAGCGGAAGGTCGCGGCCTCCAGCGCCACCGGGTCACCCCAATAATCCTCGTTGCGGACCAGTTCCACCCGGTCGCCCTGCACCCATTCGCTAAAGCGGAAGGGGCCGGTGCCCACGGGGTTGGTGGCGTTCGTGTCGGCGCTTTCGGGCGCAACCATCACCGCATCGCCCCAGGCCATGTTGAACAGGAAACTGCCATTGGGGGCCGACAGAGTCACCACAAGCGTCGTGTCATCCGCCGCCTCGGCACTGTCGATCCCGGCAAAGAGCCCGCCTTGCGCATTGGTGGACCCTTCCGCGCGGGCACGGTCGAGGCTGAACACGGCATCCTCGGCGGTGAAGCTGGTGCCGTCATGGAACATCACGCCATCACGCAGGTGGAACGTATAGGTCAGACCGTCCTCGGAAATGTCCCAGCTTTCGGCAAGGCCGGGAATGACCGACCCATCAGAGGCGAAGCGGGTCAGGCCTTCGAAGATATTGGCATAGGTCACCTCGTCAATCGCGGCAGCGGCGCCAGAGGTCGGGTCCAGATTGGGCGGCTCCAGCTGCATGCCGATCGTGATATCGGTCGTGGTGGCAAAGGCGGCGGTGCTGCCCAGAACCAGCGCAAGCGCCGTGGATTG
Organism: Nioella sediminis; assembly: GCF_001879695.1. GTDB lineage: Bacteria > Pseudomonadota > Alphaproteobacteria > Rhodobacterales > Rhodobacteraceae > Nioella > Nioella sediminis. The sequence goes on from NZ_MNBL01000032.1 coordinate 49,316, forward strand.
CAGGATACGCATGTGAATTCTCCCTGTCTTGGCCGGTCGCGTGCCGGTCCTCGTGCCCATGAAAGGGCCAAGTGCGCGCATAATCAAGCGAGTCGACGGTTAATTTTCATGCATACCCGCCGCTACAAAGCCAAAATTCCGCGCCGCAGCGCAATATGCCGCACCGCAAAAGGCGTCGCATGACCAGAGGCAAAGGCACCGATGACTCCGCAAGGCCAATTCTGACCAGACACAGTTGCGCAACGGACCATACGCCTCGTTCCGCATCAGAATCCCGCCACGCCATCAGCGCAGCGGTCCCGCTTGGACTGATGTCTACCGGAGCGACGGCAAAGTCAGAGATCCAGCCGACCCGCTCGGATCTGGCTCGGCGTTGCGTTCAGGCGGCGGGCGCAATGCCCCGACAGGCTTGCAGCGCTTGAAAAGCCTGCCGCATAGGCGATGGCGGTCACCGATCTGGCACTGTTGCGCAGCATCCAGACCGCGGCCCTAAGCTTCATGTCGATCATGTAGGACTTGGGCGACATGCCGACCTGTGCCTTGAACAGACGCAGGAAATGCCGCTCCGTCAGGCCAAGTGACGCGGCGATCTGGCCGATCCGGGGGGTTTCGGTCGCGCGTTGGTCCAGCATCACAAGCGCCTTCTGCACCCTTGGATCCGTGGCCTCGATATGACGCGACAGGCCCACGCGTTGCAGTTCCCCAAGCCCCGTGCCTTCTGTCAGGGACAACTGGTGTACCGCCTTTGCGGCCCTGTCCGGCCCGAAATGATCGCGGATGAGCCGGGTCATGAATGACAGGATCGAGATGCCGCCGGGGATCGTTACGATGCCCTCTTCCCCTTCGTAATCGGATCGGGTCGTTGCCCGGTGATTGGGGAAATGCAGCTTGAAATCCGCCTCGTGATAGGGGTGGATGCAGGCAATCTGCCGGTCGAGCAGCTTTTCCTGCGCAAGGATGAAGCTGCCGGTACAGACCCCGGCGATGGTGCGGCCAACCCTATGGGCCGCGTGGATGTAGCGCCGATGTGCCGCCGGGGCAGCATCGATGTCCTTCAGCAGCCCGCCCACTACGAAGAGAATGTCAAACTCTCCGGGGTGAACATAGTCGTGGGTCGTGCCCACCTCGATCCCGCAGCTCGCACGGATGCGAGCGCCGGGCGGCCCGAGGATGTGCCACCGGACGTAACGCTGCTGCGAATGATCGCCGTAATCGCCCGCATGGCGCAGGCTTTCGACGATGCCCGTCAGCGACATCATCGGGAAGGTCGGCCAGAGCAGAATCCCAACCGTGAGCGACACGGACCGGCTGTCGGATCGGTCCAGCCGCGCATCCCAGATCCTGTCCAGCCAGTCGACATAGGACAGGTCGGAGGCGGGGCTTGGCGGGTGATCTGGGATCAAGGGCACCTCTCGGAGTCTGTTTTCCTAACATAATGTCCGATTTCCGAAAGACCATCCCGAAAACACACCTCTACCAAGAAGGCACCGGACACGGGGCGCACCAGCGATCCGGGTCGCTCAACAAGGGAGACTGATATGTTCAAGAGGCGTAATTTCATTGCCGGTGCCGCTGTGGTCGCGGCAATGGCAGCTGCGGGGCCGACCCTGGCGCAATCGGAAGCCTTCGACCTGGTCGAAGACGGGCACATGACGGTGGCGTTCACCGGCGACATGCCGGGCTCGGGCTGGCAGGATGGCCGCCTGATCGGCTATGACGGCGAAATCATGCAGCGCATCAGCGAACGGCTGGGGCTGGAGGTCGCGCCGGCGCTCATGGAGTGGTCTGGCACCATCGCATCGGTGCAGGCGGGCCGCGTCGACGTGATGCTCGGCACCATGGGCTGGACCGAGCAGCGCACCCAAATCATGACGCTGTCGGAGCCGATCCACTACTTCCGCAATGGCATCATGCAGTCTGTCGATACCGACTGGGACAGCCTCGCCGACCTGGAAGGGCGCACCGTGGGCACCATCACCGGCTTTTCCTTCGTGCCCGAACTGCGCGCGATCCCGGGGCTGGAGCTGAACCTCTACGACACGTCCGATGCGGCGGTGCGCGACCTGCTGGCAGGCCGGATCGAAGCGGTCATCGGCGATCCGCCGGTGATCGGCTACGCGATCAGCCAGAACCCCGATTGGGGCATGCAGTTCCTCGCCTTCACCGACAACAACCCCGATTTCCCGCTGCTGACCGGGCTCGGCCAGACGGTGTTCGGCTTCAACCAGGCGGATGACGACCTGCGCCAGGCAGTGGACGAGATCATTCTTGAAATGTGGTCCAGCTGCGAGATGGCCGAGATCGGCGCGCGCTACGGGCTTGTCGGTGATGTCTGGTACAGCGCCAACGGCGAGAATTTCCGTGCGGGCGTTGACCGCCCCGAGGATTACGCCCTGCCCGAGTGCTCCAGCTGATCCCATCGGACCGAGACCTTCGGGGCGGCCCCGTGCCGCCCCGGATACCCGGTGAAAGGAAGCCTTCCATGTCAAACCCAATCCTGTCCGTCAGCGGGCTTCACAAGTCCTACGGTGCTGTCGAAGTGCTCAAAGGCATCGATTTCGAGGTGTCTCCGGGCGAAAAGATCGCGCTGCTTGGCCCGTCTGGGTCGGGCAAGTCGACCTGCCTGCGCTGCGTGAACTTCCTGGAAACGCCCACGCGGGGGGAAATCCTGCTGGACGGGGAACGTGTAGGCGTCGGGTCGGGCGGACGCGCGATGAACAACCGGGATCTCGCGCCGCAGCGGGCGCAGATGGGCATGGTGTTTCAGGGCTTCAATCTCTGGCCGCATCTGAGCGTACGGGACAATATCGCCATCGCGGTGCGCAAGGTCCAGAAATCCAGCGCCGCCGAGGCGCGCGACCTGGCCGAGGCGATGCTGGCCAAGGTGCACATGGCCGAAAAGGCCGACGCGATGCCCGGTCAGCTTTCAGGTGGCCAGCAACAGCGCGTCGCCATCGCCCGTGCATTGGCGCAGCGGCCGAAACTGATGCTCTTCGATGAGCCGACCTCGGCGCTCGACCCCGAGCTAGTTGGCGAGGTGCTGAACGTCATGCACGAACTGGCCGACGAAGGCCGGACGATGCTGATCGTCACACATGAGATCGCCTTTGCCCGCGACGTCGCTGACCGGGTGCTGTTCCTCTACGATGGCGTGATCGAAGAGGAAGGCCCGGCGCGCCAGGTCATCGAAACCCCGCAGAAGGACCGCACCAAGGCGTTCCTGAGCCGCATGAACGGCTGATCCCATGGACTTCCTGACCTCGACCATTCTGCCCGGCTTGCTGACCGGGGCGACGGTGACGATCACTGTGACGCTGGCCTCGCTCGCCATTGCCGCGACGCTCGGTTTCCTGCTGGCGCTTGTGCGTGAGTTTTCCGGCTTGCGCCTGCTGAACTTCGCGATCGACGCCTATGTGGAATATCTGCGCAACATCCCGGCGCTGAGTCACCTCTTCATCCTCTATTTCGGGCTGGCCTCCATCGGCTTTGCGATCACCTCGATCCCCGCCGCGATCATCGGCCTGGGGTTGGTCGGTTCGGCCGTGACCTGCGATATCTACCGCTCCGGCTTTTCCGCGCTTGGAAAGGGTCAAAGCGAGGCGGCCCTGGCCGTGGGCATGACGCCGATGCAGGTGATCTGGCTGATCCTGTCGCCGCAGGCCTTCCGGGTCGCGTTGCCGCCACTTGGCAACTACGCGCTGCAACTGCTCAAGGACACGTCCGTCGTGTCGGCCATCGCCGCGCCCGAGATCATGTTCTACGCCCGCTCGATGGTGACATCGACCTTCCAGACGACGCTGATCTATTCCTCGGCGGCGCTGATCTACCTCGCCATGAGCCTACCGCTGGCCTGGGGCGTGACCCGGCTTGAAAAACGGTTTGGAGGCGCGACCGATGTTTGAATTCCTCTCCGTCTTTGTTCAATACGCGGACCAATGGGGCCCCCGCCTGGCAGAGGCCGCCGTTGTCTCCGCCCGGATTTCGCTGCTCGGCTTCGCCCTCGCGGCGGTGGTAGGGCTGGTCCTGGCGCTTATGCAGGACACGTCCAGCGCGCTGTTGCGCGGAGTGGCGAAGGGCTACGTGATCTTCTTTCGCGGTGTGCCGGTGCTGGCGATCCTGTTCCTGATCTATTTCGGCCTGCCCGGCATCGGGGTGGTGTTCGATGCGGAACCGGCGGCGATCGTCGGGCTTGGCCTGGCCTTCGCGGCACAGATGGCCGAAGTGTACCGTGCCGGGCTGTCCGCCATTCCCAAGGGCCAGTGGGAGGCCGCGCGGAGCGTCGGCTTCCTGCCCGGGCAGGTGCTGTTCCTGATCATCCTGCCACAGGTGGCGCGCATCGTTGCCGCGCCGGTGATCGTCACTTTCGTGGCGCTGCTGAAGGACAGCTCGCTCGCCTCGCTGATCACGGTGAACGAGCTTGTTCTGGAAGGCCGCGCGCTGGCGACGGAGTATTTCCTGCCGCTTCACATCTACATCTGGGTCGGCGTGATGTATTTCATCATTGCCTTCCCGCTGTCGATGCTTGCCAAGCTGCTGTCGCGGCGGGCCAGGTTAGGCACGCGCTGAGATGCCCGGTGTTCAACATCCCCCCCTGATCGGTGTGACCGTCGATCACCATGACGCAGAGCCTCCGAGCGAAGCCACCTACACGGTACGCCGAAACTATGTCGATGCGCTGAATGAGGCCGGGGCGGCCGCGGTCCTGTTGCCCTTCGACCGGGCTGCGGTGCCCCGCTACGCCGAACTCTGCGACGGGCTGCTCGTCACCGGGTCAATTCCGGGGCATCCCGGATCCACCGAACGGCAGATGTTCGACAAGGCGATGATCCGGGCTGTGATGGACCGGGAACGACCAGTGCTGGGAATCTGCAACGGCTTGCAGATGATGGGGCTGGTGCTTGGCGGTCGGGTGGTCGATGTCGCCGCGGGCCCGCACGGCCCCGATCACGCGGGCGACTGCATCGCCGAACGGCTGGTCCATGGCATTCGGATCGCGGATGACGGACTTTTGCACCGGATCGGAATGTCGGTCGGGGACAAACACGGACATTCCGTCAACAGCCTGCACAGGCAGGCACTGGACAGAAGCGGCGCATACACGGTCAGCGCCGAGGCCGACGACAAGGGAGTCGAAGCCATCGAGCTGCCCGGCCACCCCTTCGCCCTTGGCGTCCAGTGGCACCCGGAATACCGCTTGACCGCATTGGACCGCGCAATCCTCGCTGCATTCGTCGCCGCCTGCCGCCCCGCGCGGGCGTCGACGCTGCACCCGGATTGAAAGTGACGCTGATACGCCGGGTGGGCTGACCTGCGGAGCCGAAGCGCGAAAACAGAAGGTTCGCCCGCGTGTCACCAGCCATGGTATCGTGGCCATCCTTGCCCCCACTGCACCGGGGCGCGGATCTCGGGCTTCCCGAAAACCAGTATCGTTTTATGTCAGCAGGTTAGCCGTGAAGTGGCGGAGACGAAGTCTGCCTCTGCCATTTCCAGCATGTTCCGAAAAGGTCTCGAAACCGTCTATTTTCCCCTATTTTACAAGACCATTAGTTCCAGAAGGTTCCTTCACATTCCTGATTGTTCCTGCTATAAGTGGGGGGACAAATGGGGGAACATATGGCCCGTGACACCGGAATGAGACGACCCGAGAAAGCCCTGACAGCGCAAGAGGTCAGAACGGCAAGCGAACCTGGCAAGTATTTCGACGGGCATGGCCTCTACCTTCTCGTGAAATCGAACGGCGCACGGTCATGGGTGCAGCGCATCGTCATTCGCGGCAAGCGGCGGGAAATGGGGCTTGGCAGCGCATCGCTTGTGTCGCTCAAGGAAGCTCGTGAACAAGCCATTGCCAACCGCAAGCTGGCGCGCGCTGGGGGCGACCCGATCCAAGCCAAGCGCGAGTCTGAGGCCGTGCTGACCTTCGAGGAAGCCGCCCGCAAGGTGCATGAGTTGCACCGGCCTACATGGCGCAATCCCAAACACGCGGCGCAATTCCTCTCTACGCTTGAAACCTACGCCTTCCCCCACATCGGGCGCATCAAGGCGGCAGACGTGAACACGGCAGACGTATTGCGGGTTCTCTCACCGATCTGGACCGAGAAGCCCGAAACCGCGCGCCGCGTTCGTCAACGGATCGGCACCGTGATGAAATGGGCTGTCGCGCAAGGCTGGCGGCAGGACAACCCGGCAGAGGCCATAGACCGCGCCCTGCCCAAGACAGAGCGTGTGAAGGCCCACAGGAAGGCCCTGCCCTATCAGGACGTGCCAGCTTGCCTTGAGGCCGTGCAAGCGTCCAAGGCCGGGGAAATCACCAAGCTGGCGTTTGAGTTTCTCGTGCTCACCGCGACCCGATCCGGGGAAACCCGCAATGCAGTTTGGGATGAAATCGACATGAAGGCTGGTGTGTGGACCATTCCGGCCCAGCGCATGAAGGCGAAGAAGGAACACCGCATCCCGCTTTCCGCCCGCGCGATAGAAATCCTTGAGGCCGTGAAAGCACTAGGCGACGGATCTGAGCTTGTGTTTCCCGGCACGAAACTCGGAAGGCCCTTATCTGACATGACCCTTTCCAAGTTGGTGAAAGAGTTGGGCTTCGACGTAGATATTCACGGGTTCCGCACGTCTTTCAGAACATGGACGCAGGAGCGAACAACCTATCCGCGCGAGGTGGCAGAGGCAGCCCTAGCGCACAGCATCAAGGACAAGGCAGAGGCGGCTTATGCCCGGTCGGACGTTTTTGAGAAGCGACGGAAGATGATGGGGGCTTGGGCGCAGTGTCTCAATGGAGTGTCTGCAAGTGAAAGTAACTTGGTGAGATTAGGTGCAAATTCATGAACAACGGAGAAAAGAACCGGAAAACTATTGTCCAAAATGTTCACGTAAATCATTGGACCCGCGACTCTCTCGGATTCCCAAAAGTTGCCTTTGAAGGCCAAGAGCAGCCCGCAGAAGTATGGGCTGTTCATTTCACCGTACGTGAGGGCATGTTGCCCGAGAAATCGTTCTTCGAGCTTTTTTTAACTGAGGAGGAAGCCAATCAAAAAGCTGACGCTTTTCCAGCTGGTTCAGAGTACGAAGAAGTTTCGCGGCAATGGCTCAAGACCCAAGGAGAGGACTTTTTTCGCAAGATTATCGACACGGGAGGCATGTTTCTCGGAGCGGGTGACGAGGACCTATACCTCCCTTGGAAAGTGCTTGTTGACGGAGGAATCACTGCCCCCAATGGGGTTCATGTTTCGCAGAAAGTTTTAGATCGCCTTGGACAAGAACGCATTGAAGGGCTGAAGAACCGCTTTGGAGATAATTGGGAAGCAGCAGCAGAATTTGAGTATTGCTGGCTAGAAACGCACCATTCATCGGCAGTTTGCATAGCTGCTGAATGCCGCTATCACTACTTCATTTCCGGGAATGAGTTTGCGGCAGGTTACCTGCTGCGTGACTTAGAAGTGCTGGTTCACGGTGTCGAAAAAGAGGCGTCAAAGGCCATTCAAATGCGGCAAAATGCAGGAAAAGCGGGCAGCGCGCAATCATCCAAGTCTCGTGAGGCTCGCAGATCAGCTCTTGTCGCAGCGATGGAAGATGTTGCAGCACGAAATCCAGACATTGCGAAGCTTGGTGAAGCTGCGTTGACTGGTCTAGCTTTGAATCAAAGCGTTAAAGCTGAACCCAAACTTTGGCGACAAGGAAAAGGGCAAGCATCGGAATATGTGGGGGAAGTCAGACGAGGCGAGGCTGGCGGCGAAATGCAAGCTCGCTATCGTGCAATCTTTGGCCACAAACCGCCTAAGCAGTTCCCGTAAAATGGGCTGCCGCCCAAGCATGTTTCCCAGAAACTGAAACCGCATAAGCAGCTGATTTTGAGCGTTAACTTGCTCCATGTCGTGCGGCATTCTTCCAGCATGTTCCAACAAGCATGAGGAATAGCCGAAATGGCAGAAAAACTATACCGCCGCACTTCGGTGGAATGCATTACGGGCCTGAGCCGCAGCAGCATCTATCAACAAATGAATGACAAGTCGTTCCCCCGCCCCATCCGCATCGGACGCCGCGCCGTTGCATGGCGCGAGAGCGACATTGAAGCTTGGCTCGCAGCTCGCCCCATCGCCACCACCTAAGAAGAAACCCCGCCACTAGGGACGAGGGTTTCAGTCAAATTCACAAACATAGACTAGCCTTCCGCTCCCTCTGGTGCAACGCCAAGAGGCACTCAAGACATGACCACACATCAACGCTGGTTCTCAAACCCGACCCAGATCTATTGGACCTGCAAAGCCTTGATCGAAGGCAGGACCATTTCGCACAAAACGGAAATCCGAGAGGTGAAGGGCTGGCGGCTCGCCGCTATCGTCCATCGCCTCAAGGACAGCTTCAACTGGCCTATTGTGACCGAATTTCGCGGGCCTGATAGCATTGCCCACTATCGTCTCTCCCCCGGCACCGATCCGTCGCGCCTGAAATTCCCCCCCAGCGCCAAGCAACTCCTGGATGAAGTCATGGGGCGGGAATGACTCGCTACAGAATGAAGCCACATCAAGGGCAATGGTGGCTTTACGCAATGAAGCCCGCTCACAGCGCGCAGGAGGCGGCACAGCTCGCCCTATGCACTTGCGGCAACCCAATCACCCTGCGACGCGTTCTGCGTGCCCTACAGCACCTAGAGGCCCATAATGGGTAAGCGGGACAGCAAAGGAAACCCGATCAAGGGCAAGCAAGAGCATTTCACAAAGCTCATTCGCGCAACAATGGAGACGCCCGCTTGGCGGGCGCTCCCCCCCACAGCGCAGGTTCTCTACATCTGGCTCAAGCTCGAATGGAGGGGGCCGAACGCGAACAACAACGGCAAGCTACGCCTCAGCGTCCGGCAAGCGGCAGACCGCATGGGGGTCATGCGAGATACGGCTGCACGGGCTTTTCACGAGCTACAGGCCAAGGGCTTCATTGTGATGACCGAGCGGGCATGTCTTGGGATCGAAGGCGCGGCAAGGTCGCCTGCCTTTGAGATAACCGAATTGCCCCTGCCCCACGGACAAGGACGCGCGGGCCGAAAGCTTTTCTGGGATTGGCGACCGGGACAGGACTTCCCGGTCATGCGCGCTGGGGCGAACAATCCAGAAGGCAGGAATGGCAAAGCAAAACCCTGTCATGAAAATCAGGACGGCACCGTCATAAAAATCAGGACGAAAGGCAAAGGAGCGTCATGAAAACCATGACAGCACGTCATGAAAATCAGGACGGATTGGCCGGTTTAGGAGCGGCGACCGTCATTAAAACCATGACATCCTTATCTTACCATCCATACAGGGGACGAACAGTTGATCGACTACCTTCTGAGCTTGGGCGTTAGTGACGTATGCGATGGGTGGCCCGGAACGGCCCCGTATGCGGGAACGCAACTGGCCCATGCGGTCATCGGTGGCACGGGGGCGTTTGCTCCCCTGACTTTGCGTCTGGTGGCACTGTCAGTCTGGATTGGCAAAGAGATATTCGCGGACATTGGCGGGTGCGGGCTGTCGGGGTGGGTGGCTTTGGACAGCGTGGCAGATATTGCCTTCGCCGTTCTAGGCTTCGCTGTCACTCACTTCGCAATGAGGAATTCAGCATGGGCAACAAAGAGCAAGCAATCATGAGCAAAATTGAGAAGGCTAAACCGGATCTGGGGTTGACGTTCGAAGGGTCAGCGACTGACGGTCATACCATCAACGAAATCCGCGCCACCGCCCTAAACGAGGTTTTCAAGACTGACGACCGGGTGCAGGCGGAGGCGTTCCTGACGCATTGCCTAAAGGTTCTAGGCAAGATGGAAGCGGGCGACGGTGGCGATGCAAACGACGAACGAGGCTTCATGCTGACAATCATTCGGGACATGGCCCCGCGTGATGCTGTCGAGCGAATGCTGGCGATACAGATGGCGGCAACCCATGTTGCCACGATACGCTCCGCGCGGCTACTGGCTCATGCTGACAGGCTTCCCCAGGCACAGGCTCACTACACCGGCTTCAACAAGCTGGCCCGGACGTTCACGGCCCAGATCGAGGCCCTTCGAAAGCATCGGACGGGTGGCAAGCAAACGGTCACGGTCCAGCACGTCAACGTCTCAGACGGCGGGCAGGCGATTGTGGGCAACGTGCAGGCCGGGGGGAGGGGGAAGAATGAATGATGGCGACAACCCCATGAGCAAGGCCCATGCGGCCCCCAGATGCACGGCAACATCCAAGCGGACAGGCGAGCGATGCAAAGGCCCTGCGGTACGTGGATGGCGCGTCTGTCGCTTCCACGGTGCTGGTGGTGGCCACGGCCCCGGCAAGGCAAACCCGGCTTACAAGCACGGTATGCGGTCTCGCAAGTGGACGGAATTACGCAAAGCGGTCAATAAACTAGCGAGGGACGGTTGCCCGAAGCAGCTTTGATAGGCCAAACCATATCCCTGCGGAGGCAGTAACCGTCCGGAGTCTGGTGACGGACTTTGTGCCTAATATTTACAGTGGAGTCCATCGAAGGGGCCTTAGTTGCGATTGCAGAATAATGTCGTTCGCCAGGTCATGACGCTCCTGAGGATTAGCCATTCCCGTTAGATTGGTACTGGGCTTAGGAGCCCTGGAGTTCAACTTTGAGAACTTCTTCCAAACGTCCTAACAGTGGCTCAAATCCAGAAAAATCAATGTTTTCAGCATTTGCCTCAATCACCCACTTTGCAAAAATTTCCTTACCGTATTGGTTTGTTGTCTGATGGGACTTCAGATGTGGATTAAACTTTTTCCCTTTGTTCACTGTTGCAAGTGTCTTTTTGTCAAAAAGGTCCTCGATACTGGCGAATTTTCCACTCTTAATTGGAATTGGAACCACAAAGAGATTGCGTTTCACATGGTAGAAATTCGCAGATCCGTCCACTTTATCTTCCGAGCCCATTTTCTCCTTTATAACTGACCACATTGGTTTAGCAGCATTATCGTTATCCACTATCACGATTACGGGTTGCTGTTCTCCACCGCTGTGAAAATCCTTCAATAAAGATCCGTACTTCCCAACGAACTTGTGCAACTCACCCGCACCTCCTGAAATTGACAAGAGTTTAGCGTGTTTATCACTATGTTTGAAAAAACTTAGGGCTTGCCGAACAGACCCTTCGGCATCGGTTGTGGGTTGCAAAAGTGGAAACTTGGAGTTTAGCGAAGCAATAGCGCAGCGAATATATGTATTGTCTGTTTTACCTTCGCAGATGACCAGTGGGCGGGCATTTGCGTGAAATTTTTCATAGGCCAAGAATCTGCGATAGAGTTTGTAGTGAGAAGGTACGGGCGTTCCACCCGGAGCCTTCGAAGCTAACTCCAGGTCGCTGAAAGACACTAAACCCTTAGGGTAGGTCTTGGCGGCAAGGACAAACTCCAGTTTTCCTTTCAGCACTGCGAGGCTAGCTGCCTCCTTGGTGTCCGGATGATGACATACACCTGTCTTGAACAAAGAGTTACTCATGGCACGGACGTCGTCGTAGTACTGCTTTGGAATGTTAACCTTACGATTTACAACCAAACCTGTTGCACTTTGACGCGACGTTGCAAGCTGCATACGTGTCTTGTTTGGATTTATTTCAAAACCTGATCGCTCCACGAGACCAACAAGTTCGCTCCCTGCCTTCCACGCCCCATCGGCCTGTGGCGAGAAATCCGCGATTGGCTCTGGGAAACCTGCTTGGTTTGTCGAGAATGTGATGTCATCAGCGTATCGAGAGTAGGTACAGTGATGCTTCTTGGACAAACGCCCCAAACGTTGGTCCAAAATACTCGTTATTAATTCTGATACGATTGGAGAGGTCGGAGCCCCTTGAGGTAGTGAGTTATCGTAGCATACGATTTGTGCAATTAGCGTGGCAATGTCTTGATGCAACTCAAAAGAGCGGTTTTTTTGAAAATACCCTCGCACACGTCCGAAATTGAAACTCGGAAAATAATCTTTCAAATCGACGTTAAAAACGAATCTCTTGTTTCGATGCTTCCAAGCATTTGAAAAAATTGATAGACCTCGATTTTTTTGAAAGCCATGAGAGTAAGAGTGGCGGGGAAACTCTAGCGGGGGCCAAATCTCTCGGTGGCAGTCATAGAGATAATTTGAAAGACGTTTCTGTAGTCCTTTCAGCTCCGGGCAAGGGGCATGAATTATCCTCTCACCCCCACTTCTTTTTGCAACTTTAAACTCCTTGTACCTCTGCTCCTCAGGTACTTTATATACTGCGTAGGCGAGTGCCGATCGTGAGTAGTTTAGGAGGTCAGCGAGCTCCCCCCGTGTGCGAACGGATTTTAGTGACGCTAGCTTGCTCAAGCCTACCTCCTGGTAGTTGCGCTTGCGAGTACTCCTTAGGCAAACCAGAGGTTTACATGAGGAAGACTAAAGGGAACTCGAAGAGAGCATCACACCTAACAATGGGTGCAAACGTCATGAAGCACGACGACAAAATCTACCCGCAAGCTATGCTAGCCCACTAGCACATATCAAAATCTTGTGGAAGTAGTGGCGTAAAAAATAACTAGCTCCGACTGAAGTCTTGAGTGTGGTCAGTCGCGATGGGCTATGTCTCAAAGTGTTGCCGGATTCCCAATATCTTGAAGGTAAGCGGTTAGCAATCCGGTGATAAATGGATGCTTTCTTTCCACGTCATTTGCATCTTCGCAAAAGCAGAGAATGACTTCTTTCCCACCCGAACTGTCCCTGTAGTCCCCAAGCCATTTGTGTCCTAGTGAATAGTCAAACAGGGGGGGGCGCACGTAGCTCTATAACCCTTGTTTTAAGGACCGGAGGGGGAAGGCAAATTCTCGTTTTCACAATTTGGGGGTTTTGGCGCGAATGAATCTGCAAGCCGATAACCCAGCCCGAATTCCCTACTGACAAGCTCCACACCAGAACTCGCACCCATCAGGCCAGCTTCTCGCCAAGCCCTCCCCGATCAGAATGTCGCCAACATTCACACCATCGGAACGAACGACCACAAGCGTTCTCCCATATCGGTCTTCTCCCTGTCGCAGCAGGGTGATTTGGGTTTCGTTAAATAACTGCATCAACCGACGCGATGCTTGCTGTCCAAGCTGGCGCTCAGCATTTCCGCCACACAAGTTGGTTGTCGTTTCAGGAGTGTCATAGCCAACCGCGCGGAACTTCTCGCCGTTCAACCAGAAGGTATCCCCATCAACGATACAGTTTACCCTTGGGCCGGAACCGCACATGCCAATCGCATTCGCTGGCCCGCAAGCAAGGGCTAAGATGATTATTGCCGCCCTAAACACGTTCTTCACGATTCGCCCCTGCGTTATTGACCATGCCAACCGTAGACGTTGATGGCGGGCTTGTTAACCAAGGTTAACGGAAGCGATGGCAAGCAATAAATTCAAAGTGGGGGAATGAGTGGGGGAATGAGCGCGAGATAAATACTTATTCTTCAGTATTTACAACATGTTACATGAGTGTAATGGCGGAGACGAAGGGATTCGAACCCTCGAGACCCTTCCGGGCCTACTCCCTTAGCAGGGGAGCGCCTTCGACCACTCGGCCACGTCTCCGCTGGCGGGTGTATCCGTCTGCAAACCGGGGAACAAGGGGAAATTTGCCTTTGCGGGCGCGCTTTTGATATCCGCGGGGGCAACGCGGCAATCTTCGGTTAGCGGATTGCGTTCTGCGGGGTGGGCGGGCAGGATCGCCCGGACAGGAGGCCCCTCATGAAAAACACCCAGGTCATTCTCGCCAACCGCCCGGTTGGTGTCCCGAAGCCCGAGCATTTTGCCATCCGGGAGGTCGACGTGCCGGTGCTGGCCGACGGGCAGGTCCTGATCCGCGTCAGCCACTGGTCCGTGGACCCGGCGATGCGGGGATGGGCCAATGACGTGCCGAACTACTCGCCGCCCGTCGCGATCGGCGATCCGATGCGCAGCTTCGCCGTGGGCGAGGTCGTGGCCAGCCGCCATCCCGGCTATGCCGAGGGCGACGTGGTCGAGGGGCTTCTGGGCTGGCAGACTCATGCGATCAGCGACGGGACCAATATCGGGCGCAAGGTGACCGAGACCGACCTGCCGCGCAGCTACGCGCTCGGGATCATGGGATTGAACGGCACCACCGCCTATTTCGGGCTGCTGGACTCCTGCGCGGCAAAGGCGGGCGATACGGTTGTGGTCTCGACCGCCGCGGGGGCTGTCGGGTCTGCCGTGGGACAAATCGCCAAGGTCATCGGCTGCCGCACCGTCGGCATTGCAGGCGGGGCCGAGAAGGTGCGCCAGTGCCGCGCGGAATTCGGATATGACGCCGCCATCGACTACAAGTCCGAGGATGTGGCCAGCGCCATCGCCGCCGCCTGCCCGGACGGTGTGGATTGCTATTTCGACAACACCTGCGGGCCGATTTCGGACGCGGTGATGACAAGGCTCGCCGTTGGCGCACGGATCACCATCTGCGGCACGGCGGCGATCACCGAATGGGATCCGCTGCCCGTTGGCCCGCGCGTTCACCGACAGTTGCTGGTCGCGCGCGCCCGGATGCAGGGGTTCCTGATCTTCGATTACAAGGACAGGCTGCACGAGGCCCGCAGCGCCTTGGCCGGGTGGTTGCGCGACGGCAAGATCAGCGTGCGGGAACACATCCTCGACGGGCCGGAGGCTGCGATGGATGCGATCGGGATGCTCTACCGCGGGGAAAACACCGGCAAACTGATCGTGAAGGTGGACTGACCGGGTCTATTCGCCGTTGAATTCCACCGGCAGAATCTCTGACCCGTAGGAACCCACATTGTCGATGGCCCAGGCCTCGCCGCCATAGGGGTCATCCCCGATGCGTCCGATGCCGAACTGGATCTGTTCGCTCGGGTTCTGCACGACCACCTGCACGGTGTATTCGCTCTGCGTGTTCACGTTGGAACGGATGGCTTCATAACGGGCGCCATCGGCCTCGGCCTCGTACCAGGCGGCCGCGATTTCCAGCCGTTCCTCGGTCACATCGCGGTTGACGCTTTCACGCTCGATGAAGTTGTAGGACACCAGAGTTTCGTCGGATCCATCGCTGGCCACGCTGTTGGTGCTGCCACCCGCCAGCCGCGTCGCGTCGATCATCACTCCGTTGACGAAGAGCCGCATCTGGTCTGCTGCCTCCCAGTTGCCGATGGTGGTCAAATCGAACTCGAACATCGCGTAGCCAGTGTCGGGATCGAACGAATAGGTGTTCAGCAAGACCGGGGCGCCGCTTTGATCGTAATAGGGGCCAAGCATGCCTTCTAGCAGCGGGTCGTCATGCTCGTCGGCCATGGTGATCCAGCCCTGATCACCATTGGTGAAATCGTTGAAGGTCAGCTCGACCAGCCCGTCATCGCCACCCGCTGCACCCGCGGCACCGGAACCAGCGCCCGAGGCTTCACCGGATCCTCCCGCGATAATATCGGAATTCAGGGTATCACGAATATTGCCGGCAAGGCTTTCCAGTCCGCCACTGACCACACCGGCAACCGCAAGGCCAAGCCCCACCGTCGCGCTGACAAGCGGCACCCAGTCGGTCGTGACTGCACCGCATTCGTCTTTCAGAAATGTCAAAATAGTGGAACGGAAGGCCATGACAGGGAAACCGGTTAAGATCGTTGGGCTCCACGTCTATCTTTCGATTCCGGCTTAATTAGGATGAGTTTACCTCAAAGCCGTCACATTCGGACGATGAAGGCGGGGCGATCCGAGCCACCTGCCCGGATTGTTTCGACAACCGCGAATAATCCAGCGGCGGATCACCCGGCGCGGCAGACTCAGCTTCAGGTCTGCGGTTGGCAGGGGCGCTCTCTCCGGCGTCATCTGCGGCTGGCAAACCGGAACGCGTCCTTCGGATCTCCCAACTGCTCCAGCGCCTCCGTCAGCATGTCTTGCGTCATCCGGGCCTGCGTGACAGCCGGTTTCCCCTGATCGGCGCGCCAAAGGTTCAGCAGCAGGCAGGACGCCTCCTCGTTCTTCTGCGCTACGGCCCAATGCAGGGCGGTCAATTCGTATTCATCGCGTGCATCGTGTCTGGCCCCGGCGTCCAGAAGTCGTCGCAGAGTGGCAAGGTCGTTGACCCGTGCCGCCGATCCCAGATGCAGCCCGGTCAGCCAGGAATACTCCCAGTCCTCCGGGTCCGCGATCGCGCGCGCGCCGTTGTCCCAAAGGAAGTCGATGATCGCCTGCTGCCGCGACTTGATGGCGATGGACAGGGGGGTGTCTGTGGGTTCGCAGCCGTCATAGGAGGCCATGTCATTGGCCATCTCCGGATCAAGCGAGACGAAGAAGCGGCAGATATCCAGATGCCCGCCCTGCACCGCCGCATGTATCGGCCCCGACCACTGATCGTCGGCAATCATGGCGCCCTGGGCCACCCGGTCCTTCACCGCCTGCAGATCGCCTCTGCTGGCGGCGGCATGGATGTCGCCATCGTACCAGCGCCCTGCGTAGCCCCCTGTCCAACGCATCTGCGCCTGCAGGGGGGTGTTCCACAGCCGCAGCGCTTTCAGGTCTGGCAGTGTCTCGACCGGGGTCAGGTCGGTTGCATCCGTGTGGCTGAGATCGAGGAATTTCAGCCCCGACATCCCTGAAAGCGGCGTCAGATCCGAGATTCGCGTGTTCCAGAGGTCCAGCATCTCCAGCCCGGTCAGCGCCGCCAGCGGGCTGAAATCCTTGACCCCGGTATTCCAGAGGCCCAGTGACTTCAGACGGGTCAGGCCGGAAAGGGGCGAGATGTCCGTCACCCTCGTGTTCGACAGGTCGAGGTGTTCCAACTGCGTCAGACCGGCGAGCGGCGACAGATCGGATATGTTGCATTTCTCTAGCTTCAGCGACCGCAGGCCCGTCAGCGTGCTCAGGGCCCGAAGATTGGTCACCTTGCTGCGCGACAGGTCCAGCTCTACCAGCCCCGTCATACCCATCAGGGGCGAGATGTCGGTCAGGTTCCGGCAATAGCTGAGGTCGAGCACCTCCAGCCGCGTCAGCCCCGACAGGTGGGTCAGCCTGCGCACGCCGGTGGATGCGAGGATCAGTTTTCGCAGATTGGTCAGCCCGCCCACGGATCGCGGCAGGTCGAGAAGCTCATAGGTGCTAAAGTCGAGGTTCAGCTCCTCCGCGCCGGAGTGCTGCGCCGCGCGCACCCATTCCTTGACCGCCTCCAATGCGATCAGTTCCCGTTCCTTTTCGGTCAGGGGGCGCTTCTCGAACGCTTGGACAAGCTCGTTCCAGGCGGTTTGGGAATCCGTCCTCGGACGATAGGTCTGGTCCCGTCTTCTGACGATCTCGGCGGCCTCCGCTTTCACGCGGGCCATATCCACCGATTTCTTGCCGAACAATCCGAACATGACGTCCTATCCCCGCGCTTGATGTGCTTAATAGTGTTCAAATAACACCATTAAGAAGGAATGCAAGCCGAGAATGGCAACACTCGGGAAGCGTTGCCGAAATGCCCGTGACGTCCGCCGGATCAGGCGTTGAACAGGAAGTGCAGCACGTCGCCATCCTTGACGGTATAGGTCTTGCCCTCGACCCGCATCTTGCCCGCTTCCTTGGCGCCGGTCTCGCCATTGCAGGCGATGTAGTCGTCATAGGTGATGGTTTCGGCCCGGATGAAACCGCGTTCGAAATCGCCATGGATGACGCCAGCGGCCTGCGGCGCGGCGGTGCCTCGGCGGATGGTCCAGGCGCGGGCCTCTTTCGGGCCGACGGTGAAGTACGTTTCCAGGTTCAGCAGGCCATAGCCCGCCCGGATCAACCGGTCGAGCCCGGCTTCCTCCAGCCCCATTTCGCCCAGGAACATCTCGGCTTCCTCGGCATCGAGCTGGCTGATCTCTTCCTCGATCTGGGCCGAGATAATCACCGTCGCCGCCCCCTGTTCGCGGGCCATTTCCTCGACCTTGGCCGAGAATTCATTGCCCTCGGCCGCCGATCCTTCATCGACATTGCAGACATAGAGCACCGGCTTGGTGGTCAGCAGCTGCAGCATCTTCCACGCCTTGGCGTCTTCGGCGCTGACCTCGACCAGCCGCGCGGGCTTGCCGTCTTCCAGCATCTTCTGCGCTTCGGCCAGCAGCCGGTCCTGCTGCTGCGCCTCCTTGTCGTTGCCTTTCAGCTTGCGGACGAGGTTCGCGCGGCGCTTCTCGATGCTTTCCAGATCGGCCAGCATCAGCTCGGTCTCGATGGTTTCGGCGTCCGCAATCGGGTCGATGCGGCCATCCACATGGGTGATGTCGTCATCCTCGAAACAGCGCAGCACCTGCGCGATGGCATCGGTTTCGCGGATATTGGCAAGGAACTGGTTTCCCAGACCCTCGCCCTTGGATGCGCCCTTCACGAGGCCCGCGATATCCACGAAGGTCATGCGGGCGGGAATGATCTGCTTGGACCCTGCAATCGCCGCCAGCTTGTCCAGCCGCGGGTCGGGCACGGCCACGTCGCCCACATTGGGCTCAATCGTGCAGAAGGGAAAATTCGCCGCCTGCGCCGCCGCCGTCTTGGTCAGCGCGTTGAACAGCGTGGACTTGCCCACATTCGGCAGCCCGACAATACCCATCTTGAAGCCCATCTGGCCCTCCGCATCCTTTGTTCCGGCGCCTTCTATGCGGATGTGCGCGCCGCTGCAACGGACTCCTCGTGTGTGCGCTCGTTTGGCATTGATTTCCCCGTCCACATTCGCCAAACCGGGCCGGAAGACTTGCGAGGACCTGCCATGACCCGGATCGACGCCAAATTCGCTGCCCTGAAGGCCGAGGGGAAGAAAGCCTTCGTGTCCTACATCATGGCCGGTGACCCCGATTACGCCACCTCGCTGGAGATCATGAAGGGCCTGCCCGGCGCGGGCGTGGACATTATCGAACTTGGCCTGCCCTTCACCGACCCGATGGCCGACGGCCCCACCATCCAGCTGGCCGGTCAGCGCGCGCTGGAAGGTGGCCAGACCCTGCAAAAGACGCTGGATATGGCCGCCGAGTTCCGCAAATCCGACGACACCACCCCGATTGTGCTGATGGGCTATTACAACCCGATCTACAGCCGCGGCGTGGACAGGTTCCTTGTCGATGCCAAGGCCGCCGGGATTGACGGGCTGATCGTGGTGGACCTGCCGCCGGAAGAGGATGAAGAGCTGTGCATTCCCGCCCAGAAGGCGGGCCTCAACTTCATCCGTCTGGCCACCCCCACCACCGATGATCAGCGCCTGCCCAAGGTGCTGCAGAACACGTCGGGCTTCGTCTACTACGTCTCAATCACCGGCATCACCGGGGCCGCCGCTGCGGAAGCCACCGATGTCGGCCCCGAGGTCGCGCGGATCAAATCGCAGACCGACCTGCCCGTGATCGTGGGCTTCGGCATCCGCACACCCGAGACCTCCCAAGCCATCGCGTCCGTCGCAGATGGGGCCGTTGTCGGCTCCGCCATCGTGTCCGAAATCGCGGCAGGCAAGCCGGTGGCCGAGGTGCTGAGCTTCGTGAAGGGCCTCGCCGACGGCGCGCATCGGGCCTAAGTCCGATGATCGCCCTGTCCCTGGGAAGCTTCGCGCCCGCGCTGATTGCAGCGGCCCCCGGCGCTATCGCCATGATCGCAACCACAGCCCCCGGCGCACCGACGCTTCTGCCGGGGTTGGTCACCGCCCTGTCGGCGTTCGGCTAACCCACCTGCCGCCTGAGGATATGTGTCGCGCGGTATTTCGCGACCTCTTCGCCGTTCTGGTTGTAGATCCGGTACTGGATCTCCGTCCGCCCCCGATCAGGCCGCGACTGCGACGGGGTCGAACTGATCACCTCTGCCTCCGCATGGAGCGTGTCGCCCGGATAGACCGGCTTCATCCACCGCAGCTCGTCCAGCCCCGGTGACCCCATCGAGGCCTCGTTCCACACATCCGCCTCCAACGTCAGCACGAAGGCGGTCAGGATGGTGTGGAACCCGCTGGCAATGATGCCACCATAAGGGGACTCCTTCGCCGCCTCGGGATCGGTATGGAATGGTTGCGGGTCCCACCTGCGGGCAAAGCCCACGATCTCGGCCAAGGGCAGCGTCCGCGCCTCGGTCTTGAACCGGTAACCTACGGGCAAATCGTCGAAAAACATGTCTCCCTCCGCGTCTTGTCCCCTGCGGCAGAGTAACCGGAAAAAGGCCGTTGTGAAAACGTGCACATATTGGTAAGAATTTCTCACCAATCTTGGAGGAGATCCCATGCCCGTCATTACCAATATCGAAGATCTCAAGCGCATCTATAAGCGGCGCACCCCCAAGATGTTCTACGACTACGCGGAATCGGGCAGCTGGACGGAACAGACTTTCCGCGAAAATATCAGCGATTTCAGCCAGATCCGGCTGCGTCAGCGGGTGGCGGTGGACATGACGAACCGCAGCACCGCAACGCAAATGGTTGGTCAGGACGTGTCCATGCCGGTGGCGCTTGCCCCTGTGGGCATGACGGGGATGCAATGCGCCGACGGGGAGATCAAGGCCGCCCGCGCCGCCGAGAAATTCGGCGTCCCCTTCACGCTGTCGACCCTCTCGATCTGTTCCATCGAGGATGTGGCCGAACACACCTCCAAACCCTTCTGGTTCCAGGTCTACACCCTGACCGATGACGATTACATGCGCCGCCTGATCGGGCGGGCCCGCGACGCGGGCTGTTCCGCGCTGGTCATCACGCTTGACCTGCAAATGCTCGGCCAGCGGCACAAGGATATCAAGAACGGCCTCTCGGCCCCGCCGAAACCGACGCTCGCCAATATGATCAACCTGTCGACCAAGTGGCGATGGGGCCTTGGCATGCTCGGCACCAAGCGCCGCACCTTCCGCAACGTGGTTGGCCATGTGGAGGGCATCACCGATCCCGCCTCGCTGACCTCGTGGACGGCGGAGAAATTCGACCACGCGCTCGACTGGGACCGGGTGAAGCAGCTGATGGACATGTGGGGCGGCAAGGTGATCCTGAAGGGCATCCTGGACGCAGAGGACGCCGTGAAAGCCGCCGATCTGGGGGCGGACGCAATCATCGTGTCGAACCATGGCGGGCGGCAGATCGACGGGGCGCTCAGCTCCATCCGCATTCTGCAACCGATCCTGGACGCCGTGGGCGACCGGGTGGAGGTGCATATCGACGGCGGCATCCGCTCGGGACAGGACGTGCTGAAAGCCATCGCCATGGGCGCCAAGGGCACCTATATCGGACGCGCTTTCGTCTATGGTCTGGGTGCCATGGGCGAAGAGGGCGTCACCAAGGCGCTGGAGGTGATCCACAAGGAACTGGACACCAACATGGCGCTCTGCGGAGAACGACAGCTGTCCAACCTCGGGCGGCACAACATCCTGGTGCCCAAGGGGTTCTCCGGCGAATGGGAATAAGGGAAAGGGCGGCCACCAGAGCCGCCCTTTTGCGTCAGGCCGCTGTGTCCAGCCCCCTGCCCTTCAGCAATGCCTCAACCCCCGGCATCCGGCCCCGAAACTGGGTGTAGAGCGCGTCGGCCTCCTCGCTGCCGCCCGCTGACAGGATGAAGCGTTCCAGCTTCGCCGCCGTTTCGGCGTGGAACGGATCGCCCGCCTCCTCGAAGGCTTGAAAGGCATCGGCATCCATCACCTCGGACCACATGTAGCTGTAATAGCCCGAGGAATAGCCATCGCCCGAGAAGACATGCGCGAATTGCGGCGTCGCGTGGCGCATGACGATGGCGCGCGGCATTCCGATGCGGGCCAGTGTTTCCGCCTGCGCCGCCATCGGGTCGGCGGGCGCGGCCCCGTCGTGAAAGTCCAGATCGACCAGAGCCGAGGCCACGTATTCCACCGTCTGGAACCCCATGTCATAGGTCCGTGCGGCCAGCAGACGGTCCAGCAAATCCTTGGGCATCGGCTGGCCCGTTTCGGCGTGGCGGGCATGCTTTTCCAGAACCTCCGGCACGTCGAGCCAGTGTTCATAGAGCTGGCTCGGCAGTTCCACGAAATCGCGCGCGACCGAGGTGCCCGAGATCGAGCCATAGGTCACGTCCGACAGCATCTGGTGCAGGGCGTGGCCAAACTCGTGGAAGAGCGTGCGGGCGTCGTCATAGCTCAGCAGCGTGGGCGCGCCCTCGGCCGGTTTGGCGAAGTTGCAGACATTGACGACGATAGGGCGTTCCTCGCCATCCAGCTTCGATTGCGACCGCATCGCCGAGCACCACGCGCCCGAGCGTTTGGACCCGCGCGCGAAGTAATCGCCCAGGAACACCGCCATGTGGCGGCCGTCGCGGGTGACCTCCCACGCGCGCACATCGGGGTGATACATCGGCACACCAAGCGGCGCGAAGGAAAGGCTAAAAAGCCGGTTCGCGCAGTCGAAGGCTGCCTCGATCATCCGGTCGAGCTGGAAATAGGGCTTCAGCTCCGCCTCATCCAGATCATGCTCCGCCACCCGGCGTTTTTCCGAATAGTAGCGCCAGTCCCAGGGCTCCAGATCGCCATTGATGCCCTCGGCCTGCATCATCTCGGTCAGCCGTTCGGCATCCCGTTCGGCCTGCGCCTTGGCGGGTTCCCACACCTGCATCAGCAGATCGCGTACATTGCCAGGCTTGCCAGCCATCTCCGTATCCAGCTTGAAGGCGGCGAAGCTCTCATACCCCAAAAGCCGCGCCCGCTCCTCACGCAGGGCCAGCGTTTCCGCTGCAATCCCCCGATTGTCCGTTTCGCCCCCGTTCGCGCCGCGCGCGGCCCAGGCCTGCATGGCCTTTTCGCGCAGATCGCGGCGGGGGGAGAATTGCAGGAACGGCACGATCAGCGACCGCGAGAGCGTCACGACCGGGCCGTCGACCCCCTTTTCCTTGCCCGCCGCGCGGGCGGCATCCACCACGAAGCCCGGCAGGCCGTCCAGATCGTCCTCCGACAGTTCCATGAACCAGCTGCGCTCATCGGCCAGCAGGTTCTGGGTGAACTGCGTGCCGAGGACGGCAAGCCGCGATTTCACCTCGGTCAGCCGGTCCCGGTCCGCCCCCTCCAGCGCCGCGCCCGCGCGGGTGAAGCTGCGATGGGTGAGGTAGAGAACGCGCAGCTGTTCCGGGGTCAGGCCAAGGCCCTCGCGGCCCTGCCAGAGCGCGTCGATCCTCTCCCACAGGGCGCGGTTGTTGGTGATCTCCGAGGAATAGGCGGACAGTTTCGGCGCCATGTCCCGCTGCAGCGCCTCGCGCGCCGGGGTCGCATCGGCGCCGGCAAGGTTGTAGAAAACTCCCGCCACCCGGTCGAGCAGCCGGTCGGCCCGTTCCAGCGCCTCGATCGTGTTGGCGAATGTGGGTGGCTCCGGGTTGTCGGCGATGGCCCTGATCGCCGCGCGACCTTCCTCCAGCGCGGTATCCAGCGCCGGGGCGAAATGGGCGTCTTCAATGTCGGCAAAGGGTGGCAGGGCGAAAGGTGTGTCCCAATCCTGCAGAAGCGGGTTCGTCATCATGTGTCTCCTTTGGGAGGAAGATAGGCGAGGCCCGCGCGGGTGGCGAGGGCAGGACGCCTCCGGCGGGAGTATTTTTTGCCAAGAAGAAGGGGGGCTGCGTTAACCTTAATGTGGGGTTAGCGGTCCGAGTGGCCCTTGCGCAGGGTTTTCTCCAGCTGGCGCAAGCCAAGCGACAGGGTGATGGTCATCGTCAGATAGATGAGTGCGACCACGTTATAGGTCTCGAAATAGCGGAAATTGCCCGCCGCCGTGACCTTGCCAAGCTGCGTGATGTCGAGCACGCCCAGAACCGAGACCAGAGAGCTGTCCTTTACCATCGCCACGAAATCATTTCCCAAAGGCGGCAGGATCACCCGAAAGGCCTGCGGGAAGACGATGTGGCGGAAGCGTTGGCGTCGGTTGAGGCCCAAAGCCTCGGCGGCCTCAATCTGGCCCCTGTCGACCGATTGCAGCCCGGCGCGGAAGACCTCTGCCAGAAACGCGGAATAGGCGATGGACAGCGCCAGGATCGCGCGCCAGAGCAGGCTGAAATCGCGGGTGCGGATCGGGTCGAGCCCGATCTGTCCCGCCACCCAGTTCCAGCCCGCGACCAGCGCCGGGGCCAGCACGAAGGCCACGTAAAGCAGCAGGACAAGGATCGGGATGCCCCGTATGACCTCCACGTAGAAGCGGGCGCATTGGCGCAGGATCAGCGACTGCGACTGGCTGGCCAGCGCCAGCCCAAGCCCCACCGAGGCTGCCGCGAAAAAGGCCACGAAGGTCACGAAAATCGTGATCCAGATGCCCCGCTGCAGCGTCGTCAGCACCTGCCTGTACTGGTCATCGGCCAGCACTTGCCAGAAGGCAAACAGCCCCAGCCCGGCCACGGCGAGCAGCCACCAGGGGAAATCCTTGTCGCTTTGGGGAGAAGGGATCATGCCTGGAAAAGACCCCCGGCCCGAGACCGGACCGGGGCAATAGACGGCTCAGCCGCCAAAGCTGTAATCGACGAACCAGCGCTGGTTCAGTTCATCCAGCGTGCCATCCTCGCGCATGGACGCAATCGCCGCGTTCATCGGACCCACCAGGTCCGACCCGCGTGGGAAGATGAAGCCGAAATCCTCGGTTCCAAGCGGATCGCCGATGATGGCCAGCCGATCGGGGTTGGCACGAACATAGCCCTCGCCACCTGTGGAATCGGTCAGCACCATGTCCACATCCTCGGTCAGCAGGCCCTGAACGGCGGCCCCAAAGGTTTCGAACAGCTGAATGCGCGGGTTCGCTTCGTTGCCATCCAGCACCTCGTAGACGCCCACATAGAAGGGTGTCGTGCCAGCCTGGCTGCCCATCAGGAAATCCTCATCGGCGGCAAAGCTTTCGGCATCCGTGAACCGGGTTTCCCCGGCGCGCACCAGCATGCGCATCTGGCTGGTCATGTAGCTGTCGGAGAAGTCGACCATCTCGGCCCGGTCCTCGCGGATGGTGATGCCGGTCATGCCCATGTCGAACTGGCCCTCGGACACGGCGGCAATCATCGCGTCCCAGCTGATGGTTTCATAGACCACGGTGATGTTCAGCCGTTCGGCGATGATCTCCATCGCGTCATATTCCCACCCGGCGGGCTGGCCGGTATTGGGATCGACGAATTGCAGCGGCGGATAGGCGTTTTCGGTAACGATCACCACTTCGCGGCCTTCGAGATTGGGCATATGGCCGTCGGCAAGGGCCGATAAGGGGGCCAGCGTGGCAAGGGCCAGCGCGGCGGCGGCAAGGCGTTTCATTGGAAAGACTCCCTGTTTGTTATCCGGGCAGTATGGCGCGGCCTTTGCGACACGCAAGGGTCAGCCGCTGCAGACGGGGCAGTTTTGATCGCGTTTCATGGTGATCAGCCGGGTTTCGGCATAGAGCGCGTCATAGATCAGCATCCGGCCCCGTAGCGGTTCCCCCGCGCTCGCGATCAGCTTTACCACCTCACCCGCCATCATCGCGCCAATGACACCTGGTAGTGCGCCGATGACCCCGGTTTCCGAGCAGGTCGCCGCCATGCCGGGGGCGGGCGCCTCGGGGAAGACGCAGGCCATGCAGGGCGCGCCATGGGCGGGATTATAGATCGTCACCTGCCCCTCCCAGGCCGAAATCGCGCCAGAGACGACGGGCTTGCCGCAGGCCACGGCGGCCCGGTTGATCAGGTCGCGGATGGGCCAGGCATCGGTGCCGTCGACGATGAGATCATAATCGGCGAACAGCGCCTCCGCGATCTCCGCCGTCAGTTCGCGATGATAGGGGCGCACATCCACATGCGGGTTCAGCGCCAGCATCCGTTCGCGGGCGGAAAAGACCTTGGGCATGCCCTGCGACTGGTCGGTATGGATGATCTGCCGTTGCAGGTTGCTCAGGTCCACCTCGTCATGGTCGATGACCCCGATCCGGCCCACGCCCGCCGCCGCAAGGTAAAGCAGCACGGGCGATCCCAGCCCCCCGGCCCCCACGACCAGAACCTTGGCCTGCTTGAGCTTTTTCTGCCCCGGTCCGCCCACTTCGCGCAGGGTGATATGGCGGGCGTAGCGCTCCAGCTCCTCGGCCGAAAACGTGCCCGTCTGTTTCGGCGCCTCCGCCTCACGCGCGCCCTCGACCGCCTCTGCCCGCACCCTCAGCCGCCGCAGCCCCTCACGATAGGCCAGCACCAGCGCCACGGCCCCGCCGAGCATCAGCCAGGGCGCCGCCGAGCCACCCGTACCCACCCGCAAGGGATGCGCCTCGGGCAAGGCCACCTGCACCAGCAGCACCGCCATGTAGAGCACAAGCAGCATCACCAGCCGCGCCCGCACCGGCGCACCCATCAGCCAGCCCACGCCCCAAAGCGCCGCCGCCATGGCCAGCACCACCCCCATCAGCCGCGCCCCGTGGAGCCGAAACCGCCCGCGCCCCTGTGGCTCTCGGACAGGTCTTCGGCCACGTCGAACACCGCCTGTACCACGGGGGCCACGATCGCCTGCGCGATCCGGTCGCCATGGGCGATGGCAAAGGGCTCTGTGCCATAGTTGATCAGCAGAACCCCCAACGGCCCGCGATAATCGCTGTCTATGGTGCCAGGCGTATTGGGCAGCGATATCCCGTGTTTCAGCGCGAGGCCCGAGCGGGGCCTGATCTGCATCTCATACCCGTCCGGGAGCTCCACCCGCAGCCCCGTCGGCACGATCCGCCGCTCCATCGGGGCCAGCACCATGCCCGCCATCCGATCTTCAGGCCGCAAATTCGCCCGCAGATCAGCCCCCGCCGCCCCCGCCGTTTCGTAGGACGGCAAGCCCACAGCCGGATCGGCCCAGTCCTCTCGCAGCACCCGGATCGTCAGCGCCATGCCCCGCCCCTTCTTCTTGGCCCAAATACTCCCGCCGGAGGCTGCCTCACCGCGCCAGCGCCTCGGCAATGCGCACCGCCAGCCGCCGGGCGGTTTCCTCCTTCGACAGGCGCGGCCAGTCCTCGACGCCCACCGCCGTGACGATGGCCACCTTGTTTTCCGACCCGCCCATGATGCCCGTGGCGGGCGAGACGTCATTGGCCACGATCCAGTCGCAGCCCTTTCGGGCGCGTTTCGCGGTGGCATTCGCCTCCACGTCATGGGTCTCGGCGGCGAAACCGACCACGAGGCCGGGCCGCCCCTCACCCATCCGAGACACGGTTTTCAGGATGTCGGGGTTTTCCGCAAACTCCAGCGCGGGCGTGCCTGCGCCTTCCGTCTTCTTCATCTTGCGGTCGGTCGCGTTGGCCACCCGCCAATCGGCCACGGCGGCGGTAAAGACGGCGGCATCGGCGGGCAGCGCGGACTCAACCGCCTCCAGCATTTCCCGCGCGGTTTCGACATTCACCACCTTCACGCCCGTGGGCGGAGCGACACGCGCAGGCCCGGTCACGAACGTGACCGATGCCCCCAGATCGCGCAGCGCGGCAGCCAGCGCGGTGCCCTGCGCGCCAGAGGACCGGTTGGCGATGTAGCGCACCGGGTCGATGGGTTCATGGGTGGGGCCGGAGGTCACCAGCACATGCCGCCCTTTCAGGGGTCCGTCCGACAGGGCCGCATCCACGGCTGCAACAATCTGAGGCACCTCCGCCATGCGACCGGGCCCGAACTCGCCGCAGGCCATGGCCCCCTCATCGGGGCCAACCACCAGAACCCCGTCGCCCTGCAACGTCGCCAGGTTGCGCTGCGTCGCCGGATGCTCCCACATGCGCACATTCATCGCGGGCGCGATCAGCACGCGCTTGTCGGTGGCCATCAACAGGGTCGAGGCCAGATCATTCGCCAACCCGTTCGCCATCTTCGCCATCAGGTCGGCGGTGGCGGGGGCGACGACAACCAGATCAGCGGCACGGCTAAGCTCGATATGGCCCATTTCAGCCTCATCCGTCAGATCGAAGAGATCCCGATAGACCTTCTGCGCCGCAAGGGCCGAGGCGGAAAGCGGCGTCACGAACTCTTCGCCCGCGCGCGTCAGGACGGGCACCACCTCTGCGTCTTGTTCCCGCAAGCGGCGGATCAGGTCGAGCGATTTGAAGGCCGCGATGCCGCCGCCGATGATCAGAAGAATGCGCTTCTCTGCCAGCATGGGGCCTCCACCCATTGTCATTTTCTGACGCTCAACCTAGTCGCCCCGTTCCCCCATCACAAGCCGACAGAAAGCCCGGTAGATCGCGGCCCGGAACGGGCCGCGCGGGTCGATGCGCGATGCGCAGCGAAAGCCCCGCCAGACAAACAGCGCCCCGGTTAATCGTATCTTCAGAAAGCTGTGCCACTCTGGCCGCCGGTTAACCGACTGCAACAGCGTGGCCCGGTCCCTCCCGATGCCTCAGACCACCCCGGACAAGGGTGCAGGTGGACGGGGGAAAACCCGGAAGCTTCCACGAAGACCGACAGCCCGCGCGCCCTTCGAGGCGGCGCCGCTTCACCTCTCTGCCCAATCAGGCGAAAGCGCGCCCTGGCAGCACATCCAACGAGACTTACTGGCCCGTCACTGAAACGCCGCGCAGGGATCGTCCCGCTCGGCGGGTTCCGTCACGCGCCACAGGTCGAAGGGAACATCGCCCTCCGGTTCCGATTCGAACTGCCCAACCGACACGACCGTCACCTCTGGCGCGGCCAAGGCGATCATCGCGGGCACCGCCCAATCGGTGCGCGCATGGCCATTGCCGGTGATCAGCACCACCGGCCCACCTGTCTCCTCCAGCGCCGCCAGCACCCGCGCGGCAAAGCCCGCGTCCCGCAGCCTCTGGGCCTCGACCATACCGGGCAGCAGCGCGGCGGGAAGCGCATTGCAATGCGCTTCGGCCTGCATCTCTTCGCGCAGCGCCTGTTGATTTTCGCGCAGGGGCTGATCCAGCGAAAACGCCTGCGGGTCGCCCGCGAATCGTGCAGCCGCCCCCTCACTCACCGCCGCACGCACATCCTCATAGGGCAGCGCCGCGCCGAAGATCGTGGCCTCCCCCAGGGCTGCAAACAGAGGCTGATATAATGTGAACTCTGGCCAGCCCGATTGATCCCACCCGATTTCAGCCGCCAATGCATCGGGAGAGGCCAGCAGATCGGGTGTGATCCGCGCAGCCTGGTCGGGCGCCAGCATCTCGAACACAACCGCCGCGGGGGCAAGGGCCTCCACGGCCTCGGCCTGCCACAGGTGATGGGCGGGATTGTCATGTACCTCGCCAAGGATCACCACATCCGAACCGCGCAATTGGTCCAGCCCCGTCAAAGGGGCGGACCAGGCCGCGCAGGCTGAGAGGCACAGCACAAGGATCGCAAAACGCTGTTTCATGGCATACAGCAAACGCGCAAGGCCGGGCGCAGACAAGCGGACAGGCTGTCTCAGCCCATCATCCCGCGCAGTTCTTCTTCACGGGGGGCCAGCTTGCGGCGCATCTTCTGCAAGGCGCCTGCCTCGATCTGGCGCACACGCTCTTTCGACAGGCCAAGTTCCTCGCCGAGGCTTTCCAACGTCCGGGCCGGGTTGGTCAGCTTGCGTGCGGCGATGATCTTCTGTTCCCGCTCCGTCAGCGTGCCCAGCGCATCGCCCAGCCATTCGCGCAGGCGCGTGCCATCCTTCTCGCGCTCGAACCGCTCGCTCGCCTGTTCACCGTCGTCTTCCAGCGTCTCGATCCACTCACGACCCTCATCGCCATCGGCTTGCAGGGCGTTCAGCGAGAAATCCGACCCGGCAAGGCGGCCCTCCATCAGTTCGACGTCCTTCAGCGCCACCCCGATCTCAGTTGCGATACGCTCTCGCAGCTGGTGGGAATCGAGTTCCACACCCTCCGCCGCGGCATCAGCCTCCAGCCGGGCGCGCACACGCCGCATGTTGAAGAACAGGCTCTTTTGCGAAGACGTCGACCCGGTGCGCACCATCGACCAGTTGCGCATCACGAAATCCTGCATCCCGGCGCGGATCCACCACACGGCGTATGTGGAAAATCGCACACCCCGGTCGGGGTCGAAGCGATCAGCGGCTTTCATCAGGCCAAGCCCTGCCTCCTGGATGAGATCGTTCATCGAGGCACCGTAGCCCTTGAATTTCCAGGCAATGGAAATGGCCAGGCGCATATAGGCGGTGATCAGCCGATGCAGCGCCGCCTCGTCCCGGTGATCGCGCCAGGCGATGGCGAGATCGCGTTCCGTGTCGGCATCGAGCAGCTCCGCTGCCCGTGCGTGGCGGGAAAGAGACTGGCCAGGATCAAAGTCGAGTGCCATAACGCGCTCCTGTTCGCTTGCATTCACGAGGGTTACGGTCGGGAATTGCGGTCGGATCACTTTTGGGGAGGAAAAAATGTCTTTGCCCGGACTGACACTGGTGATCGGCGGGGCCGCGTCGGGGAAATCCGCCCATGCCGAGGCGCTGGTGCGCGATCAAGGCGGGCAGCGTGTCTATATCGCCACGGCGCAGGCCTTCGATGACGAGATGCGCGCCAAGATCGCCGCCCATCAGAAGATGCGCGCAGGCGATGGCTGGCGCACCGTTGAAGCGCCGTTCGACATTGTGGGGGCGCTGTCCGGGCTTGGGTCGGGTGATGTCGTACTGCTCGATTGCGCGACCTTCTGGCTGACGAATCTGCTGCTGGCAGAGCGGGACTGGCAGGCGGAGGCTGACGCGCTGATTGCGGCGCTGAAGGCCTGCCCCGCGCCGGTTGTGGTGGTCAGCAATGAAACCGGGCAGGGGATCGTGCCCGAGAATGCTTTGGCGCGGGCGTTTCGGGAAGCGCAGGGACGGTTGAACCAACGGTTGGCGGCAGAGGCCGGACTGGTCGTGGCGGTTATGGCGGGGTTACCACTTGTGCTGAAGGGGGTGACCCCGTGACCAGAGGGATTTCGCCGCCTTCGGCGTCGACCCGCGGGGGGCGCTGCCCCCCGCACCCCCCGAGGTATTTTTGCCAAGATGAAAGAGAAGGGGCGGGCGCGTGACGGTCTGGCATTGGGTCCGGCACGGGCCAACGCATGAAAAAGCCTTTGTCGGCTGGCGGGACGTGCCGGCGGATCTGTCGGATGCGGCGGCGATCGCACGGCTGGATGCGGAATTGCCGCGACCGGCGCTTCTCGTGTCCTCGGATCTGGTCCGCGCCACGGCCACGGCGGATGTGCTGATGGAGGGACGGCAGCGATTGCCCGATGTGCCCGACATGCGCGAATTCGATTTCGGGGATTGGGACGGGATGCATTTCACCGATGTTTCTGAACGCGACCCGATTCTGAGCCGCCGCTATTGGGAAGAACCCGGCGATGTCGCCCCGCCCAATGGCGAAAGCTGGAACGCGGCTGCGGCGCGCGTTGCGCCCTTCGTTGACCGGATGAACCGGGACCATCCGAATGCCCATATCGTGGCGGTGGCCCATTTCGGGATCATCATGACTCAGATCGAGCGCGCCTCTGGCCTGTCCGCCTATGAGGTGCTTGGCCACCGGATCGACAACCTCTCGGTTACGCGGCTGGTGCATGAGGCCGGTCACTGGCGGGTCGAAGTGATCAATCACCGTCCCTGATGGGGTGCGTCAGCAATTGGAATTGGACAGGGCGCGGGCCGGGCGTTTAGCTGGCAGGACTGTATTTCGATGGACCCTGTCATGACCTACACGCTTCTGATTGCCGATAAATCCTATTCCAGCTGGTCTTTGCGCGGCTGGCTGAGCTTTCGCGCCTTCGACATTCCGGTGAGCGTGAAAACTACCCGCATGTATTGCGACCAGTTCCGGCTGGATGTCGATGGTTTTGCGCCGGGCAACAGAACGGTTCCCATCGTGCGCACCCCGACGGGCGGGCTGCTGACCGATTCCATCGCCATTGCCTGGCACCTGGACCGGGCCTTTCCCGACAAGGGCCTGCTGCCTGCTGACCCCAATGCCCGCGCCATGGCCATGAGCCTGATTGCCGAGATGCATTCGGGCTTTACCGGCCTGCGTGGGGCCTGCCCGATGAACCTGCGCACCGGGTGGGAGGGGTTCGAGGTGACCGATGCCGTCCGCGCCGATCTGGAGCGGCTGGAGCGGGTCTGGGGCGCGGCGCTGGACGCCCATGGCGGCCCGTGGCTCTGCGGGGACTATTCCCTGGCCGATGTGTTCTTTGCCCCCGTGGCCACCCGCATCCTGACTTACGGCCTGCCGGTATCGGACCGGGCTCTGGCATATGCCAAGGCCCACGTGGCGCATCCTGCGTTCCGCCGCTGGCGGGCCATGGGGCTGGTCGAGGGGCCGGAACAGCCCGCCTACGACATGGGTCTGCCGCGCCGCGCCTTTCCCGCGCCCGAGCCGCTGTCGGCCCGCGCCGTCGATCACGGCCCGTCCGAAAACGCCACATGCCCCTATTCGGGCAATCCAGTCACGGATTTCATGGAGATGGACGGGCGCATCTTCGGCTTCTGCAACCCGTTTTGCCGCGACAAGACCGTGGCCGACCCGGAAGCCTGGCCGGACTTCATGGCCATTTACCAAACGTAAAGGGTTTTCGGGCAAGCGTTAACCATGCTGGACGCGACCCGACCCGAAAGCCTTGCGCGCACCTATACCGTCGCCTTCGAAGGGTTGGAGGCGCGGCGGGTCGAGGTGCAATGCGCCGTCACCCCGGGCCTGCCCGCCTTTTCCATCGTGGGCCTGCCCGACCGCGCCGTGGGCGAGGCGCGCGACCGGGTGCGCACGGCCCTGTCCACCATGGCCATCGCGCTGCCGTCCAAGCGCGTCACCATCAACCTGTCGCCCGCCGATCTGCCCAAGGAAGGGTCGCATTTCGACCTGCCGATTGCGCTGGCCCTGCTTGGCGCCTTGGGAATCGTGCCGCGCGACCGGGTCGAGGCGGCAATGAGCCTTGGGGAAATGTCGCTCGACGGGACCCTGGTGCCCGTCATCGGCGCGCTGCCGACGGCGCTGGCGGCGGGTGAGGACGGGCGGGCGCTCTTCTGTCCCGCCGCCTGCGGGGCCGAGGCCGCCTGGGTCGGCGCAACCCCGGTCTTCGCAGGCCGCAATCTGGCCGAGATCATCGGCCACCTGACTGACCGCGCGCCCCTGCCCCCTGCTGAACCGGGCGAGGTGCTGAGCGAGCGGACCGGCAAGGACCTGCGCGAGGTACGCGGACAGGAGCGGGCCAAACGCGCGTTGGAGATTGCCGCCGCCGGGCGGCATCATTTCCTGATGGTGGGCGCGCCGGGGTCCGGCAAATCCATGCTGGCCGCGCGCCTGCCCGATCTGTTGCCACCGCTCACCGCTGCCGAGGCGCTGGAAACCTCGATGATCCACTCGCTGGCAGGGCTGCTGGACGAGGGCGGGATTTCCCGCACAAGGCCCTATCGCGCGCCGCATCACACCGCCTCTATGCCCGCCATCGTAGGGGGTGGGCGACACGCGAAACCGGGGGAAATCAGCCTCGCCCATAACGGCGTGCTGTTCCTCGACGAGTTCCCCGAATACCCCCGGCAGGTGTTGGAAACCCTTCGCCAGCCCATTGAAACCGGCGATGTGGTGGTGGCCCGTGCCAATGCGCATGTGACCTATCCATGCAGCTTCCTGCTGCTCGCCGCCGCCAATCCTTGCCGCTGCGGGCATCTATATGACGCTGATCAGGCCTGCGGGCGGGCGCCCCTATGCGGCGAGGACTATCTGGGCCGCATCTCCGGCCCGCTGATGGATCGCTTCGATTTGCGGCTGGAGGTGCCGCCAGTGGGGTTCACCGATCTCGATCTGCCGCCCTCGGGCGATGACAGCGCCACGGTGGCCTCCCGGATCGCCGCCGCCCGCGACCGGCAAACCGCCCGGTTCGAGGCGCTCGGGGCCAAGGCCCGCGTCAATGCCGATGCGGAAGGCGCACTGCTCGATCAGATCGCGGAACCGGATGCCGAAGGGCGCGACATGCTGATCAAGGCCGCCGAGCGGTTCCGCCTGTCGGCGCGCGGCTATCACAGGGTCTTGCGGGTGGCGCGCACGATCGCCGATCTGGAAGGGGTGGACGCGGTTCGCATGCCCCATATCGCCGAGGCCCTGGGATTCCGGCTGATCGCGGGGAAGAACTAGCGGATCGCGGCAGCCATCTGGTCGAGCGTGGCGTCTGCTTCGGGCAACATCCAGCCGGGGAAGAGCGGCCAGACATGTGGCAGGCCGGGCGCAATGGTCAGATGCGCCTCCACCCCCTGCCCCTGTAGCACGTGCACCATGCGGCGGCTGTCATCGAGCAGGACTTCGCCGTCCCCTACCCACACATGCACCGGCCCGGCACCGGGAAACTGGGCGTAAAGCGGGCTGGCACGCGGGTCTGACGGGTCGGCCCCGTCCAGATAGCCCAAGGCTGAGATACGGATGCCTTCGGGCGGCAGCACCACCTCGCTGGCGTCATTCGTTTGCAGGCTGTCGCCGGTCATGGCCAGATCGGTCAGAGGCGACAAAACCAGCGTGGCCAGCGGCTGCGGCAGGTCGGGGTCGGCGCAGATCATCGCCAGCAGTGACAGGGCCAGCCCGCCGCCCGCGCTGTCGCCCGCCAGAATCACCGGACCTTGCGCCGCCATCTGCCGGTACAGGCGCAAGGCAGCCTCGGGCGCGGCTGGAAAGGGCGATTCGGGCGCAAGCGGGTAATGCGGCACCACCGCGCCGCCGCCGATGCGCTTGACCAGCCGTCCGGCAAGACCCTTATGGGTGCGGTGGCTGCCGAAAACATAGGCCCCGCCATGCAGGTAGAGCAGCTGCGGCCCCGTCGGGTCGCCAAGCTCCAACACCTCCATCCCGGCGCGTTCGGTCCAGCGCTGAGCCACGCCGCGGGGAACAGGGCACAGGATGCGGCACTGCCATTCAAACCGTCGGCGGACCCGGATCGCCGCGTCCTGCCGGGCCAGCCGGTTGAGCGCTGGCCGCTCGATCCAGCGCAGCCAGGTTCTGAGCAGCCGCGCGCGAACACTCATGCGACACGCGCTTCGATGGCCTGCCAGATCTTTTCGGCGATGTTGATCCCGTCGAAGCGTTCCAGTTCCTGGATGCCGGTGGGGGAGGTCACGTTGATCTCGGTCAGCCAACCGCCGATCACGTCGATGCCCACGAAGATCTGCCCCTTTTCGCGCAGAAGTGGGCCGATGCGGGCGCAGATTTCGCGGTCGCGGTCGGTGAGGGCCACCTTCTCGGGCCGGCCGCCCACATGCATGTTGGAGCGGGTCTCGCCCTTGGCAGGCACACGGTTGATCGCGCCCACAGGCTCTCCATCGACCAGGATCACGCGTTTGTCGCCTGCAGACACGTCGGGCAGGAATTTCTGAGCGATAAGTGGCTCTCGGTTGATGCCCGTGAACAGTTCGTGCAGCGAATTGAGGTTGCGGTCATTGGGGTCGAGCCGGAAGACCCCCGCGCCGCCATTTCCATAAAGCGGCTTGAGGATGATGTCGCCATGCTTGTGTTTGAAGGCCTTCAGGGTCTCCAGATCGCGGGCGATGGTGGTGGGCGGCGTCAGGTCGGGGAAGTCCAGAACCAGCAGTTTTTCCGGGTAGTTGCGCACCCAGAAAGGATCATTCACAACCAGCGTCTCGGGATGCACACGCTCAAGAATATGGGTCGTGGTGATGTATCCCATGTCAAAGGGCGGGTCCTGGCGCAGCCAAACCACATCCCAATCGGCGAGGTCGATCTCCTGCATTTCGCCGATGCTGAAATGATCGCCCTTCACCCGCCGCACCGTGAGCGGCCAGCCACGCGCGGTCACCCGGCCTTCTTGATAGGCGAGCATGTCGGGTGTGTAGTATAACAGCTCATGGCCCCGCGCCTGTGCCTCTTCGGCGATGCGGAACGTGCTGTCAGCGTCGATATTAATCGGACCGATCGGGTCCATCTGGATGGCAACCTTGAGGGGCATGCGGCGTCTCCAATCCCACGTGTTGCGCATTCATGACCCGTGAGGCGGAAAGGTGCAATGCCGTCGATGTGCCCCTATGCACAGAGGACATTCGGCAGAATGTCGATTTCCCCATGATGATCGAGTAGTGCCACATCGACCCGGCAATCGGTATTGGCCCCCGCCGGAAGATGTCCGATAAAGTCTTCGGCACTCCGGTATATGCGATGCAACTGGCGTTGAGACAGGCGTTCGGCGGCCCGCGCATGGCTGCGGCTTTTCTTGACCTCGATGAACACCACCGTGCCGTCCTTTTCCGCCACAAGGTCGATCTCCCCCGCTTTGCCGCGCCACCGGCGGGACAGGATCGTATGACCGTCACGCACATATCGACGAGACACCTGGTCTTCTGCCGAAAGTCCGGCATGATAACTGACTGTTCCGCTCATCCATCTTTCTCCAGCGTCAGCGCCGCCTGGTAGACGTCGCGTTTCTTCAGCCCCAGATCGGCGGCGACCTGTGCTGCCGCGTCCTTGACCGACAGTGTCGCCAGCGCCGCGCGCAATGCGTCTTCCATCGTTTCCAAGCTCGCCTGAACCGGTGCGCCCTTGCCGATGACGACGACGATTTCGCCCTTCAAGACCCGATCTGCGATGCTATTTCGAACCTCATCCACGCTGCCGCGCAAGACCTCTTCGAAGCGTTTGGTTAATTCCCGGCACAACGCCATGGGCCGCTCGCCCCCGAAGGTATCGGACAAAACATCTAACAATCGGTGAACGCGACGCGGCGATTCATATAGAATGATCGTCGCCCCGACCGGCGCAAGATCTGCCAGCCAGCTTGTCATCGCGCCCTTGGCCTGCGGCGGGAAACCCGCGAACAGAAACCGGTCGCTTGGCAGGCCGGACACGCTGAGCGCCGCCAGCACGGCAGAGGCGCCCGGCGCGGCGATCACCGGCAAGCCGTCCTCGATCATGCCACGGGCCAGCTGATAGCCAGGATCGGCCACCAGCGGCGTGCCCGCTTCGGACACATAGGCCACGGATTTTCCCGCCGCGACCATCGCGGCCAGCTTGTCCCGCGCGCCGGGGCCGCTGTGATCGTGATAGGCGATCAGCGGGCGACCGGCGACGGCCAGCCCGTGGATCTCCATCAGCTTGCGGGCGGTGCGGGTATCCTCGGCGGCAATCGCGTCGGCAGAGGCCAGAATATCCAGCGCCCTCAGGGTGATATCCCGCGCCGCGCCAATCGGTGTCGCCACGAGGTAAAGCCCCGGATCAAGCCGGGAAGCGCGGGGCGCACCGGCGGTTGCAAGCTGATCGGACATGGGCTGGCCTCTTGGCGTTTACTTGTTTCGCGTGACCGCGTAGGGTCCGTCCGACCCAATTTCGAGCCTTCTGGAGACGGCGCCGTATGTTCCCTTCTTTCCGCATGTTCCGCAAGTCACGCCGCTTTGTTCTGCTGGCGCTTTGTGCCGGTGTCCTCGCCGCCTGTCAGGTTGGCGTTCCCGGCGGCAGCGGTCCGCGGGTGCGCGCGGGCGCCCCGATTCAGGTCGCGCTGCTGCTGCCCTACGGCTCTGCCAGCGCGGGCGATGAAATCGTGGCCCGCAGCCTGGAAAACGCCGCCCGGCTCGCCGCATCGGAGTTCGAGGGCGTGGAGCTGGAAATCACCGTCTACAATACCGCGGCGGACCCGGCGCAGGCCGCCACGGTGGCGCGACAGGCCATTCAGCAGGGGGCGCGGGTCATCGTAGGTCCGTTGCGCTCCGATGCCGCGGCGGCCGTGGGGGTCGCGGTCTCGAACAGCAATGTCGCCGTCCTGAGCTTTTCCAACAACACCGAGATCGCGGGCGGCAATGTCTTCGTTCTGGGCCATACGTTCGACAATACCGCCGCCCGGATCGCAAGCTATGCCGCGCGCCAGGGCCGCAATCGCATTGTCATTCTGCACGCCCAGAACCTGGCGGGCGAGGTTGCGCGCGACGCGGTGCAACGGGCGGTGGCCAGCACCGGCGGCACCGTCGCGGGCGTGGTCAGCTACGAATTCTCACAGCAAGGCGTGGTGCAGGCGCTGCCCGAGGTGATGTCGACCATCCGCTCCTCTGACGCGACCGGGCTGGTCATCACCGCCGAGGCCTCTGCCGCGCTGCCGCTCTTCGCGCAGCTGCTGCCGGAAAACGGGCTGGATACCGAAGAGGTCCGCGTCATGGGTCTGACCCGGTGGGACGTGCCGTCGCAGACGCTGGAACTGTCCGGCCTTCAGGGGGGCTGGTTCGCATTGCCGGACCCCGATGCCAATGCCGCCTTTGGCGCCCGCTACACCGCCGCCTATGGCGATGCGCCGCATGTGCTGGCCCCGATTGCCTATGACGCCATGCGCGCGATTGCCGAAACCGCTGCCGAGGCCGGTGCGATCGGGGTGGCGGAACTGACGGCCTCCTCTGGCTTTGCCGGTGCGAACGGGGTATTCCGCCTGAGAGCCGATGGCACTGTCGAACGGGCCATGGCGATCGCAACGGTACTCGAAAACCAGGTTTCCATTATTGACCCTGCACCAGGACGCCTTGGCGCCTCCGGCTTCTGACCGGAACCCGCGCCTTCCCGCCAAAGGAACCGCCTCCGGGGAGATGATCCTTCCCGAGGCGGAGATATTCGACACCGCCGCGATCCGCGCGCGGCTGGATGCCGCCCTTGCCGACCAGAGCGACGCGAGCAAGATCCGGGCGCTGACCGTCGCCGAACTGCTGGCCGCGCAGAAGGCCGGGCGCGCTGCCATCGAGGCGGCCTTCGAGGCAAATCCACTGGTCGCGCGGCGGGTGACACGCGCCTATGCGTTCCTGACCGATGGCATGGTGACCGAGGCCATTCGAGTCGCCACCACCTATCTGCATCGCAATCCCAACCCGACCGAGGCCGAGCGCCTGGCGGTCATGGCCGTCGGCGGATCGGGGCGCGGGGAAATGGCCCCGTTCTCGGATGTCGACCTGCTGTTCGTGCTGCCCTACAAAATGACCGGTTGGGCAGAAAGTGTCATTGAATCCACGCTCTACATCCTGTGGGACCTGCGCCTGAAGGTGGGTCATGCCAGCCGGTCGATCCCCGATTGCCTGCGGCTGGCGAAAGAGGATTTCACGATCCGCACATCGCTGCTGGAAATGCGTTACCTGACCGGGGATGCCGCCCTTGGTGACCAGTTGCACGACACGCTGCGCGAGCAGCTTTTCGCGGGCACGGCCAGTGAGTTCATCGACGCCAAGCTGGAGGAACGCGCTGAACGACACAAACGTCAGGGCGGCCAGCGCTACATGGTTGAACCCAACGTCAAAGAGGGCAAGGGGGGGCTGCGCGACCTGCAGACGCTCTACTGGATCGCCAAGTATGAACATGGCGTCGATACGGTCGCCGAGCTGGTGGAACATGGCGTCTTCCGGCAGGAGGAGTTCGATGCCTTTGACGCCGCCGAACGATTCCTCTGGGCGGTGCGTTGCCATATCCACCTGATCGCGGGCCGCGCGCAGGATCAACTGACCTTTGACCTTCAGGTCGAGGTGGCCTCGCGTATCGGCTATACCGATCACAGCGGCCGCCGGGCGGTGGAATATTTCATGCAGGATTACTTCCGCCACGCCACCCGCGTGGGCGAACTGACCCGCATCTTCCTGACCGCGATGGAAGCCGCGCATCTGAAGCCCGAACCCCTGATCATCGGGTTCCTCAAGGGCCGCCGAAGACGCCGCAAGAAGCTGAAGCCGGGATACGACGTCAAGCAGGGGCGCCTTGCGGTGGTCGATAACGCTGACTTCCTGTCGGACAAGTTGAACCTGCTGCGGCTGTTCGAGGAGGGCCTGCGCACCGGCTATCTGATCCATCCCGACGCGATGCGGCTGGTCACGGCGAACCTGCATCTCATTGACGACGAGATGCGCAGCGACAAGGAAGCGGTGCGCATTTTCCTCGACCTGCTGTTGAAGCATGGCAACCCGGAACGGGGCCTGCGCCGCATGAACGAGCTTGGGGTGCTGGCCGCCTTCATCCCGGAATTCGCGCCGGTCGTGGCGATGATGCAGTTCAACATGTATCACAGCTATACGGTCGATGAGCACACGATCCAGGTGATCTCGACCCTCGCGCAGATCGAGCGGGAGGAACTGATCGAGGAACTGCCCGTCGCCTCCGGCATCCTGAAGGCGGGTGTCAATCGCAAGGTGCTGTATCTCGCCTGCCTGATCCATGATCTGGGTAAGGGTCGGGACGAGGACCATTCCGTTGTGGGTGCCCAGATCGCACGCCGAATCTGTCCGCGCCTTGGACTGAAAGCGGAGGAGTCGGAAACAGTGGAATGGCTGGTGCGTCATCACCTGCTCATGTCCGACATGGCCCAGAAGCGCGACATCGGCGACATCCGCACGGTACGCGATTTCGCCAAGGCGGTGAAAACCAAGTCGCGGCTCGATCTGCTGACGGTGCTGACCGTCTGCGATATCCGTGGCGTTGGCCCCAATGTCTGGAACAACTGGAAAGCGACGCTTTTGCGCGGGCTTTACCGGGCCACCGCCGTGGCGCTGGAAACCGGGCTGGAGGACCTCAACCGCGAGAAGCGCGAAGGCGAGGCCAAGAAGGCCCTGCGCGAGCGGCTGGAGGATTGGGACCGCAAGGCCCTGAAGACCGAAACCGACCGGCATTACGGCCCCTATTGGCAGGGGCTGGACACCGAAACTCAGGCGGTCATTGCCGGGCTGCTGCGCGACCTGCCCAACAACGAGATTCGCATCGACACGGCGCAGGATATCGACCGCGACGCGACCCGCGTCTGCTTTGCGCTGGCCGATCACCCCGGCATCTTCTCTCGCCTTGCCGGTGCACTCAGCCTCGTGGGGGCGAACGTGGTGGACGCGCGCACCTACACCACCAAGGACGGCTATGCGACCGCCGTCTTCTGGGTGCAGGACGCCGAGGGTCACCCCTATGAGGCCAGCCGCCTGCCGCGCCTGACCACCATGATCCAGAAGACCCTGAGGGGCGAGGTCGTTGCCAGCCAGGCGCTCGACAAGCGCGACAAGATCAAGAAGCGCGAACGCCCGTTCAACGTGCCCACCAACATCACTTTCGACAATGAAGGGTCCGAGATCTACACGATCATCGAGGTCGACACCCGCGACCGGCCCGGCCTGCTGTATGACCTGACCAAGACGCTCGCGGCGTCGAATATCTATATCTCGTCGGCGGTGATCGCGACCTATGGCGCACAGGTGATCGACACCTTCTACGTCAAGGACATGTTCGGGCTGAAGCTGCACGCCAAGCACCGGCAGGACGCGCTGGAGAAGAAGCTGCGAGAGGCCATTGCCCGCGTGGCGGAACGGGCGGGGGCATGAACACACGGCCCATCCGTCTTCTCAGCGGCATCCTGACCGTGGGCGGATGGACCATGGTCAGCCGGGTGCTCGGCTTCGTGCGGGAAATCATGCTGACGGCGCTAATCGGTCCCGGCCCGGTTATGGACGCCTTCGTCGCTGCCTTCCGGCTGCCCAACCTCTTCCGCCGCTTCTTTGCCGAGGGCGCGTTCAACGCCGCCTTCGTGCCGATGTATTCGAAGAAAGCCGAGGCCGGTGAGGACGCCACGGGATTTGCCCGCGATGCGTTGTCGGGGCTTGGTTTTGTCGTGCTGCTGCTGGTGGGGCTTGGCATGGTGTTCATGCCCGCGCTGGTCTGGGCCACGGCAGGCGGGTTCGTGGGGGATGAACGCTTCGACATGGCCGTGGGCTTCGGTCACGTCGTCTTTCCCTACATCTTCTTCATGTCACTGGCGGCGCTCTTTTCCGGCGTTCTGAACTCTCACGGGCGCTTCGCGGCGGCGGCGGCGGCGCCGGTTCTGCTCAACATCTTCGTCATCGCAGCCATGACCTGTGGCGCGCTCATCGGTGGCGCGGTCATCACCTGGCTGATCTGGGCGATCCCGGTCGCAGGCGTGGCGCAGCTGGCAATGGTCTGGGGCGCGGCGGATCGGGCTGGCATCCGCATCCGGCCCGCGCGCCCCCGCTGGACGCCGGAGATGAAACACCTCGTCGTCGTGGGTGTGCCCGCCGCCCTCGCCAATGGGGTGGCACAGATCAACCTGGTGGTGGGGCAGCTTGTGGCGTCGTCGACCGAGGGCGCGATCAGCTGGCTCTTTGCCGCTGACCGGCTCTACCAGCTGCCGCTTGGCGTGGTCGGCATCGCCATCGGGATCGTGCTGCTGCCGGAACTGTCGCGGCGGCTGAAGGCGGATGACCCAGAGGGCGCGCGCCATTCCCTCTCCCGCGCGTTTGAGTTCGCGCTGATCCTGACCCTGCCCTGCGCGGTGGTCTTTTTGCTGATCCCTCTGCCGATTGTCTCGGTGCTCTACGAACGCGGCCAGACCGATGCCGCCGACAGCGCCGCCATTGCCGGGGCGCTGGCGATCTACGGGCTCGGCCTGCCGGCCTTCGTGCTGCAAAAGCTGCAACAGCCGGTCTTCTTCGCGCGCGAGGATACAGCGACCCCCTTCCGCTATGCGCTTGTCGCCATGACGATCAATGCGGCGCTTGCCTTCGGGCTGATGCCGGTGATCGGCTGGCTGGCCCCGGCGGTCGCGGCCACCACGGCGGCCTGGGGGATGACGCTGATGCTGTGGCTCGGCGCGCGCGGGTTTGGCGAGGCGGTTCGGCTGGACAACAAGGCCCGTCACGCGGCCCCGCGCATCATGGCGGCGTCGCTGATGATGGGGGCGCTGTCCTGGGGGCTGGTCTGGCTGCTGTCAGGGGCGTTGCAGACAGATGGGCTGCGCTACGCGGCACTGGCGGGCGTGATCGTGGTCGGGATGCTCTCCTACATGGTCTTCGGACAGGTGACCGGCGCATTCCGGCTGGCGGAGCTCAGGGCCAGCCTCAGGCGCAACCGCTGATATCAGGCGCGGGCGCGGGCCGGGGTGCGGGCTGGCGCGGCGCGCCCTCTCCGCCGGACCCGACCTGACCTGCGCCAGCCCGGGCGGGCGGGTGGGCACCCCGGCCCGCGCCCGCAAACCTCACCGCTGGCGCAGACGGTTCCGCAGCCGCTGCCAGCCGCCGGGGCTGACCAGGAATGACAGCAGGAACCCGGCCACGAAACCCGACAGATCCGCCACCACATCCCCGTAATTGCCCTGCAAGGTCGCAAAGATCAGCTGGATCGCCAGCAGCATGCCAATAAGCCCGAAGGCCCGCATCTGGTTTTCCCCGGCGACGCCCAGATTGACCCACCGGATGAACGAAAACGCCCCGATCAGCCCGTAGACACCGGGATAGCCGCCAATCAACGGGTAGCCGGAATCGAGCACCAGCACGAAGGCCAGCGCCCCGACAATGGCCGAGACCCAGAAAACCAGCAGGAAGGCCAGCGGCGAAAACACCTCGGCCACCATCTTGCCGATGGCGAGGATGAAGACCACCACGAAGGCCACATGCACGAAGCCGCCATGCAGCAGCGGATAAGCCACGAACCGGGCCAGATGCTGCGGCGGATAGCTGCGATTGGCGCGCATCCATTCCCAGACAGAATCCAGAACCGCGTAATCCTGCATCGCCGCAATCCGCCAGCCGACGCCGCCCGCGCCTCCCAGAAGCCCCGCCGTGGCCAGTTGGAACATCACCTCCAGCCCGCCCATCACGACCGCGAGGGCGACTACCACGGGCGGCAGCGCATTGAAGGGGGAGTTACCGCTTGCGTCCATCTTCCCATTGTCCCTTATGTTGACGCGCCTCGCCCCCATGGGTAAGCGAGGCGCGCGCGGTTGACCAGACGCCCTTTTCGCGCGGGGGGCAGGCAAGGGTGTTCACGATGAGCGACGCAAAATTCACGCCACGGGTGTTTTCCGGCATCCAGCCCTCGGGCGACCTGCATCTCGGCAACTATCTGGGGGCGCTCAAGCGGTTCGCGGATGCGCAGAACCAGGGCATCCTGTCGATCTACTGCATGGTCGATCTGCACGCGAT
Organism: Nioella sediminis; assembly: GCF_001879695.1. Classification (GTDB taxonomy): domain Bacteria; phylum Pseudomonadota; class Alphaproteobacteria; order Rhodobacterales; family Rhodobacteraceae; genus Nioella; species Nioella sediminis. The sequence continues at coordinate 93,010 of NZ_MNBL01000032.1, forward strand.
CACCGTCTGGCAGGATCCAGCAGCGCTGACCCGCAACACGCGGGAACTGTGCGCAGGCTTCATCGCCTCTGGCATCGACCCGGAAAAAAGCATCCTCTTCAACCAGAGCCAGGTGCCCGAACACGCGCAGCTGGCCTGGGTCTTCAACTGTGTCGCGCGCATGGGCTGGATGGGCCGCATGACGCAATGGAAGGACAAATCCGGCAAGAACGCCGAGGCCGCCTCGCTCGGGCTGCTTGCCTACCCTGCGCTCATGGCCGCCGATATTCTGGTCTATCACGCCACCCATGTGCCTGTTGGCGAGGACCAGAAACAGCATCTGGAACTGACCCGCGACATCGCCGCGAAGTTCAACCATGACTATGGCGTCGAGTTCTTCCCCATGACCGAACCGGTGATCGAGGGGGCGGCGACGCGGGTGATGAACCTGCAGGACGGGACCAAGAAAATGTCGAAATCCGACCCGTCCGACAAGACGCGGATCAACCTGACCGACGACGCCGACGCCATTGCCCGGAAGATCAAGAAGGCCAAGACCGACCCCGACCCGCTGCCCGAAACCGCGGACGGGCTGGAAAACCGCCCCGAGGCGCGCAACCTCGTGAATATCTGGGCGGCTCTGGCCGAGACCACCGTGGACGATGTGGTGGCGCAGAACGCGGGCAAGATGTTCGGCTATTTCAAGCAAGACCTCGCTGATCTGGCCGTCGAAAAGCTTGCCCCGATCTCGGGCGAAATGGCCCGGCTGATGCAGGACCAAGCCGAGATCGACCGCATCCTGGGCCGCGGGGCCGAGCGGGCGCGCGAGATCGCCGCGCCGATCCTGGCGCAAACCTACGATATCGTCGGCATGGTGCGCAGCTAGGTCTCTGCGCAGATCTGCACCGATCCCCTGCGAAAACGGTGAATTCCCCTTTGTCTGGCAGCTCCTATGTTGCCGGGCAAAGGAGAAACGCCATGAGTTACACCGCAGACCCCGGCATGGGAATCGGCCATGTCCACCTGAAAGTTTCCGACCTCGACCGGTCCATCGCCTTCTATCGCGATGTGATCGGGCTGGAGGTTCAGCAGCATTACGGCCCCGGCGCGGCGTTTATGTCAGCGGGCGGCTATCACCACCATCTGGGGCTGAACACCTGGGAAAGCCGGAGCGGCATGCGCCCGCCGCGCGGCACGACCGGGCTTTATCACGTCGCTTTCCTGTACCCGACGCGCGCGGCGCTGGCGCAGGCCGTGGCGCAGGTGGCCGCCGCTGGCGTTCCGCTGGTCGGGGCTGCCGATCATGGCGTCAGCGAAGCCGTCTATCTGGAAGACCCCGATGGCAATGGAATCGAGCTGTACCGAGATCGCCCGCAAGAGGACTGGCCGCGAGATTCGGAAGGAAACCTGGAGATGGTCAATGCGCCGCTCGACATGGCGGGGCTTCTGGCACTGGCGGCGTGATCTGGCCCTTTAACCTTCTGGCAGGCTTTTGCGGCGATGATGCCGCCAGTCATGTAAGGGAGGAGCCATGGAGACAGCAAAACAACCGCCAGGGACACCGGGCAAACCGCCTGCAACCGGCTTGGGCGCGCGGCCTGCGCCGATGTCCTATCAGCTCGGATTTACGTCTGGACCTATGACCTAATCTGCCCCATGCTGTCGCCAAGAAGGAGGATCCCCAATGGCGACCGGCAAGAATATCCGCACCTGGTTCGAAGGCAAATGGCATGACGGCAATGTGCCGATCATGAACGCGGCCGATCACGGATCTTGGCTGGGGGGCACGGTATTCGACGGCGCGCGCTATGCCCATGGGCTGGCCCCCGACCTGCTGGCCCATTGCGAACGGGTGAACCGCTCGGCCCGCGCGCTGATGATGAACCCGACCCATACCGGACAGGAAATCTTCGATATCGTATGGGAGGGCATCCGGCTCTATCCCGAGGACACGCCGCTCTATATCCGGCCCATGTACTGGACCATCGACGGCGGCTATTCGGCCATCGTGCCGAATGCGGACTCCACCGGGTTCGCGGTCTGTCTGGAGGAAATCCCGCTCTCGCCGCCCGATGCCACGGTGCGGCTTGGCACCACCCAGTTCCGCCGCCCGGTGCTGGCCGACAACGTGACCAACGCCAAGGCAGGCTGCCTCTACCCCAACAACGCAAGGATGCTGGCAGAGGTGCGCGCCAAGGGGTTCGACAATGCGCTGGTGGCCGATGCCATGGGCAACGTGGCCGAAAGCGCCACCGCCAATGTCTTCATCGTCAAGGATGGCGTGGTGAAAACCCCCATTCCCAATGGCACCTTCCTGTCCGGCATCACCCGCGCGCGCCATATCAAGAACCTGCGCGCCGCAGGCCATGAGGTGCGCGAAGAGGTTCTGAGCTTTGACGACGTGCGCGATGCCGACGAGGTCTTCCTGTCGGGCAACATGTCCAAGGTCACGCCCGTAGTGGAGTTCGACGGCACGAATTATCAGGTCGGTCCCGTGACCAAAGAGGCGCTGAAGCTTTACTGGGACTGGGCAAAATCAGAAGGCTGATCAGCCGGTAAAGCGCCTCAGGTAATCGTCGGAATAATCCACCTCCAGCTCGATCCAGATCGGCAGGTGGTCCGACATCTCATAGGTGGTCCAGCCCTTGTAGGACCGGTCCCAATTGGCATAGGGCTCGCCCCGCATCGCCTCGGCATGGGGTTGGTAATGGTCGGCATCCTCGTTCCGGAAGACGGCCCCGCGCCAGTCGAAGCTGCCCTTGGCCAGAAGCCGCGTTTTCACGTCCTCCTTGGTGAAGGCAATCTGGTCGTAATGCTTTGTACCGCCCAGATTGGTCGCGCCGAAAAGGGGGACATGCAGCCCCTCATCCGTCATCGCCTGCATGATCGGATCGCCCGCCGCCTCGATATTCATGTCACCGAGCAGCACATGCACCTCATCGGTCTGTTCCGACCGGCGCGCCAGCACCTTTGAAATCGCCCGGATCTCGGCCGCGCGCAGCGCATGATCCGCCGCGCTGCTGCCGCCATAGAGGATATGCGCACTACAGAGCGTGAAGCGGAACCACCCGGCCTGAAACGACGCAAAAAAGGGCGACCGGGCGATCTGTCGCCCTTCGATCAGCGCCTCCTGCGGCAGCACCAGTTCCCCGATCAGGTTCTTGAACCGCACCCGGTTGCGGTCATACAGAAACGCCATGCGTTCATTATTGCCAGGGCCCCCTTCAGTCACGTCATTGACGAAATAATCCCAATTGGGGCCAAGCAGCCGGACCAGCCGTTCCAGCGGTTTGAGGTCCTGCTTCACCTCCTGCACCGCGCAGATATCGAAGCTGTCGATGATCTCGGCGATATAGTGGTAGCTTTCATCCATGCGCGGGCGGCCATCGTCGAAAGCGCGAATGTTCCATGACCCGATGATCAGTGATTTGGCCCGCCGCCGACCGGTGATCTTGTCGCGCAGATGCGTGCGCAATTCCAGCAGGCGCGAGGCGATCCAGTCTGCCTTGCCGGGGTAGTCGACATCGCGCCCGACGGCGCGGGCTGCCTCTTCGGCGCGCCGATAATCCTTGAGGTTGTGATAGAAGGCCATGTCCGGTCCCCCGCATGAACGCAGTCAATAAATGCCGAAAGGTTAACACAAGCCGGCGGACAAATGGTTAACAAGTGCTTGCAAAACCCGCTGTTGCCTGAGCCCTTCACCTCGGTCATGATGGCCTGCGGTGACTATGGGAGAGGTCCATGCGCAAGTTTCTGGTTATCCTCGATGATTCCCGCGAATGCCTGAACGCCATGCGTTTCGCGGCAATGCGGGCCGCGAATACAGGGGGCGGTGTGCAGATCCTGTCGGTGATTCCCCCCGATGAATTCAACCACTGGATCGGCGTGGGCGAGGTCATGCGCGCCGAAGCGCGCGAACGGATCGAGGCGCATTTCAACGTCTTCGCCAAGTGGATGCGCGACAAGCAGGGCGTCGACCCGGAACTGGTTGTCCGCGAGGGAGAGCCGATCGACGAAATCCTGAGCCAGGTCAACGAGGACCGGGAAATCGGGGTGATCGTTCTGGGGGCCGGGACCGGTCGCAAGGGGCCGGGGCCGCTGGTCACCGCCCTGTCGAAAACCGCGGGCACCCTGCCGATTCCGATGACCATCGTGCCCGGTGAGCTGTCGAAGGAACAGCTTGAGGCGATCACCTGAACCTCAGATTAGAACCGTTCCAATTCTTGACTTCCCCGGTCGGGATAAGCATATCAGTGCAAAGCCGCGAAGGAGCGCAAGATGTTCATCCAGACCGAATCCACCCCGAACCCCGCCACGCTGAAATTCCTGCCCGGATTGCAGGTTCTGGAAAGTGGCACAGCGGATTTTCCGGCAGCGGATAGCGCGGGAAGCTCGCCCCTTGCGACCCGCATCTTTGGCGTGTCCGGTGTGGCTGGCGTGTTCCTCGGCACCGATTTCGTGACCGTGACCAAAGCCGCCGATGTGGAATGGGACCACGTGAAGCCTGCCATTCTGGGCGCGATCATGGAACATTTCCAGTCCGGCGCCCCGGTGATGGAGGGCGACGGCGCGGCCGGTGGCCATGCAGAGCACAGCGGCGAGGATGCCGAGATCGTCGGCCAGATCAAGGAACTGCTGGATACCCGCGTGCGGCCGGCCGTGGCGCAGGATGGGGGCGACATTACCTTCCATGGGTTCGATCGCGGCATCGTCTACCTGCATATGCAGGGCGCTTGCGCCGGTTGCCCCTCGTCCACAGTGACGCTGAAAATGGGTATCGAGAACCTGCTGCGCCACTACATCCCCGAAGTGATCGAGGTGCGTCCGGTTGCCGTCTGACGCGCTGATCCTTGGCTTTGACACATCGGCCGCGCATTGCGCGGCCGCTTTGCTGTCGGGCGACCGGGTGATTGCCGCGCGGCAGGAGGATATGGGCAAAGGCCAGGCGGAACGGCTGATGCCTCTGGTTCAGGAGGTGCTGGAGGAGGCTGATGTCGCCCTGCCCGATCTGTCCGCCATCGGCGTCGGTATCGGCCCCGGCAACTTCACCGGCATCCGCATTTCCGTCGCCGCCGCGCGGGGGCTCGCCCTGTCGCTTGGCATTCCCGCCATTGGCGTGTCGCTGCTGGACTGCCTTGCGCTCGGGGCCGAGGGGCCTGTGCTGGCCTGCCTCGATGCCCGCCGTGATCACCTGTATTTGCAGCGCTTTGCCGAAGGGGCCGGAAAAGGGCCGGCCCTGGTGCCGTTTGATGCGGTGTCGGAGTGGGCGCTGCCCGGACTCAGCTGCGTTGGCCAACGCGCGGACGAGGTGGCCGAGCGGATCGGCGCGACCCACGCGCCTGCGGCCTTTGCCCCGGCCTCTGCCATCGCGCGCATCGCCGCGACCCGCTGGCAAACACCCCAACCGCGCCCTGCCCCGCTCTATATCCGCACACCCGACGCGGCCCCCGCCCGCGACACCGGGCCTGTCATGCTGCCATGACCCCGGCAGACCTTGCCCGCATCCACGCCGCCAGCTTCACCACCCCAAGACCGTGGAGCGCGGTGGAGCTGAAGGCTTTTCTCTCAGACCCGCTATGCGACCTGATCGAAGGCGACGGCGGCTTTGCCCTGATCCGCACCATCGCGGGCGAGGCAGAGCTGCTGACCATAGCGGTAACCCCGGATCGCAGGGGCCATGGAATTGGGAAAGCGATTCTCTTGCAGGCTCTGGACCGCGCCAGAACGCGTGAAGCTGAGCAGATATTCCTTGAAGTCGCCGCCGACAATCAGGCCGCGATCCGCCTTTATGAAGGCGCCGGATTCGTGCAAACGGGCCAACGTCCACAATACTATCGCAAACCCGATGGAACCCGCGTCGATGCCTGCCTGATGGCGCTGCCTTTACCGGCATCAGGCGGTTGACGCGAGAATACGGTTGACCCCGTGCGCGGGCTTTGCCCTTATTCAGCATGGGATCTTTCAACTTTTTCCAGGCCGGGCGCATCACCCAAAGAATGCCCCGCCATCATCCAACCGGGAGAGACACATGACTCTTTTCAAGACATTCTATGGCACTGTTGCGGCCCTTGCGATCACCGCCACCGGTGCGCTGGCCGATCCGGCGATCATCTTCGACCTCGGCGGCAAGTTCGACCGCTCGTTCAACGAGGCGGCGTTCAACGGTGCGGAACAGTGGGCCGAGGAAACCGGCGGCTCCTATCGCGAGATCGAGCTTCAGTCCGACGCACAGCGTGAACAGGCGATGCGCCGTCTGGCAGAAGCCGGTGCGAACCCCGTCGTGATGGCGGGCTTCAGCCAGGCGTCCTCGCTGGCAGTTGTGGCCCCCGACTATCCCGACACCACCTTCGTGATCATCGACGGTGTGGTCGATGCGCCGAACGTGCGCTCGGTGATCTTCTCGGAACATGAGGGATCGTACCTTGTGGGCATGCTGGCAGGTCTGGCATCGGAAACCGGCACCGTCGGCTTTGTGGGCGGCATGGACATTCCGCTGATTTCCCGCTTCGGCTGCGGCTATGCGCAGGGCGTGCGCGCGGTGAACCCGGACGCGACCATCATCCAGAACATGACCGGCACCACCCCGGCGGCCTGGAACGACCCGGTGCGCGGCGGTGAACTGACCCGTGCCCAGGTGGCACAGGGCGCTGACGTGGTCTTCGCCGCCGCTGGCGGCACCGGCCTTGGTGTTCTGCAAACCGCCGAAGACGAGGGCATCCTGTCGATCGGCGTCGACAGCAACCAGAACTACCTGCACCCCGGTTCGGTCCTGACCTCGATGCTCAAGCGCGTGGACGTGGCCGTCTATGACGCATTCTCGACCCCGGTCGACGAGATCGAGACCGGCATCCACGTCTTCGGCCTGGCCGAGGATGGCGTGGGCTATGCGCTGGACGAGCACAATGCCGACCTGATCACCGAAGACATGATCGCACAGGTGGATGCCGCCCGTGCCGCCATCATCGCCGGTGAGATCTCGGTGCATAACTACACCGAAGACGGCATGTGCCCCGTCGAGTAAATCGGTGACAGGCTGATCAAGCCCGACGGGCCGCCCCGACCGGTGGCCCGTCTTCTTTTTTGGGGCGGTGACTGGACAGACGCCCCGGCTTTGGTCACAGTTTCCCAATTGCGCCCGCATTTCGTGGCGACCCAATGAAAAACAAAAGGGACAGGCTGCCGCATGACAGACACAGAACCCTATGCGATCGAACTGAAGGGCATCTCCAAGGCCTTCGGTCCGGTTCAGGCCAACAAGGATATTTCCCTGCATGTCCGCAAAGGCACGATACACGGGATCGTCGGCGAAAACGGCGCGGGAAAATCGACGCTGATGTCGATCCTCTACGGGTTTTACAAGGCCGATGCCGGTGAGATCCTGATCAACGGCCAGCCCACCCCGATCCCCGACAGCCAGGCCGCGATCCGCGCCGGTATCGGCATGGTCCACCAGCATTTCAAGCTGGTCGAGAACTTCACCGTGGTCGAGAACGTGATCCTTGGCGCCGAAGACGGCGCGATGCTGCAGCCCTCGATCACCAAGGCGCGGCGCATTCTCAAGGAACTGTCGGACGAATATGAGCTGCATGTGGACCCGGATTCGGTGATCGAGGAAATCTCGGTCGGGCATCAACAGCGGGTCGAGATCCTCAAGCAGCTCTATCGTCACGCCGATATCCTGATCCTCGACGAACCCACGGGCGTTCTGACCCCCGCCGAGGCCGACCACCTGTTCCGTATCCTCAACGGACTGAAGGAACAGGGCAAGACGATCATCCTGATCACCCACAAGCTGCGCGAGATCATGGAAGTGACCGACAGTGTCAGCGTGATGCGTCGGGGCGAGATGACAGCGACCGTGCAGACCGCCGACACCAGCCCCGAGGAGCTGGCGGAACTGATGGTGGGCCGCAAGGTGCTGTTGCGCGTCGACAAGGCCCCCGCCAATCCGGGCGAGGTGGTGCTGGACGTAAAAGACCTGCGGGCCAATGACGATCAGAAGGTCGAACGGCTGAAAGGCATCTCGTTGCAGATCCGGGCAGGCGAGATCCTTGGCATCGCGGGGGTGGCAGGCAATGGCCAGTCGGAACTGCTGGAGGTTCTGGGCGGCATGATCCCGGCAGCGGGTGGCGCGATCACGGTCAACGGGGATCGGATCGACCTGACGGGGTCGCATTCGGACGGCCAAAGCCGCCGGGCGCGTGGTATCGCCCATGTGCCCGAGGACCGGCAGCGGGAAGGGCTGATCATGCCCTTCATGGCCTGGGAAAACATGGGCTTCGGCTATCACCACGACCCGAAATACCAGAAAAACCGCTTGTTCATGGACAATGCGGCCCTGAAGAAAGACACCGCCGAGAAGATGGAGCGCTTTGACGTGCGCCCACCCAATCCGTTCCTTGAGGCGAAGAACTTTTCCGGCGGCAATCAGCAAAAGATCGTGGTGGCGCGAGAGATCGAGCGCAATCCCGACCTGCTGCTGATCGGGCAGCCGACGCGCGGCGTCGATATCGGCGCGATCGAGTTCATTCACAAGCAGATCATCGCGCTGCGCGATCAAGGCAAGGCGATCCTGCTCGTGTCGGTGGAACTGGATGAGATCATGTCGCTGTCGGACCGCATTGCCGTCATGTTCGACGGGCAGATCATGGGTGAGAAACTGCCCTCGGAAACCAATGAGGGTGAATTGGGCCTGCTGATGGCCGGTGTGACGAAGGGGGCCGCGTGATGGACAAGATGCCGAAATGGGCCGATATCGCCCTGATCCCCTTCATCAATCTGCTGCTGGCACTGGTCGTGTCGGGGCTTGTAGTGCTCTATATCGGGGAAAGCCCGCTGGAGGCGATGGCCATCATGGTGCGCGGCGCGGTCGGGACGGCCTATGGCTGGGGCTATACGCTCTATTACGCCACCAACTTCATCTTCACCGGGCTGGCGGTCGCCGTGGCCTTCCATGCGCGGATGTTCAATATCGGTGGCGAAGGCCAGGCCGCCCTTGGCGGGCTTGGCGTGGCCGTTGTCTGCCTGTCGATCCCCTGGCCGCACTGGTCCCTTGCGCTTCTGGGGGCAATTGCGGGCTCGGCGGCCTTCGGCGCGGCCTGGGCCGCGATCCCGGCCTATCTGCAGGCCAAGCGCGGCAGCCATATCGTGATCACCACGATCATGTTCAACTTCATCGCCTCGGCGCTGCTGGTCTACCTGCTGGTCAACGTGTTCCGGGTTCCGGGGTCGATGGCGCCGGAAACTGCACGGTTTGCAGAGGGCACCCACCTGCCCAATGCCTATGACATCGCCCCCTGGCTCGGGTTCAGCCGGTCGACGCCGCTCAACGTGTCGTTCCTCGTGGCGATTGTGGCCTGCGTGGGGGTCTGGGCACTGATCTGGAGAACCCGGCTCGGCTATGAGATCCGCGCCTATGGCCACTCGCAGACCGGGGCCGTCTATGCCGGGATCAACCCGGTGCGGATCATCATGATCTCGATGCTGATCTCTGGTGGGCTCTCTGGCCTGATGGCGATCAATTCGGTGATGGGTGAGGCCGAACGGCTGGTCATCGACCCGGTGCAGGGCGCGGGATTTGTCGGGATCGCGGTGGCGCTGATGGGTCGCTCGCACCCCGTCGGTGTGTTCCTGGCGGCGCTTCTGTTCGGGATGCTCTATCAGGGCGGGGCGGAGCTGGAGTTCGAAATGCCTTCGGTCAGCCGCGAGATGCTGCTGGTCATTCAGGCGCTTGTGATCCTGTTCACCGGCGCGCTGGACAATATGGTGCGCACACCCGTGGAACGCCTGTTCCTGGCGATGCGGAAAGGGAGCTGATCCATGGATTTCGCAACTCTCATCCAGCTTCTCGACAGTTCCATCCGGCTGGCCACACCGCTGCTGCTGGCCTGTCTGGCAGGGCTCTATTCCGAACGCGCCGGGATTTTCGATATCGGTCTGGAGGGCAAGATCCTGATCTCGGCCTTCTTCTCGGCCTCGGTCGCGTTCACAACCGGCAATGTCTGGCTTGGACTTCTGGCGGGCGTCGCGTCCTCCATGGTCTTTGCGCTGCTGCACGGGGTGGCGTCGATCACCTTCCGCGGCAACCAGCTGATTTCCGGCGTGGCAATCAACTTCCTTGCCGCGGGGATGACGGTGGTGGTCAGCGACAGCTGGTTCTCGCTTGGCGGTCGGACACCGCAGCTGGAGACCTCGGGCCGGTTCCAGAACATCACCCTGCCCTTCGCGGAACAGCTGCAGGGCGTGCCGATCCTCGGGCCGATCTATCACGATCTGATCTCGGGCCATTCGATCCTGGTCTATGCCGCCTTCCTGATCGTGCCGCTGACCTGGTGGCTGCTCTACCGCACCCGGTTCGGCCTGCGCCTGCGCGCCGTTGGGGAAAACCCGGCGGCGGTGGATACGGCAGGCATCTCGGTGGTGCGGATGCGCTTTACGGCGGTGTTGATCTGCGGCGTGCTGTGCGGCATCGCCGGGGCCTATCTGTCGACCAGCCTGTCGGCAGGCTTCGTGCGCGAGATGAGCGCGGGCCGTGGCTTTATCGCGCTGGCGGCCCTGATCTTCGCCAAGTGGCGGCCGTGGTATGCGTTGATGGCCTGTTTGCTGTTCGGCCTTCTGGATGCGACGGGCAGCCTGTTTCAGAATATCCGGCTTCTGGGCGTCAGCGTGCCGGTGCAGTTCATGCAGGCACTGCCCTATATCCTTACCGTGGTCATCCTGGCCGGTTTCGTCGGGAAAGCGATCCCGCCGCGTGCCGGTGGGGAGCCCTATGTGAAAGAGCGCTGAGATCCCGGATCGCGCCGCTTGCGGCGCGATCCGGAAGGATTTTGCAAAATCCTTTCCCCGCGCCTGTTGAAAGACCAATGCCCATGTCTGACCGTGATACCCTTGTCGATCTGATCCAGTCCCGCGCCGGGACCGAGCCGGTGGCCATTGGCCTGATCCTGGGCTCTGGCCTGGGGCACCTGGCCGAAGCCGTGGACGGCATTGCCATCGACTATGCCGACCTGCCGGGCTTTCCCCATGCTGGCGTGTCCGGCCACAACCCCAAGCTGGTCATCGGTGATCTGGAAGGCACCCGCGTCGCCGTCTTCGGGGGGCGCGCGCATTACTACGAAAGCGGCCGGGGCGACGCCATGCGCCTGCCGTTGGAGGTGTTGACCGCGCTTGGGGCGGAGGCGCTGATCGCCACCAATGCGGCGGGGTCGATGCGCCCCGACATCCAGCCCGGTGACCTGATGCTGCTCACTGACCACATCAATTTCTCCGGCCTCAACCCGCTGATCGGGGAACCGTCTGACCGGCGCTTCGTGCCGATGAAGGACGCCTATGACCCCGGCATCCGGGCGGCGCTGAAGCAGGCGGCTGAGGACGAGAGCATCGCCCTCGCCGAGGGTGTCTATGCCTGGTATTCCGGCCCCTCCTTCGAAACACCGGCCGAGATCCGCGCGATCCACATGCTTGGGGCGGACGCGGTTGGCATGTCCACGGTGCCCGAGGTCATCCTGGCCCGGTTCCTGGGCCTCAAGGCCGCCGCGATCTCGACCGTGACCAATATGGCGGCGGGCCTCAGCGACGAGGCGATCAGCCACGAACATACGAAGGCCATGGCCCCCCTCGGCGCCGCGAAACTGGAGAAGATCCTGCGCCGGTACCTGCGTCAGCGCTGAGCCCGCCTGATCCGATCTGTCGCAGGGAGGCCGGTGGATTCCGACCGATCACAGGCGTAAGGGGCGATATCCGCGCCGAAAGCCCCGCCCCCCATGCAGATCTACCTTCCCATTGCCGAAGTCAGCGTCAATGCCTTCCTGCTGCTTGGCATCGGCGGGGTGGTCGGCGTGCTGTCGGGCATGTTCGGCGTCGGCGGCGGGTTTCTGATTACGCCTTTGCTGTTCCTGGCGGGCATTCCACCCGTGGTGGCCGTGGCGACCTCTGCCAACCAGATCGTGGCGTCGTCCATCTCGGGCGTCATCAGCCATTTCCAACGCCGCACCGTCGATATCCGGATGGGCTTGGTGCTGTTGGCGGGCGGGCTTCTGGGGTCGGCCCTTGGAGTGCAGGTGTTTGCAGCCTTGCGCACGGTCGGCCAGGTCGATCTGCTGGTCCGGCTGTGCTATGTCGTCTTCCTTGGCGCGATCGGGGCGATGATGTTCATCGAAAGCCTGAATGCCATCCGCGCCTCCAGAAACCCGGATGACCGGCCCCCCGTCACGCGACGCCAGCGCAACTGGGTACATGCGATGCCCTTCAAGATGCGCTTCCGCACC
>NZ_MNBL01000033.1 GCF_001879695.1 Nioella sediminis
GCGCTTCCGCACCTCGGGGCTCTATATCTCTGCCCTGCCGCCGCTACTGGTGGGCGGTGCGGTCGGCATTCTGTCGGCGATCATGGGCGTGGGCGGCGGATTCATCATGGTGCCCGCGATGATCTATATCCTGGGCATGCCCACCAAGGTCGTGATCGGCACCTCTCTGTTTCAGATCATCTTCGTCACCGCCTTCACAACACTGATGCACGCGATAAGCAGCCATTCGGTCGATATGGTTCTGGCGCTGCTGCTCATCTTCGGCGGGGTGCTTGGCGCGCAGGTCGGCGCGCGGATCGGCGTCAGGCTGAAAGCCGAACAGTTGCGGATTCTGCTGGCGGTTCTGGTGTTGGCGGTCAGCGTCAAGATCGGACTGGAGCTGGTCATTCGCCCCGGCGAGCTTTACGGAATATCGGTCAACCTGGACTGAGCCGACTGGCACTCTGGCACTGGACGGATCGAGGCCAGTGATTCACTATGCTGACAGTTGCGGACTGTTCCGATCTGTCGCACCCCCGCCGGGCGGGGTGAAGGCTGGCCATTACACGGACCGGGCAGTAAGACAGGCTACAACCTCAGGAGGCATTTGTCGGACCATGCAGATCTACCTGCCCATTGCGGAAGTCAGTGTAAACGCTTTCCTTCTGCTTGGGCTTGGCGGTCTGGTCGGCATCCTGTCGGGCATGTTCGGGGTTGGCGGCGGCTTCCTGCTGACACCGCTGCTGTTCTTCATCGGCATCCCCCCCGCCGTCGCCGTGGCGACCGAGGCCAACCAGATCGTGGCATCGTCCTTTTCCGGCGTGCTGGCGCATTTCAAACGAAAGACGGTGGATCTCCGAATGGGGGTCGTGCTGCTGATCGGCGGTCTTGTGGGGGCCGCGCTCGGGGTGCAGGTGTTCAACGCGCTGCGCGCCATCGGTCAGGTCGATCTGCTGGTGCGGCTTTGCTACGTGGTCTTCCTTGGCATCATCGGCGCGCTGATGTTCGTCGAAAGCCTGCGCGCCATTCGCCGGTCCAAGGCCACGGCCGGTGCCCCGCCACCGCGCCGCCATCATCGCGGCTGGATCCATGCGCTGCCGTTCAAGATGCGCTTCCGCACCTCGGGGCTGTACCTGTCGGTCATTCCGCCGCTGCTCGTCGGGCTGTTTGTTGGCATTCTGGCGGCAATCATGGGCGTCGGCGGCGGCTTCATCATGGTGCCCGCGATGATCTATATCCTTGGCATGCCCACCAAGGTCGTGGTGGGTACGTCGCTGTTTCAGATCATCTTCGTCACCGCCTTTTCGACGCTGCTGCACGCGACCACGAACTACACGGTAGACATGATCCTTGCCGTCCTGCTGCTGATCGGCGGCGTCGTCGGCGCGCAGGTGGGCGCGCGGATCGGGGTCAAGCTGAAGGCCGAACAGTTGCGCATCCTGCTGGCGATCATGGTGCTTGGGGTCTGCGGAAAACTGGCGCTCGACCTGCTGTTGCAGCCGTCCGAGCTTTTCACATTGGGGGCGGCGTCGGGACATTGAAACAGATCCTGCTGATCCTGGCCCTGCTTCTGGCCCCGCTCGCTGCCGCTGCGCAGGAGGAAACCGTCGTCGCTGGTCTCAGCCAGAACGAAGTGTCGATCACCGCGAATTTCAACGGCTCCGAGATCCTGATTTTCGGCGCGGTCGAGCGTTATACACCGGTGCCCGAGGGCAACCCGCTGGAGGTGATCATCACCATCGAGGGCCCCGACCGCCCGGTGACCGTCCGCCGGATGGACCGGCGTTATGGCATCTGGATGAACACCGAGGCGGTCGAGGTGGACGCCGCGCCCACCTTCTACGCTGTGGCCACGACCAACCCGTTCCGCGAGGTGATCAGCGATACCGAGGATCTGCGCCACCGCATTTCCATCCCGCGCGCGATCCGGGCCGTGGGCACCGAGACCGAACATCAGCGCGATTTCACCGATGCCGTGATCCGCATCCGCACGAATGAAGACCTGTATCAGGTTCTGGAAGGGGCGGTGACCCTGCGCAACGAAACGCTGTTCAACACATCGTTCCGGATGCCCGCCAATCTGGTCGAAGGCGACTACACCGCGCGCATTTTCCTGACCCGTGGGCGCGAGGTGGTGTCCTCCTACGAGACCGCCATCACCGTGCGCAAGGTCGGGCTGGAACGGATGATCTACACGCTCGCCCATGAACGGCCCCTGGTCTACGGCCTTCTGTCGCTGGCCATCGCCATCGCGGCGGGCTGGCTGGCCTCTGCCGTCTTCCGCTACATTCGAATGGGTGGCTGATAGATGAACAGAATCGACACGATCGAGGCACTGGAGGCGCTCTATGACGCGCCGGTGCCCGCCTCGCTGACCAAGGTTGCCACCCGGATGACCCCGCTCTACCGGCAATGGATCGAGGCGGCGCGCTTCGTGGTGCTGACCACCGTCGGCCCCGAAGGCACCGACGGCAGCCCGCGCGGCGATGATGGCCCGGTGGTGCGGATCGTGGACGCACAGACCCTCTGGTTGCCCGACTGGCGCGGCAACAACCGTATCGACTCCTTGCGCAACATCGTCCGCGACGGGCGCGTGAGCCTGATGTTCATGGTGCCGGGTTCAACCAATGTGGTGCGGGTGAATGGACGCGCCGTTCTGACCGCCGACCCGGAGGTGACGGGCAGTTTCGAACAGCGTGGACAGCACCCGAAACTGGTGATCGTGGTGACGCTGGACGAGATGTATTTCCAATGCGCCAAGGCGATCATGCGCTCGGGGCTGTGGACCCGTGGCGACGACAGCGCCCTTGTGCCTTCTGCGGGCCAGTTCATCAAGGAACAGGACAGGGGTTTCGACGGCGAAACCTACGACGCCACCTATCCCGAATACGCGAAATCACGGATGTGGTAAGTTCCCTGTTACCCGGACCCGCGCTTGACTGCGCGATCTCAGGGATGTTCTCTCGTATATGCGGTTGCGGTTGCGGTTGCGGTTGCGGTTGCGGTTGCGGTTGCGGTTGAAAACGCGTCTCACCCGAGGCTGTCCCGCAAACCATCTTGGGACATGAAAAGAGTAAAAAGTACCACCATGAAGAGTTTCTTGATTGCGTGTTTTGCACTGCTTCTGGCCACCCCTGCCGCCGCGCAGTCAGAAACACAGCCGGTGCCGAATATGACCCAGTGCCTGCTTGCTGTTCAGACACTTGACCAAAGATATCGGGACTGGATGCAGATTAGATGTCTTAGCACGGCTGGAGACATCTGCATCGCGCAGGACAACGCCGAGGGGACATCCTGCCTGTCTGATCTCGCCTCCGAAACACGCGCGTTCACCATGTCTCTGCTAAACAGTCTGCCGGATGAGATCGAAGGAAACGGGTTTCAGGCAAGAGGCTATGCACGGTCGCTGCAAACCGCACGAGACATGCTCGAAAACATACCAGAGTGTGTTGGCATGACCGGCCAAGATCAAACAATCTGTGAGTATATTCAGCTCGGAACTCGATTAACCGAGTTGATATATCATGCAAGGGAGAACGGGTTTCCAGTGAACTGACTACCCTGTTGTCCATTGCGACCGCCTGGGGCCAGGCATCCATTTCGCCGGCGCGGGACGAAGCAACATCCACCGACTACCCCCGCCCGACAAACGGCATCCTGTTGGCCATCACCGTGAGGCTCGGCACATTGGCCTCAAGCGGCAGGTTCGCCATATACCAGACGGCTTCGGCCACATCGCCCGCATCCATCACCGCCTCCGGCTTGATGGACCCATCCGCCTGCCGCGCGCCTTGGGCAATGCCCTTGGTCATTTCGGTCGCGGCATTGCCGATGTCGATCTGCCCTGCACAGATGCCAAGCGCACGGCCATCAAGGTTCAGCGTCTTGGTCAGCCCGCTGACCCCATGCTTGGTGGTGGTGTAGCAGACCGATCCGGGACGCGGCACATGGGCGGAAATGGAGCCATTGTTGATGATCCGCCCGCCTGCCGGATCCTGCCGCCGCATCTGTGCAAAGGCCGCGCGGGCGCAGAGAAACATGCCCGTCAGGTTCACATCCAAAACCGCGCGCCAGTCGTCCAGGCTGATCTCGTCAATCGCGCCGGAGGGCCCGAAAGCCCCTGCGTTGTTGAACAGCACGTCGAGCCGTCCTGCCTGCTCGACGATCCGCGAAAAGGCCCGCGCCACCGCCGCCTCATCCGTCACGTCACAGGGCAGCGCAATCGCCCGTTCCTGCGCGCGGGCCAGGTCCTCCAGCGGGTCCGCCCGCCGCGCCAGCGCCGCCACCGTCCAGCCGCGGGTCAGGAACAGCTCCGCCACCGCGCGCCCGATCCCCGCGCTGGCCCCCGTCACCGCTATGACCTTGCTCATCCGGCATCCTCCGCTTCCAGTGTCAGGGGCGCCACCGGCACCTCCAGGTCATCCGTCCCCAGAACCGCCTGCGGCTTGGACAGCATGTAGCGCGTGATCCAGATCAGCCGCTCCTCGGCGCGGGTGATGGCAACATAGGCCAGCCGTTTCCACAAGGCCTGACCGGCCTCGACCCGGCCCGCGCGGCTGGCGGCGTAGATATCGGGCGCGAAGACCTGCACATCCTGCCACTGGCTGCCCTGCGCCTTGTGGATCGTCACCGCCGCCCCGTGCAGGAAGGTCGCCCCCATGCGCGCGGCATAGGGGATGAACGGCTCCTCCTCGTCGGGCTTCTCGATCTTGACGATGGAGGCCGCCGACAATTGAGGGCTTTCGGCCCCCACCACATGCAGCCGCGAAAAGCCGGGCTTACGGCCGGGGCCCATATAGACCACCTGCGCCCCCTTGATCAGCCCCCGCGCCTCCAGGTCGATGCGCTTCTTGCGGTGCTTCACTGGCAATTCGATCCCATCACAGATCAGCGGCTCACCGGGCAGCAGCGCATCCTCGGGCGCGCCATGCGCCACGCGAAAGGCGCGGATCAGCCGGATGCGCGTGGCGTTGCGCCAGACCAGAACCGGACTGCGCGCCATCAGGTCGCTGTCGGCGCGGGGGGCGACAACCACGCGGGGGTCGCGGCGGGCGGCATCCTCGATCATCCGCTCGAACTCGTGAAACTCCAGCGCCGGATCGCCAAGCGCATGGGCGAGATCGAGAATGGGATTGTCCGCCTCCTGCCGGTGAATGCGGCCAAGCGTCAGCCGCGCGGGCCCGGCCAGCTTGTCGAACACCATCTCACCCGACTGGCCGACCGGGGCCAGCTGCGCCGGATCGCCAAAGAGGACAAGCGTGGGGAAGATCTCGCGCAGGTCCTGGAACTGCTTTTCATCGAGCATGGAGCTTTCATCGACGAAGCCGATATCGAGCGGATCTTCCCGCCGCTTCCAGCCGGTGATGAAATCCGACCCGCGCAGCCCCGCCGCCGCCAATGCAGCAGGCACCGATTTATGCGCGTCATAGACGGCCTTGGCCCGGTCCAGCGCCGCATCGGTCAGCGCCTCGATCTCGGGCCGCTCGCCCTGCCCCGCCAGCCATTCGGCCACCTTCTCGTATTCCGGGTCATAGACGGGGGTGTAGAGAATGCGGTGAATGGTGGTCGCGGGCACGCCCCGCCTGCGCAGCACGCTCGCCGCCTTGTTGGTGGGGGCCAGCACCGCCAGCGTCCGCCGCTCCCTGCGGCGCTTGCCTTCCCAGTCCCCGGACACGAGGTCGACCCCGGCAGCCTCCAGCGCCTTCACCAGTTCCGCCAGCAGCATGGTCTTGCCGCTGCCCGCCTTGCCGATCACCGCCATGACCTGCGACTTGCCCTCGGCGGCGGGCAGCAGTGTCTCGGCATCCAGATCGACCCCCATCGACCGCAAGACCTCGGTCAAACGGTCATAGGCGGCGGCCTGATCTTCGGAATATGTGATGCTCTGCCCGGACATGCCCGCACCCTAGGCAAAGCCACGCCCGGGCACCACGGCAAAACCGCCGCCCCCTTTCATCTTGGCAAAAATACCTCCGCCGTAGGCGTCCCGTCCGTGCCGCTCATGCGCCCCATCCTCCACGCACCGGCCTCTCCGATATCCCGTGGCAACGCGGGCCGAGGATGGCCCCGAAGGGGCCTGACGAGGCCCGCCCCCCGGGCGACCGCGCAAGCGGGCGCAATCCCCGCTGACAAAAAAACCACCCCGGGGCTCCTCCTCCCCGGGGTGGCTTTGCCGAAACCTGAAACCCTTCCTCCGATCAGACGGTCGGACCGGCCTCCAGCACATCCTCCAGCGTGGTCAGCCCGGTGCGCGGGGCCTGCACCAGCACCGACATGTTTCCGGGCTTATGCTCGTTGCGCAGCATCTTCATATGCGCGTCGGGCAGCTCCGCCCAGGGGAAGACCTCGGACATGCAGGGGTCGAGGCGGCGTTCCACCATAAGCTGGTTCGCGGCCATGGCCTGCTTGAGATGGGCGAAATGGCTGCCCTGCAGGCGCTTCTGATGCATCCACATGTAGCGCACGTCGAAAGTCAGGTTATACCCGGTGGTTCCGGCGCAGATCACGACCATGCCGCCTTTCTTCACCACGAAGGTAGAGACCGGGAATGTGCTTTCGCCGGGATGCTCGAAGACCATGTCCACGTTGACGCCCTTGCCGGTGATGTCCCAGATCGCCTTGCCGAACTTGCGGGCTTCCTTGAACCACTCGGCATATTCCGGCGTGTTCACAGTGGGCAATTGTCCCCAACATTTGAAATCGCGGCGGTTGATTACGCCCTTGGCACCCAGATTCATCACGAAATCGCGTTTGCTCTCGTCCGAGATCACGCCGATCGCGTTGGCCCCTGCCGTGTTGATCAGCTGGATCGCATAGGATCCAAGGCCGCCCGAGGCACCCCAGACCAGCACGTTCTGGCCGGGCTTCAGGTCATGCGGCTCGTGGCCGAACAGCATCCGGTACGCGGTGGCCAGTGTCAGCGTGTAGCACGCGCTTTCTTCCCAGGTCAGGTGCTTGGGCCGCGGCATGAGCTGCTGCGCCTGCACATTGGTGAACTGCGCGAAAGAGCCGTCAGGGGTCTCATAGCCCCAGATCCGCTGCGAGGGCGAATACATCGGGTCGCCGCCATTGCAGTGCTCGTCGTCACCATCGTCCTGGTTGCAGTGGATCACAACCTCGTCGCCCACCTTCCAGCGCGTGACCTTGTCACCCACGGCCCAGACAATGCCAGAGGCATCCGAGCCCGCGATATGATAGGGTTGCTTGTGGACGTCGAACATGCTGATCGGCACGCCGAGCGAGGCCCAGACCCCATTATAGTTGACGCCAGCGGCCATCACCAGAACCAGAACTTCGTGGCTGTCCAGCTGAGGCACATCGACGACTTCGACCTGCATTGCCTTGTCGGGCTCGCCCTGACGGTCCTTGCGGATGGCCCAGGCATACATCTGCTTGGGCACATATCCCATCGGGGGGATTTCACCCAACTCGTAAAGATCTTTTTCAGGCGCGTCGTAGCTTGCGATCGCGGGGTTGCTGTCCAAGGCCATCAGCTCCTCCAGGATGTTTTTTCTGCGGCGCGGAATCATTCCGTGCTCATGCAGAAAGTCCTAATAAGGCCCGCGCAACTATGCAACCCGAAATCGGGGTGTTTGTGAAATATTATGTCGCGGAGGTTCTTTGGGGCAGGATTTCCCCAGGAAACTCCCCCAGGATTGGGCTGACAGACCGTGCATAGAACGCCACCAGCCGCTCGCCTTCGTCGGTCAGGGCAAAGCTGTCTCCCTGCAACTGCAGCACGCGACGCCCCTGAAGGGTCTTCAACGCCGCCTCGATCGTGTAGGGAAGATCGCGTTTTGGCAGGAAGACCGGGGCCCCGGCGGCCAGCGCCCTTTCGAAGCGGTCTTCTATGGCGGGCAGCAGCGCCTCCTGGCTGCGAATGCCGCTGGCCATGGCATGGGCGATCACCGGGAAGGGCACGACCGGCATAACCGACCCGATCCGGTCCATCAGATCCTGACCAAGCGTTTCCGCATGACCTTCGTGGTCTTCGATGAACTGCGCGAGGCTGAGCGGTTCACCAAAGCTGACCGCCGCCATGCCGAAGCGGCTGGCCTGCCGGGTCAGTCTTTGCCAGATCAGCAGGCGCAGATAGCGAAAGATCGGTTTCAGAGAGAAGCGAAAGCCGCGACCGCCCTCGGCATGGATCAGATTGCGGTCCTCCATGACGCGATCATAGTTGATCGCCACCGGCACGAAGACCACATCGCGGCTGTCACCGGGGCGGAAGCCGTCGATGATGTAGGACAACAGGCCCAGTTTCGGTTCGCGCAGCGCGCCGGTCCGGGTCAACCCGCCTTCGGGGAACACCGCCTGCGTCACCCCCGCCTCCGTCGCCATCTGGACATAGCGCGCCAGTACCTTGCGATAGAGCGGGTTGTTGTGACGGCGGCGAATGAAATAGCCGCCGAGCATTCGGATCAGCGGCTGCAAGGGCCATACCCGCGCCCATTCGCCCACGGCATAGGCCAGGGCGCTGCGGTCGGCGGCCAGCCATGTGACCAGCACGTAATCCATGTTCGACCGGTGATTCATCACGAAGATCACCGTCTTGTCCTTGCCGATCCCTTCCAGCGCGGCGGCATTCGCCGCCCCCACCCGCACCTTATAGAGCGATCGCGACAGAAAACGCGCCGCGCGGATGGCGAAGGCGAAATAGGTGAAGGCCGAGAAGGAGGGCACGATTTCCCGCGCATAGCGTTCTGCGGTCTGTGCGGCCACGTCTTCGCGAATGCCACGTTCCCGCGCATAGGCCAGCACCGCCCTGGCGACCTCCGGGTCATAACGCAGTCGCAGGATCGTGTCGCGGCGGCGGGCCAGCTTGAAGGGCTGAATGGGATAGGACAGTTTCTGGTTCAGCCGGTCGACCGCGCGTTCCAGTCGGCGGCGCAGATACCAGCGGACCGAGGGCATCAGGATCCGGTCCAATGCCGTGACAGCCGCGAAAAGCAGCACCAGAATCAGCAGCCACGCCGGAACTTGGATCATCGTTGTCATCCCGGCGACGGTGGCAGGAAACGCGACCCGCTTCAATCGGGCTTGTGCAGGTCAGGGGGTTGACCGTGGCCCCGCGCCCTCAGCTACACTGGCCGCGATCAGGAGGACAGACATGCCCAAACCGGACCTCGACAGCGCCTATGCGCTTGGCGGCAAGGAAGAAACCCGCGAATTCTACAAGGAATGGGCGGAAAATTATGACCAGACCTTTGCCGAGGAACGCGGCTATCGCTCTCCGGGCGAGGTCGCGCGCAGGTTTCGCGCCACAGCCAAGGGGAATGAGCCGGTGCTGGATGTAGGCGCGGGCACCGGGCTGATCGGGGAAGAGATGACCGGCGTCACCATCGACGCGCTGGACCTGTCGCCCGAGATGTTGGCCGTGGCGGGGCGCAAGGGCATCTACCGAAACCTCATCACCGCCGATCTGACCGGGCCGCTGGATATCCCCGATGCCAGCTATGGTGGCGTCGTGTCCTCGGGCACCTTCACCCATGGCCATGTCGGCCCCGTCTGCCTGCCGGAACTGATGCGCATCGCCCGGCCCGGCGCCCTGTTCGTCTGCACCGTCATACCGGCGGTCTATGACAGCGCCGGGTTCGGGTCTGCACTGGCTCAGCTTGTGGCGAATGGGCAAATCACGCCGATCCGCTTCCATGACTTCAGGATTTACGACAAGGCCGATGATGCCCATAGCGACGAACACGGGCTGATCATGGAGTTTCACCGGCTCTGACCGCCTGAATGCAGCCGCAGAATAGCAGCGCAGCATCTATTCCCATCTCGCCGCAATGCAGCGAGTTGACGGCGCATGAATATTCCCGATATACCCGGTCTGACGAAATAAGATTACCGATCTGGATTCGGAGGCCGCCTGATGACCGAGACCCAAAAAGACCGCCCCTGGCTCATTCGCACCTATGCGGGCCACTCGACCGCCAAGGCCTCGAACGCGCTTTATCGCGGCAACCTGGCCAAGGGGCAGACGGGCCTGTCCGTGGCCTTCGACCTGCCCACGCAAACGGGCTATGACAGCGACCACGAACTGGCGCGCGGCGAGGTGGGCAAAGTGGGCGTGCCGGTGTGCCATCTGGGTGACATGCGGGCGCTCTTTGACCAGATCCCATTGGAACAGATGAACACCTCGATGACGATCAACGCCACCGCGCCGTGGCTCTTGTCGCTCTATATCGCGGTGGCCGAGGAACAGGGCGCGGATATCTCGAAGCTTCAGGGCACCGTGCAGAACGATCTGATCAAGGAATACCTCAGCCGCGGCACCTATGTCTGCCCGCCTGCGCCAAGCCTGAAGATGATCGCGGATGTGGCGGAGTATTGCTATACCAACGTGCCGAAATGGAACCCGATGAACGTGTGTTCCTACCACCTGCAAGAGGCCGGAGCGACGCCCGAGCAGGAGCTGGCCTTCGCACTTGCCACCGGCATCGCGGTGCTGGACGCGCTGCAGCCGCGTGTCCCGGCAGAGGATTTCCCGGCGCTCTGCGGACGCATTTCCTTCTTCGTGAATGCGGGTATCCGGTTTGTCACCGAGATGTGCAAGATGCGTGCCTTCGTGGACCTGTGGGACGAAATCCTGCTGAAGCGCTACGGGGTTGAAGACGCCAAGTTCCGCCGGTTCCGTTATGGCGTGCAGGTGAATTCGCTCGGCCTGACCGAGCAGCAGCCGGAAAACAACGTCTACCGTATTCTCATTGAAATGCTGGCGGTGACCCTGTCCAAGAAGGCCCGCGCCCGCGCGGTGCAGCTCCCTGCCTGGAACGAGGCACTTGGCCTGCCGCGCCCCTGGGACCAGCAATGGTCGATGCGGATGCAGCAGATCATGGCATTCGAGACCGACCTTCTGGAATATGGCGATCTGTTTGACGGAAACCCCGTGGTGGATGCCAAGGTCGAGGCGCTGAAAGATGGCGCACGGGCGGAACTGGCCAATCTCGACTCCATGGGCGGGGCGATTGCCGCCATCGACTACATGAAGGGCCGCTTGGTCGAATCCAATGCCGACCGGGTGAACGGGATCGAGCGGGGAGATACCGTGGTTGTCGGGGTGAACAAGTACACGGAAACCGAGCCTTCGCCGCTCATGGATGCGGATGGCGGGATCATGACCGTCGATCCCGGCGTGGAGGCTGACCAGATCGACCGCCTGAACGACTGGCGCCGCGCGCGGGACAACGAAGCTGTCAAGGCGGCACTGGACGCCCTGCGCGCTGCTGCCTCTGCCGGTGAGAACATCATGCCCGCCTCCATCGCCGCGGCAAAAGCCGGGGCCACCACCGGCGAATGGGCCGGCGTCATGCGCGTGGTTCATGGCGAATATCGCGGGCCCACCGGGGTTTCGCGCGCCGTGTCGAACAAGACGGAAGGGCTGGAGGATATCCGCGATGCCGTGGATGCGGTTTCGGACAGCCTCGGGCGTCGTCTGAAATTCCTCGTTGGCAAACCCGGTCTCGATGGCCATTCCAATGGAGCGGAACAAATTGCCTTCCGCGCCCGCGATTGCGGAATGGAGATTTCCTACGAAGGCATTCGCCTGTCACCGCAACAGATCGTGGATGCCGCCAAGGCCGAAGATCCGCATGTGATCGGTCTGTCGATCCTGTCGGGAAGCCATATTCCGCTGATCAAGGATGTGATGGCCCGATTGCAGGCCGAGGGGCTTGGGCATATCCCTGTAATGGTGGGCGGCATCATTCCGGAAGAGGATGAAAAGGCCCTGCTTTCCAGCGGCGTGGCACGGGTTTACACGCCCAAGGATTTCGAGCTGAATCGCATCATGATGGATATCGTACAGCTCGTCGCGCCCCCGGTTGCCGCTGCGGAATAAGCAGACCTGTCTAATTGGACAGTATGGCCTGTCCATTCAATGGAATGATTATTAACTATTGCCCCAAGGGCACCTGTACTTTTGGACAGGTGCCCCTATTTTATATTGAATACGCAGTTTCAGGTAATTAACACGGTAATTAGTCACACGCGGGAGAACTTAAAAATGGCAATCGACCTCGATTCGATGTCCAAAGAAGAATTGCAATCGCTCAAGAAGAATGTCGACAAGGCTCTGACAAGCTTTGAAAAGCGGCAACGGGAAGCAGCCCTTGCCGCTGCCCAGAAGGCCGCGCAGGAACATGGTTTCTCGCTGGACGAGATTCTTGGCAAGAAGGCCGCCGGGAAAACATCCGTCCCGAAATACCGCAACCCCGACGACGCATCCCAAACCTGGAGCGGTCGCGGACGCCAGCCGGCCTGGTACAAAAGCGCCATCAATGCCGGCACTGATCCGTCCGATCTGGAAATCTGAGTCACGGATCAATCCTGATTGCTCAACACCCCGGGCCTTTCAATGAATTGGCTCGGGGTGTTGCGTTTCCACGCTTCTGGCAAATGAACTTTCATCTTTCCTAACCGATGACCCTCGGGCAAGGTGGCGTCAGTCACATACAGGGTTTCCAATGACCATTCATATCAGCGCCGCCCCCGGAGAGATTGCTGAAACCGTCCTGATGCCAGGGGACCCCTTGCGCGCCAAATGGGCGGCCGAAACATTTCTGGACGATCCGGTCTGCGTGAACGAAACGCGCGGGATGCTTGGCTTTACCGGGCACTGGAATGGCAACCGCGTCACCATTCAGGGATCGGGCATGGGCATGCCGAGCCTGTCAATCTATGCCAACGAACTGATCCGCGACTATGGGGCCAGGACGCTCATCCGGATTGGATCGGCAGGGGGAATGCAACCGCAGGTAAAACTGCGCGATGTTGTTCTTGCAATGACAAGCTCAACGCTTTCCACGCCCTCACGCGGTATCTTCAAGGAATTGAACTACGCCCCTTGCGCGGATTACGGGCTGCTTCAGGCGGCCTATGCTGCCGCCCGGAAGCTGGATTGCGGAGTGCATGTTGGCGGGATCTATTCCTCGGACGTGTTCTATGACGAACGACCCGATCTGAACGAGCAGATGACCCGCCACGGCGTTCTGGCGGTCGAGATGGAGGCAGCGGAGCTCTACGTTCTGGCAGCCCGCTATGGCTGCCGGGCGCTTGCGGTTCTGACCATCTCGGACCACCTGCAAACGCACGAGGCGCTGCCTGCGTCGGACCGGCAATCCAGCTTTGCGGATATGGTGCAAATCGCCCTGGAAGCGGCCTTTGCCTGACACAGGAAGGCTTTCTTGACAAAAGCCTTTGGGTCCGGCGCGGGCGAGGGCCGTGTTCACACCCCCCTGCCCGCCCCGATCAGATCAGATCACGACCACATCGAGCGGCGGGAAACCGTTGAACCCGATCGAAGCGTAGGTCGAGGTATAGGCCCCACAGCAACGGATCACGATCCGGTCGCCCGATTGCAGGCTCAGCGGCAGGAAGACCGGGCGCTTTTCATAAAGCACATCGGCGCTGTCACAGGAGGGGCCTGCCAGAATGCAGGGGCCCATGGCGTCATCGCCATCCCGTTCGGTGATGAACTGGTAGCGGATCGCTTCGTCCATGGTCTCGGCAAGGCCCGAGAACTTGCCAATGTCGAGAAACACCCAACGGTGCAGGTCCGTGCGTGCCTTGCGCGACACCAGCAGCACTTCCGCCGCGATGGCACCGGCCTCGGCCACGAGACCCCGGCCCGGCTCCGCCATGATCTGAGCGACATCGCCGAAGCGGTCGGCAATCAGGCGGCGCACTTCCGCGCCATAGACGTCCGGCCCATCCACTTCTTCGCCATAAAAGGCAGGGAAACCGCCGCCGATGTTCAGCAGACGGGGCGAGAACCCGGCCTCCTGCAACGCGCGCCAGCTGCCCGCCACCTCATCGAGGATACCCGCCCACATGGAGGCCCGGCGGGTCTGGGACCCCACATGGAAGGACAGGCCAACCGGGTCGAGCCCCAGCATCACCGCATGCTGGAACAGGTGCAGCAGGTTGGACCGGGCACAGCCGAACTTGCGGGTCAGCGGCCAGTCAGCTTCGGAAAATTCAACGATCAGACGAAG
Source organism: Nioella sediminis (assembly GCF_001879695.1). GTDB lineage: Bacteria > Pseudomonadota > Alphaproteobacteria > Rhodobacterales > Rhodobacteraceae > Nioella > Nioella sediminis. The sequence goes on from NZ_MNBL01000033.1 coordinate 13,974, forward strand.
ATAGACCTGCGCGCCGGGGGCGTGGGCCGCGATCTTTTCCAACTCTTCCTCGGCATCGGCTGCGAAGAGGCGAATGCCCCGTGCGTAGGCATAGGCGATGTCGGCGGGTTTCTTCACGGTGTTGCCGAAAGAGATGTGGTCCGGCGATGCGCCCTGGTCCAGGCACAGCTCCACCTCGGCGCGGCTTGCAGCATCGAAACCGGACCCAAGCGACACGAGACGCGCGATGATTTCCGGGGCCGGGTTGGCCTTGACTGCGTAGTGGATATGCGCATCGCCAAGCCCACGGGACAGGGCAGCATAGCGATCGGCCACCGCCTCGGTGTCGATCACGAGGGTCGGGCGCTCGAAGCGGTTCGCTGCAATGAAGGTCTCGGCACGGGATCGTGCGGCGACGGCAATAGAATCCGAGAAATCGGTCAACATAGCGGTCATGGTCATCTCCAACAGACCTGGCCCATCAAAGGGCGGCAAAGTTCCAGTTCGGAGACGTTACCGTCGCTACGTAACTGCGGCGGTCGAAACCACCCATGACAGAGGCGCGTGCGTTGGCGTCTTGTGACGGCGCATTTGGGGCTTTTACCGAGTCATTGCAAGAATTTTATTGGCCGCGCCCCAAGTTTTTTCTCGTCCGCGACACAGCATTTTTGATCAAGTTTTCTAGGACCGGGCGATATCAGACCCCATGACTTCGATCATAGCCGTTCACGGGCGGCGACACCCAATCGGCGGTCGCGTCCGTATCGAACACCTCCACCAGCAGTGGATAACACGCCGCCGTGTCCGAGGAATGCTCCGAACTGCAGTCGCCACCGGGGCAGGCAGACAATCCGCCAAGCAGGTCGATCTCTGCCACGAAATCCAGATGATCGCCGGGGCGCACGGGGCTAGCCTTCATGAAATACTGACCGGTGTCGCGGGTGAAGCCAGTACACATGAAAACGTTTAAGACATCGTGAACAAGCGGCTCGGCCTCCGCCAGGGTCATCCCGGTTTCGGCCGCCAGCGCGCGGGTCAGGTTGGAATGGCAGCAATGGTGATACTGCCCGCCCGCCAGCAGGTTATGGGTATAGGGATCGCAACGGGTGCCGATCACGTCATGGACGGACCCGCCATAGGCATCCATGCCGTACCAGTTCAGACTGTCTTCCAGGATCGTCGCCATCGGCCGAAGCCCCGGAAAAGACGACCAGAGCCGATCCCCTGTCGTCACATGCGTGCCATGCAAGGCCCTTGTTTTCCCGGAATAAAACCGCTCCGTCAGATCATGCAGGTTCCACAGGTTCAAATCCCCCACCTGCGGACCCTCGACCGAGGAAATCCGGAACGCCTGCCCCGCCTTCACCCGAAAACAGGCCCCGTCACGCGGCGGTGTCAGAACCTCGGCCACCTTCTTCCAGCCCTGCGTCGCGCGGGTCGCCACAGCCGGGTCAAGACGGGGAAGGGTGTCGTTGGGGTAGCAGATTACCGGGGCGATGGCCTTGCGGGCGTCGGCATCGGCGGGTGCGCTCATGGGTCTCTCCTGATCGTCGAAAACGGGGGGTGCCCCCCGTACACCCTGCGTACACCCCCCATGCACCCCCTGTACAGCCGCGACGCCCCGATCCGAACAAGACCGCTCTTTCATCTTGGCCCAAATACCTCGGGGGAGTCGCCGCAGGCGGCGGGGGCAGAGCCC
>NZ_MNBL01000034.1 GCF_001879695.1 Nioella sediminis
CGGGGGCAGAGCCCCCATTCGCGGCCCGCAAGGGCCGCGCGGGTCGACGCCGAAGGCGGCGAAATCCCGGTCGCGTCACAGCGCCTCGCCCACAGCCTTGCCCGAAAAGATACAGCCGCCCAGAAACGTCCCTTCCAGCGCGTTATAGCCGTGATAGCCGCCACCGCCGAACCCCGCCACCTCGCCCGCCGACCACAGCCCCGGCAAAACCGTGCCATCGCTGCGCAGCACCCGGCCTGCAAGGTCGGTGTGAATCCCGCCAAGCGATTTCCGCGTCAGCACATTCAGCCGCACCCCGATCAGCGGCCCGGCCTTGGGGTCGAGGATGCGGTGCGGTTTCGCCGTGCGGATCAGCCTGTCGCCCAGATAACCGCGCGCGCCCCGGATCGCGGTCACCTGCGCATCCTTAGAAACCTTGTTCACGATCTGCCGATCACGGTCCTCGATCTGCCCGCGAATATGATCAAACGACAGTTCCGGGCCGGGATTGATGCGGTTCATCCCGGCCACCAGATCCTGCAACTCACCTGCAACCACGAAATCTTCGGCCTTGTCCTTGAACGCCTCGACCGCCTGCGTCGCGCCTTTTCCCAGTCTTTCTTTCAGAACCGCCCGCCAACGGCCCGATGTCAGGTCGGGATTCTGTTCCGACCCGGACAGGGCGAACTCCTTTTCGATGATCTTCTGGGTCAGGATGAACCAGCTATGGGAATGCCCCGTGGACAGGATGCGTTTCAGCGTGCCAAGCGTGTCGAAGCCGGGGAAGAACGGTGCCTGCATCCGGTCGCCATTGGCATCGAACCACAGCGAGGACGGACCGGGCAGGATGCGGATACCGTGGCCCGGCCAGATCGGATCCCAGTTCCGCACCCCCTCGCAGTAATGCCACATGCGGTCCTTGTTGATGACGGCGGCACCCGTGCGTTCCGCCACAAGCTGCATTTGCCCGTCCACATAGTCCGGCACGCCCGACACCATCTGCTCTGGCGGCATCCCCAACCGGTCGCGGGGCCAGTAGTCGCGCACCAGCTCGTGGTTACCGCCGATACCACCGGTTGCCAGCACCACGGCCCCGGCGCGTAGGGTGAACTCTCCCTCCACCTCGCGATTGGTCGGGGCACCGCGCGAGGCATCGTCCTCGGCCAGCGTGACGCCATGCACCCCCTGCACCTCGTCGCCCTCGATGATCAGCCCGGTCACCCGGTGGCGAAAGCGCAGCTTGATCCTGTCATGGGCACGGATGCGGTCCGCGTAGGGCGTGACCACGCCTGTCCCCGTGCCCCATGTGATGTGAAAGCGCGGGATGGAATTGCCATGCCCGCCCGCCAGCGCGCCGCCGCGTTCGGCCCATCCCACCACGGGGAACCAGCGCATCCCGAGCCCGTGCAGGTAAGACCGCATCGGACCGGCGGCGAAATCCAGATAGGCCTCGGCCCATTGACGCGGCATGTCATCCACCGCCCGATCGAACTGCGCCGAACCCATCCAGTCGGCGCGGGCCAGATCGCGGCTGTCTTTCAGGCCAAGCCGACGCTGTTCGGGGGTGTTCACCATGAAGAGCCCGCCCAGGCTCCACCAGGCCTGCCCGCCGAGCGATTGGGGGCCTTCCTGATCGAGCAGGATCACGCTGCGCCCACGCTCCGCCGCATGCCAGGCCGCGACCATGCCGGCCAGCCCGCCGCCCACGACGATCACATCTGCGTCCATTCCCCGTCCTCCCCTCGCCGAAGGCTACCCCGGACCTGCGGTTTCGCAAATCGCCTAATTGCGTCAGGTGCGGTGCAGAACCTCCAGCCCCAGAACCGTGGGCAGGTGGCGGGCGATCTCGGACCAGCTTTCGCCCTTGTCGAAACTGGCGAAGACGGACCCGGTATTGGTGCCGAAATAAACACCTGCGGGATCGGCCCGGTCGGTGGACATGGACTGGCGCAGGACGGTGAAGAAACAGGCGGTCTGCGGCAGGCCCTGCCGCATCGCCTGCCAGCTGTCGCCCCCATCGGTAGACCGCCAGACAGCGGCGGCGGCATCGGGCGGGAAACGGCCCGCCATGTCGCCATTGAGCGGGATCGTCCAGATCATCGCGGGATCATGGGGATTGACGGCAATGGGAAAGCCGAAGGTCGAGGGCAGTCCTGCGGTGATATCGTCCCAGGACCGGCCCTCGTCGCGGCTGCGGAACACACCGTGGTGGTTCTGCTGGTAGAGCGTTCCGTCGCCGGCGCGTTGCATATTGTGAACACAATACCCGGTCTGCCCGTCACGCGGCGCGGCGGGATGGTCGTGATAGGCGCAGCTTTCGGCATTCGACAGGCGATTGCGCCGGTCCCAGCTTTGGCCGCCATCTTCGCTGGCGAAGACCCCGGCGGCAGAGACCGCGATCCACAGTTTTGCAGGATCCGTCGGATGCGAGACAATGGTGTGCAGCGTCAGCCCGGCTGCCCCCGGCCCCCAGCCTTCGCGGCTTTCGTGACCGGCGAGGCCTTCGTTGCGGGTCCAGCTCTGCCCGCCATCGCGGCTTTCCAGAAGGGTGCCGGGCTTCACGCCTGCATAAAGCACCCCATGTGCCTGATGCAGCGACCAGACCGAGTGCAGATCATCACCGAACGGGGGCGGCGTATCGGTCCAACCGATCATCGCGGCGAAATCGGCGTCATTCGCGGCCCATTCATCCATCTGCCCGGAGGAGAGCTTGGCAAGCTCCCATGTTTCGCCACCGTCCTCCGACCGCCAGACGCCCGCCCCATGCCAATCGCCACCGCCCCCCGCCCAGATCGTGCCGGTATCCGGGTCGCCCACCATGTGGTTGATCGGCCAGCCGCCGCAATGGGGGCCGCTGACCTGCCAGCCGCTGCGATCCGCGTCGCCGGAAATCAGGAAAGCGCCCTTGGTGGTGCCGACGAGAACAGTAATGGATTGAGGCATGGGAAAACTCGCGCAGGGGTGGAATACCCCGAAAGAATAGCAGCTATTGCGCGAGTCACCCAAGCCCTTTGAAATCAGGCCACGACGGGCAGGTCCTCGTAGTCCTGTGCCGTGGCTTTCGGAACCGGGACCGGGGTGAAGCAGGGCAAGGACTCTTCCAACCGGCGCAAGGCCGTATCAGGGTCGAGTGTTTGGGTGGCGTCATATTTGGATATATCGGGCCTCTTTGGCTTTGGATATCCTCGAAGATCAGGTAAAGGATGCCGCCTGCCGTAAACAGCATGAAACCCGAACAACGCTCGGACCGGTCAGATGAGGAGCGAGGCCGCGCCTTCCAGCTTGAGAAGCGCCACCTTTGTCTCGACCCCACCCGCGCCAGAGAATCCGCCAAGGCTGGTTGAGGACAATACCCTGTGACAAGGGATCAGGATCGGGATCGGATTGGCCCCGCAAGCCTGCCCGATGGCCTGTGCAGAGACGCCAAGTTCCGTGGCCAGATCCCCATAGGTCCGGGTTTCTCCATAGGGGATGGCGCAAAGCGCGCGGTAGAATGCCTGCTGAAAATCCGACCCGCGCAGGGCGAGTGGAAGGGTGAAGCGGGTCAGGTCACCGTCGAAATAGGCGGCCAGTTCCCCGGCCGCCTGCTGCATCAGATCCGTCTCGGGCGGGGCATCCTCGTCCCGCCACTCCAGCGCCGTGATGGCCCCGTCCCGTTCGGTCAGGGTCAGGCGACCCACGGGGCTATCCACGCAAGCGATCATTCGGCGGGGTCGAGCTTGTCCTGCGTGCGCAACTCGAAATCCGAGGCATCGTGGCGTTCATGCAGCTGTGTTGCCGGATCGCCCGCCGTGCGGTTCACCATCCGGCCCCGCTTGACCGCCGGGCGCGCGTAGATGCGTTCGGCCCATTCCACCACATTGGTGTAGCTGGCCACGTCGAGGAACTCCGCCGCGCCATACTGCCAGCCCTTGACCAGCCCGCCATACCAGGGCCAGATCGCCATATCGGCGATGGAGTAGTCACCACCGGCCATCCACTCATTGTCCGCAAGGTGCCGGTCCAGCACGTCAAGCTGGCGCTTCACCTCCATGGCAAAGCGGTTGATCGGATATTCCCATTTCTCGGGCGCGTAGGCGTAGAAATGGCCGAAGCCGCCGCCCAGATAGGGCGCGCTGCCCATCTGCCAGAAAAGCCAGTTGAGCGTTTCGGTGCGCGCCGGGCCGGAGGCGGGCAGGAAGGCCCCGAATTTCTCGGCCAGATGCATCAGGATCGAGGCGGATTCGAAGACGCGCACCGGCTCCGCCCCGGTATGGTCCACCAGCGCCGGAATCTTGGAATTTGGGTTCACCTCGACGAAGCCCGAGCCGAACTGATCGCCCTTGCCGATGCGGATCAGCCAGGCATCGTATTCGGCATCGTGACCGGCGGCCAGAAGCTCTTCCAGCATCACCGTGACTTTCACCCCATTGGGCGTGCCCTGGGAATAGAGCTGGAACGGGTGTTTGCCGACCGGCAGCGCCTTCTCGTGGGTGGCCCCGGCAATGGGTCGGTTGATCGAGGCGAAGGTTCCGCCGCTTTCCTTCTCCCAGGTCCAGACCTTGGGGGGCTCATAGGGTTTGGGGTCGGTCATGGGGATATCCTGTTTTAAAATGACTCGCGCTTGCTTTGGCGAAAGATAGGGCGCGAAGGCGCCAAGCGAAAGGCGCGGGTGACCCTGCGAATTCGCACATCCCAAATGCGCTGAACACCGCCGGTCCGCTCGGGCCTCTGGGATTGTCGTTGCAAGGGGATGGCTTGCGGCAGAGAGTGACGCCAAAACAACGGGCAGGAGGCATGAATGCCAAGCTTGAGAACGACGCTTGTAATGGCCGTGGCCCTCTTGGGCCTTACCGCCTGTTCCCAGACCCTGCGCACCCAGGCCGCCGCTGTCATGCAACTGGCGGACGGGACCGAATGGGTTCTGACGGGCGATATCCAGACCGATTTCGAACTGTCCTCAGTGACCCGGCTGTCGGGCGACGGGATCACGTGCGAGATGCCGATGGAGTTGCGGCTGGACCGGTCGGGCGCAGGCACCATGACCTGCCGCGATGGCACCGGCGCGCTGATCTATTCCGAAGAGCGGGTGGTTCCGACCGGCATGTACCCGATCGCCGTGCGCGGCACCTATGTGGACGGGATCGAGACGACGCGCGGGCGGGGCCGGATGGCCTTTGGCTGGGGCAGCTTTGCAGATCCGGACTACCTGCGCGGGTTGATGGAGTAAGTGGAAAGGGCGCCCCGCGTGGGACGCCCTCTGATCAGAATTTATAAGCCGGTTCAGCCAAGCGCCTCGTCGCAGCGTTTGCAGGTGCCTGCGTGGGCATGCGTCCCCACATCGGGCAGGATCTTCCAGCAGCGCTGGCATTTCTCGCCCTCCGCGGTCTCAAACACCACGCCGACGCCCTCGACCTCTGGCAGACGGAACGCCTCCTGCGGCAGGGGATCGCCGGTCAGGTTCACGTCGGAGGTGATCACGACATCGGCGAAATTGACCGAGCGCAGCGCGGCAAGCGTGTCCACATCGCGCACATGCACCACCGGCGCGGCCTCCAGCGAAGCCCCGATCACCTTTTCGCGGCGCTGGATTTCCAGCGCGGCAGTCACCACCCGGCGGGCGCGGCGCACCTTGGCCCATTTGGCGGCCAGCGGTTCGTCCAGCCAGTCGGCGGGTGTCTCGGGGAAGTCCACGAGGTGGACCGAGCTGTCCTCGCCCGGGAACCGTTCCAGCCAGACCTCCTCCATTGTGAAGACAAGGATCGGGGCCAGCCAGGTGGTCAGCCGGTGGAACAGGACATCCAGCACCGTGCGCGCCGCCCGGCGGTTCAGGGTGTCGCCGTCGCAGTAGAGCGCATCCTTGCGGATGTCGAAATAGAAGGCCGACAGATCCGTGGTGGCAAAGTTGAACAGCGCCTGGAACACGCCCTGGAAGTCGAACGAGGCATAGCCCGCCCGCACGGTATGATCGAGCTGCGCCAGACGGTGCAGCACCCACCGTTCCAGTTCCGGCATTTCGGACGGATCAACCCGGTCCGCCTCGCTGAAGTCGGACAGAGACCCCAGCATGAAGCGCATCGTGTTGCGCAACCGGCGATAGCTGTCGGCGGTGCCTTTCAGGATTTCCGGCCCGATCCGCTGGTCGTTGGTATAATCCGCCTGCGCCACCCAAAGGCGCAGAATGTCGGCCCCGTATTGCTTGACGACCGCCTCCGGCACGATGGTGTTGCCGAGCGACTTGGACATCTTCATGCCCTTTTCGTCCAGCGTGAAGCCATGGGTCACCACATTGCGATAAGGCGCACGGCCAAGCGTTCCACAGGCCTGCAACAGCGAGGAATGGAACCAGCCGCGATGCTGGTCGGTGCCTTCCATGTAAACATCGGCGATGCCGTCTTCGGTGCCGTCTTCCCGGTCACGCAGCACGAACGCATGGGTGGAGCCGGAGTCGAACCACACGTCCAGAACGTCGAAGACCTGGTCGTAGTCGTCGGGGCTCACGATGCCGCCAAGGAACCGTTCCTTCGCGCCGTCCATGTACCAGACATCCGCGCCCTCGGCCTCGAATGCCTCGGCAATGCGGGCGTTGACCTCTGGATTGCGCAGCAGGAAGTCCTCGTCCGTCGGCAATGCGCCCTTCTTGGTGAAACAGGTCAACGGCACGCCCCAGGCCCGCTGGCGCGACAGAACCCAGTCGGGCCGGGCCTCGATCATGGAATAGAGCCGGTTACGCCCGGTCTGCGGGGTCCATTTCACAAGGCTGTCGATGGAGGTCAGGGCGCGTTCACGGATGGTGGTGCCGTACTGGTCCTGATCGTCGCCCACGGGCTTGTCGATGGCGGCAAACCATTGCGGCGTGTTGCGGAAGATGACCGGCGCCTTGGACCGCCAGCTATGCGGGTAGCTGTGGGTCACGCGACCGCGCGCGATGATGCTGCCAGCCTCGACCAGCTTGTCGATGACGGCGGCGTTGGCCTTGCCTTCCTTGCCCTTGCGGTCGAAGACCTGGAGGCCCGCGAAGAAGGGCACATGCGGCAGGAACTCGGATTCCTCGCCCACATTGTGGGTCATCCGGTCAAGCCAGTTGCGCTTCATGAAGCAGTCGTAGTCGTCGGCCCCGTGCGAGGGCGCGGTATGGACGAAGCCCGTCCCCGCATCATCGGTCACGTGATCGCCGTCGATCATCGGTACGTCGTAATCCCAGAAGCCATCGGCCCCGTCGAGCCCGTGGAACGGATGTTGCAGCATCAGTGTGCCAAGCTCTTCCGCCGTCACGTCGCGCAGGCGGCGATACATGGTCTCGTCCAGCCGCGATTTGGACAGCACCTCGCCAGCCAGATTGTCAGCCAGCAGATAGCGGTCGCCGATCCGGCACCAGCACTCCTCGGGCCGCCCGGTGACTTCATAGAGCCCGTAGGAGATCGCCGGGTTGAAGGCCACGGCCTTGTTCGAGGGGATCGTCCAGGGGGTCGTGGTCCAGATGACGGCCTTGGCGCCCAAGAGCATGCCTGCAGATGCCTGATTGTTTGGAGAGTTGTCTTTCTCATCCCCGCCATACACTGCTTTGGCGACTTTTCCGACCAGCGCAGCCCGGTCATCCGTAACACCTACCACTTCGAACGGCACCCAGATCGTGTGGCTCTTGTGGTCGTGATACTCGATCTCGGCCTCGGCCAGCGCGGTCTTTTCAACGGGCGACCACATCACGGGCTTGGACCCCTGATAGAGCGTCCCGTTCATCAGGAATTTCATGAACTCCTCGGCGATGACCCGCTCGGCGTGATAGGCCATGGTCAGGTAGGGATCGGCCCAGTTGCCGGTGATGCCAAGGCGCTTGAACTCGTCACGCTGGATATCGACCCAGCCTTCCGCGAACTTACGGCATTCCTGGCGGAAGGCCACAACATCCACGTCGTCCTTGTTCTGGCCCTTGGCGCGGTACTGTTCCTCGATCTTCCACTCGATCGGCAGCCCATGGCAGTCCCAGCCGGGGATATAGCGGCTGTCATGGCCCATCATCTGATGGCTGCGCACGATCATATCCTTGATCGTCTTGTTCAGCGCGTGGCCGATATGCAGGTGCCCGTTGGCGTAAGGAGGGCCGTCATGCAGCGTGAAGGGCGTGCGGCCCTCCTTGGCGCGCAGGCGGTCATAGATGCCCATTTTCTCCCACCGGGCGAGCCACTCGGGCTCGCGTTTGGGAAGCCCCGCGCGCATGGGGAAATCGGTTTTGGGCAGGTTCAGCGTGTCTTTGTAGTCGAGCGACTGCTCGGGCGTATCGGCGCACATGGATCGGCGTCCTTCAGATAGTCTGTCGGGATGGGGTTATCAGGGCGGTGCGAAAAATCAAACACCTTGTCCCGGCGTCTCTTGGTCTCAGAGAGCCGGGCCGATAATTCGAATAATGATGCGCACGAATGGGCGGGTCATGTGGTGCCTTATAGGGCTGCCGACAGGGGGCGTCCAGAGGTCCGTGGCGCGACCAGATGGCCACTGGCGAAGCGCGCGCCGCGGTCCCAGACTGATTGCATGACACCCACGCCGCTTGCCAAGTTCGACATTACCCGCCCCGAGATCGAACGGGTCGTTGCCCGGTTCTATGCCGGGGTGCGGGCGCATCCGGTTCTCGGGCCGGTCTTTGCCGCGCATGTGACGGACTGGCCCCCGCATGAGGCCAAAATTGCCCGGTTCTGGGCCAATGCGATTCTGGGCGAACGGGGCTATGACGGCAATCCGATGGTCAAGCATATGCAGGCAGGCAACGTGCGGCCGGGCATGTTCGAGCCCTGGCTGAAGCTCTTCGATGCGACGCTGGAGGCGGAACTGTCACCCGAACAGGCTGCCAGCTGGTCAGCACTGGCACATCGGATCGGACGCTCGTTGAGGGCCGGTGTCGTGGACCGGGACACCCTGCCCGGCGGCATCCCGAAGCTGAGATAGCGCGGACCGGTCAGGCCAGGCGCGGGGAAGGATCTTGCAAGATCCTTTCAAGATTTTTCCAAAAAATCTTGCCCGCGCCCGGTGGCAAAGTCAGCCGCAGGGGCCACCCACCATGCCGATCCCGCGCAGGATATGGACTACGCCGACAACATCGGCCGCCACACAGACAACCAGGTTCAGGCTGCGCGCATCAGGTGCCAGATCGCGCAGCCGCATCAGCCCGGATGACCCTGCCAGCATGGCCAGCGCCCCGAACAGAAGCGCACCGTAATCCATGTAGGAACAGGTCCGCACACCGTTGATCGAACTGGTCGACAAGGTCGTGAAGCTGATGACGAAGCCGAGGACCGCGAAAATGAGGGCCGCTTTGCTGGCCCCCGACAGGCTGCTCCAACTCATGGTATTCTCCTGAAAGTGATGATTGAAACCCGTTCAGGTTGCGCTGAACACCCGCATCGGTCAAGCATCACCGGTCAGGCTTGCACCGTTTCGGCGCACAGGTCAGGGGCAAAGAGGGCGAGGAGCGGATGAAAATCGGTATTGCAGGTGCCGGAATCGGCGGGTTGGCGGCAGCGGCCCTTCTGGCACGCGACGGGCACTCGGTCGCCGTGTTCGACCAGTTCGACGCACCGCAGCCCGTGGGGTCGGGTCTCGTGATCCAGCCTGTCGGCCTGTCCGTGCTCGACAGGATTGGCGTGGGCGACAAGGCGCGCCGCCTTGGGGCACGAATCTCGTCGATGTTCGGGCATGAGGCGGAAAACCATCGCGTCGTTCTGTCTGTCAGCTACGGGAACGCCTCGGATCGCATGGGCCTTGGCATTCATCGCGCAACGCTGTTTTCGCTGCTTCTTGACGCAGCACAGGATGCAGGCGCGCGGCTGATACCCTCGCACCGGGTTCTGGGGCGCGAGGGGCAGGCGCTTCGTTTCGGCGACGGGTTGTCAGACCCGTTTGACCTGATTGTCGACGCCTGCGGCGCGGGCTCGCCCCTGTCGCCTCTGGTCAGCCGCCCCCTGCCCTACGGCGCGGTCTGGGCCACCGTTCCATGGCCAGAGGAGAGCCCGCTGCCGCAGGATCGGCTGACGCAATGCTATCGGCGCGCGGACCGGATGTTCGGTGTCCTGCCCGTGGGCACCATGCCGGACCAGCCCGGTCAGAAGCTTGCCGCCATCTTCTACTCTCTGCCCGTCTCGGGGTTCGAGGATTGGTCCCGCGCTGACTTTGCCCATTGGCGACAGCAGGCAATCGCGCTCTGGCCCGATTTCGCCCCGTTCCTTGGCTGGGTCACGGGCCATGACGCCTTCACCTTCGCCAGCTACACGCATGGGTCGCTGGCGAAACCCTATGGCGAGGGGATCGTTCATATCGGCGATGCGGCCCACCGGGCCAGTCCGCAACTGGGGCAAGGGGCGAACATGGCCTTGCTGGATGCCCTGGCCCTGCAGCGCGCCCTTGCGATGGCCGAAGGGGAAGAGGCGCTGCGCCTCTATGCCGGGGCGCGGCGCTGGCATGTGGCCACCTACCAGGCGCTCAGCGCCTCGTTCACGCCGCAGTATCAGTCTGACAGCCGGGTGTTGCCGGTGATCCGGGACCGCGTTCTTGCGCCGATGTCACGCATATGGCCCGTTCCAGGCATCCTGACCCGGCTGGTCTGCGGCGACCTTGTCCCGCCCATGCCCGCACTTACGCCGGTTGTGCGCGGGACGTGACCCGTTCTCGCCAGATGATGTAGAGCCCCGCCCCCACGGTAAGGGCGATCCCCGCCGCGGCCAGCCCGTCTGGCAGGTCATCGAAAAAGATCAGGCCCAGAAGCGTCGCCACCGGGATTTCCAGATACTGCATCGGGGCCAGCGTGGCAGAGGGCGCAAACCGCAGCGACCACGTCATCAGCAGATGTGCGACGGTTCCCAGAACGCCCATGGCAACCAGCAGCCACGCATCCGGCCCCGAAGGCCAGCCCGGCGTCAGATCCGGCAGGTCGATTGGCAACAGCAGCAGCGCCAGCAGGATCGGCACACCGACCAGACCGCCGACGGCCTGCAAGGCCAGCGGGTCGGCCTCTTTTGCGATCTGTCTTGTGACCAGCATGAAGACCGAAAAGATGAAGGCCACCGACAGGGGCAGCGTCGCGATCCAACCTACCTCCGAAAAGCTAGGTTGGATCACCATCAGCGTGCCGACAAAGCCCACCCCGCAGGCGGCGATCCGGCGGATGCCGACCTCTTCCCCCAGAATGAAATGACCCATGATCAGCATGATGAAGGGCATCACGAAGGCAATCGCCACCGCGTCGGCCAGCGGCAGATAGCGCAGGCTGAGGAACATGAAAGAGATACCAAGGATCTGCAGGATCGAGCGAAAGGCCGTCAGCCGAAAGGTGCGCGGACTCATCCGCAGGGTGCCGCCCATCAGCCAGAGAAGCGGCACCAGCAGCAGCGCCTGCGCCCCGAAGCGCACCAGCACCAGAACGATCAGCGGCACGGTATCGCCAAGCAGCTTGGCCAGTGCGTCGCCGAACGGGATCAGCACGCAGAAGCCCAACATGAACAGGATCCCCAGAAGCGGGCGATCCCCGGTCATGCGGCATCCCCTTTGCCGAAAAGCCCCGACAATGCCCTGCGCACAAGGCCGGTGACGGAAGGCCGGGTCGATTTGCGGAAGGGCAGCGGGCGGCAGACCTCCATCGCCGCGACACCCACGCGGGCGGTCAGCGCGCCGTTCACAACGCCCTCACCAAAGCGGCGCGAGATTTTGCCGACAAGGCCGCTGCCGATAATGGGTTCCAGCATGTCATCGCCGACGGCCACCATTCCGGTGGCGACCAGATGGGTGATCACCGTGCGCGTCAGGCGCCATCCGCCAAGGGTTCCCGCGCGGCCCCCGTAGATTTCCGCGATGCGCCGGATCATCCGCATATTTGCGGTCAGCGCGGCAACGACATCGGCAAGCGCCAGCGGCACCAGCGCGGTGACCGTCGCAACCTGTCGCGTGGCGGCCTCGACCTCGGCCCGCGCCGCGGCGTCGAGCGGGGCGAGCAGATGATCCTCTGCCAGATGCAGGACCGCATCCGCATCGAAGACGTCACCAGAGCGGGCAGCCAGTGCCTCTCGTCCCAGTCGTAGCTCGGGCCGCGACCGATACAGCGCGACGAGGTCATCCGAAACCTTCTGCGCAGCCTTCAGGTCGCCTGTCGCCAACGCGGATTCAGCCGCTTTCTGCAACCCGTCGAGCCGCCCGAGGCTGAAGAACGATGCCGCCTCGCGCAGGGCCACCAACAGCGCGGCCAGCACGAAGAGCCCGATCAGCCCGGTGGCGATCCAGCCAAGAATGGGGTTCGAGGCCAGCAAAGCCGTCACGAAGTTCCATGCCGCAAGCGAAATGACAAAGCCCAGGAGCGCCGCCAGCGACCCCCAGAAGAGGCGCGCCAGACGCGAGGGTTTGCGCGCGGCCAGCGTCGCCACGGTCTGCATGGCGCGGCCCGTGGGTGCGGGCAAGTCGAGATCGGGCACCGGCGGCGCGGCGGCGGGGCTTTCGGTTGGGGTGTCGTCCAGCTCGATCAGGACAGGGCCTTTGCGGTCGCTCATGCCAGCTTGTCCCCCAACAGGAATTCGGCGGCGCGGTCCAGCCGGATATGTGGCGGGCCTTCACCGGGTTTCAGCGTCAGTTCGGCGGGCGCGAAGCGCATGACCGAGTAATCGGCATCGAGCCAGGCGGTTTCACCCTTTCTTGCAGGGGCCAGCAGGTGGCCCGGATCTTCGGGCAGTTCACCGGGATGGAAGGCCGCCTGTTTGCCACTGTCCAGCAGGGTGCCCCGCACAAGATCCAGCTCCTTGCCGTCATAGGTGCGTGTTTCTTCCACCGTGGCGCGAAGGGCCGCAATCGCCATGGCCTGTGTCTTGGCCCCCGCGAAATCGGCCCGGTCACGGGCGTCGCGCAACAGCGCCTCCATGATCGCCGTCAGGCGCGGATGCTGCTTGTGATGCAGGTGGTCGGCCTTGGTGGCGGCGAAGAGGATCTTTTCCACCCGCTTGCCCATGATCGCCGACAGGAAGGAGTTTCGTCCCGGTCGAAACGCCCCCAGAATGCCTGCCATGGCGCGGCGCAGATCCTCGACTGCCTGCGGGCCGGAATGGATCGCGCCAAGCGCGTCGACCAGCACCACCTGCCGGTCGATCCGGGCGAAGTGGTTGCGGAAGAAGGGTTTGACGACCTGCGCCTTGTAGGCCTCAAACCTTCGCGCCATCTCCCGGCGTAGACTGCCGCGCGGGGCCTCGCGCGCAGGCAGCGGTGCGAAGGTCAGAACGGGGCTGCCCTCCAATTCACCGGGCAATAGGAATCGGCCCGGTGTGCAATCGGAGAATCCCGCCTCGCGGGCCTCGTTCAGATAGGCGGTGAAGCTGCGCGCGAGGCCCTGTGCGGTGGTTTCCTCCAGCTTGGCGGTTCCGTCAGTGCCTGTGGCAAGCTCCAGAAACGTCTTGGCAGCGTCCCGCGTCTCAGCGCGCGCCAATGTGTCCGCGCTCCACTGGTCGTAGCTTTGGTCCAACAGCGACAGATCCAGAAGCCATTCGCCCGGATAGTCCACGATGTCGATATGAACCGTGCGCGGGCCGGAGAGACCCGAGAGAAGGCCCGAAGGCTGGACGCGCAAGGACAGGCGCAGTTCCGAAACCGCACGGGTCGACTCGGGCCAGTGCGGATTGCGCCCGGTCAGGGCCGCCAAATGCGTTTCATAGTCAAAGCGTGGCACCGTATCATCGGGCTGCGGTTGCAGGAACGCCGCCTGAATACGGCCGGAGCCAGCAGCCTGAAGCCCTGGCATCCGCCCACGGTCCAGCAGATTGGCCACAAGCGATGTGATGAACACCGTTTTGCCCGCGCGCGACAACCCGGTGACCCCCAAACGGATCACCGGTTCGAAAAACGTCTCGGAAATGGCGGAGCCGACGCTTTCCACGCCGCGGCCCAGAGTGTCGGATATGGCACCGATGACCAAACGATCTGTCCTTTGCGAAACCCAATGGGTCAGAGAATAGGCATTCGTGGTGGCGGTTTACAGGGCCGATTGCCCTTTCACCCGCTTTGCGGTAGCGGAAGCCCATGCCCCGCTTTGCGCTTTTGATAGAATATGACGGTCGCCCCTTTTCAGGCTGGCAGCGCCAACCCGACCGGCCCTCGGTTCAGGGAGCGATTGAAGAAGCCCTGTCGCGTCTGGAACGGGACGTGCCCTCGATCGCAACCGCGGGTCGTACCGATGCGGGCGTGCATGCGCTCGGCCAGGTGGCCCATTGCGATCTTGCCCGTGACTGGGACCTGTTTCGCCTGACCGAGGCCGTGAACTATCACCTGAAACCGCGCCCGGTTGCTGTCGTGGCCGCAGCCCGTGTCGCAGACGATTGGCATGCGCGGTTTTCGGCGCTGGAACGGCAATATGTGTTTCGCCTGATCGCCCGGCGCGCCCCACTGACCCATGACGCGGGCAAAGTCTGGCATGTCAAGAACAAGCTGGATATCGAGGCGATGCGAGAAGGGGCCAGGCATCTGATCGGGCTGCATGACTTTACCACCTTTCGCGCCACGATCTGCCAGGCGGCAAGTCCGGTCAAGACGCTCGACGAGATCAGGATCGAGCAGGTTGACTACCCCTATGGGACCGAGTTCCGGTTTCACCTGCGCGCGCGGTCTTTCTTGCACAACCAGGTCAGGTCGATCGTTGGCACATTGGAACGGGTCGGGGCCGGGTCATGGTCGCCTGAGGATGTGAAGACGGCCCTTGAGGCGAGGGATCGGGCGGCCTGCGGACCGGTCAGCCCGCCAGAGGGGCTCTATCTGAATCATGTGCGCTACCCGGAACCGGTTTTCACGGGTGGATAGCGGGCATGGGGGCGCTGCCCCCGTCGCCTTTCAGGCGACTCCCCCGAGGTATTTGTTACCAAGATGAAAGGGGGGCGCGCGTTAAGGTGAATGGGAGTGGTGTGACGAAGTATTTACCTTGTCGCGACCATGCACGGGGTGCCACTGGGGCCTGAGACGCGCTATGGCGGGTCTGCCACGAGATGAGGGAACAGATGGGACCGGCCCTGCCAATCGTAACGGATATCGTACTTGTGGGTGGCGGCCATACCCATGCGCTGGTGCTGAAGGCCTGGGGGATGCGCCCTTTGCCGGGTGTCCGGCTGACGGTGGTCAACCCCGGATCGACGGCACCCTATTCCGGCATGTTGCCCGGTCATGTTGCGGGGCATTACGCACGCTCGGCGCTTGATATTGATCTGGTCAGACTGGCCCGGTTCGCGGGCGCGCGGCTGGTGATCGGGGAAGCCACCGGGATCGATCCCGTGGCGCGGCGGGTGACGGTCCCGGATCGGGCCCCTTTCAGCTATGATCTTCTGTCCGTCGATATCGGCATTCACAGCCGGATGCCCGAGATCCGCGGGTTTGACTCCCATGGGATCGCCGCGAAACCGCTTGATCGTTTCGCGGATGCCTGGGCCCGGTTTGTCGAGGCTGGCGGCGGGCCGGTGACGGTGATCGGGGCTGGTGTGGCCGGAACGGAACTGGCGCTTGCGGCGGCGTTCCGGCTGAGAACCGAAACCGGTGCTGCGGAAGTGACCCTGATCGACAAGGGAGACATTCTCGACGGCATACACCCGAAGGCCCGCGCGCGATTGCTGGCAGAGCTTGCCAAGGCCGACGTTCAACTCATGCCGAGAGAGACGATTGCCGGGATTTCCCCGGCAGGTGTCTCCCTTGCATCGGGCGGCGTCTTGCCCTCTGCGTTTGCCCTTGGCGTTGCCGGGGCCCGCCCTCATGGCTGGCTAGCCGATACCGATCTGACCCTGCGGGAGGGGTATATCACCGTCGATCGGCACTTGCGCTCGGTGTCTCATCCAGAGGTTTTCGCCGCCGGGGATTGCGCCGATCTGGCTTTCGATCCGCGCCCCAAGGCCGGTGTTTATGCCGTGCGCGCCGCCCCTGTCCTTCTGCGCAATTTGCGGGCTCTGGCCATGGGGCGAGAAGATGACCTGCTGCCCTTCCGGCCACAGCGCGATTACCTCAAGCTGATTTCCCTGGGCAGCAAACGGGCCTTGGCCGAAAAGGGTGGGGTCGTCGGGGCAGGGTCCGTTTTGTGGCGCTGGAAGGACCGGATCGACCAGGGGTTCATGGACAAGTTCCGCGACCTGTCGCCAATGGCCTCGCCGCGCCTGCCCCGAGAGTTGGCAAAAGGCGTCCGGGAGACGCTTGGCGACAAACCCATGTGCGGGGGGTGCGGGGCCAAGCTGGGGCCGGGTAGTCTGAAATCGGCGCTCGCCTCTCTGCCTGCCCGGACCCGGCCCGATGTGCTGTCGGACCCCGGAGATGACGCCGCCGTTCTGCAAATCGGCTCGGCGCGGCAGATCCTGACCACCGACCATCTGCGCGGCTTCACAACCGACCATGCCCTGCAAGCGCGGATTGCCGCCATTCACGCGCTTGGGGATTGTTGGGCCATGGGGGCACAGCCGCAGTCGGCGCTGGCGACGCTGATCCTGCCGCGCCTGTCGCCCGAACTGCAAAGCCGCTGGATGGCGGAGATCATGGCCGAGGCTGCGCACGTGTTTGCCGCAGAGGGGGCCGAGATCGTCGGCGGCCACAGCTCCATGGGCGATGAGCTGACCATCGGGTTCACGGTAACGGGGCTGCTGGACGGGCCTGCGATCACGCTGGCGGGGGCGCGGCCAGGCGATCGGCTGTTGCTGACGAAACCCCTTGGAACCGGCGTCATTCTGGCGGCGGAGATGCAGCTTGAAGCACCGGGGCATGTCGTGGCGGGGGCTTGGGCACAGATGGCCACAAGCTCCGGCCCGGCGGCCCGTATCCTCGCCCCGCATGCGACCGCAATGACCGATGTGACCGGGTTCGGACTTGCCGGGCATCTGTGGAACATCTGCGAGGCGTCAGGCGTCGCGGCCCGGCTGGATCAGGCCAGCGTCCCGATTCTGCCCGGCGCGAACGACCTGCTGGCCAAGGGCCTGCGGTCAACCATTCACGGGGCGAATGAAGCGGCGGTTCTGGGGGCACTGAACGGTCTTGCCGACCCGATCCTTTTCGATCCGCAAACCTCGGGTGGATTGCTGGCAGCGGTTCCGGCGGACAGGGCTGATGAGGTTTTGCGCGCCTTGCAGGATATCGGGGTTCCGGCTGTCGAGATCGGAGAGATCACCGAGGGGTCATCCCGGATCGATATCACCTAACACCCGCGCCAGCCGGTCGGCCAGATCCGGCAAGGCGTCCTCGGTCAGCTCTGTGGCCTCGACCACAGCGGCGGTTGGCGCATCGTCACGCTTGCGGGCGCGGGAATAGGCAGGATCGTAGTGGTGGAGGACCAAGCCTTCTGCAAGCGCATGCCAGTCCTGCGCCGCGACCATCGTCCCCCACTCTTCCACACGCTCCGCCCCGACAAGGGCGCGCAGGCCCTCCAGCAGGCGTGTTAATTCGGCAGGATCGGCCAGCAGGTCCGCATAGGCGCGCGCCAGATAGGCCGAGCGGGCCGGCACGGGGGCCTCGATCTCGACCCTCGGGGCGCGGATCATGGCATGCCACAAGGCGGGCGGCAGGCGCAGCGCGCCGATGCGGGCCGACTCTGCTTCCACCACAACGGGCCGGGCCGGATCGAGACCCTGAAGCGCAGTGATCAGGCCAGACTCGAATGCTTTCTGCGACGGCTGGCCCCCGGCGACCGAGCCAAGGATGGATCCCCGGTGTCCAGCCAGCCCCTCAAGGTCCACGACCTGCAACCCCCGCGCCTCAAGCAGCGGCAGAAGCGCGGTCTTCGCGGTGCCGGTATTGCCGTCGAGTCGGATCAGCCGGAAGGGCAACCTCTTGTGATAAAGCGCATCAACCACCGCCCTTCGGTAGCTGCGATAGCCGCCCTCCAGCACTTCTACCCGCCAACCGATCTGGCGCAGGATGGTGGCGAAGGAATTGGACCGCTGCCCGCCACGCCAGCAATAGACCAGCGGCTGCCAGCCGCCGGGCTTGTCCATCAGCTGCGTTTCGATATGCGCCGCCGCATTGCGGGCCACGAGCGCCGCGCCGATCTTGCGGGCATCAAACGGGCTGACCTGCTTGTAAATCGTGCCGACACGGGCGCGTTCCTCATCCGACAGAACCGGAAGCGAGACCGCGCCGGGCAGGTGGTCCTCGGCGAACTCGGCGGGCGCGCGCACGTCGATCACGGCATCGAAACCGCACCACGTCCCATCCCACAGATCGCCCAGATTGACGCTCACGCTGCCTTGCCCCCTGCCCGTGGCCTCAGATCTCTTCGCCGTTCATCTTGCGGAACCGCTGGATCAGGCTGGAGGTGTCCCAACGGCCACCGCCAAGCTGCTGCACCTCGGCATAGAACTGGTCGACAAGCGCCGTGACCGGCAGCGAGAGGCCCATCTCCTTGCCCTGTTCCAGCGCGATGCCCAGATCCTTGCGCATCCAGTCGACGGCGAATCCATGCTCGAAATGATTATCCACCATCGTTTCGGCGCGATTGGCCAGCTGCCATGACCCACCCGCGCCCTGGGAAACCAGATTGGCCACCTTCTTGGCGTCGAGACCCGCCTTCATGGCAAAGTACAGCCCCTCGGAGATGCTCTGCACCGCGCCCACGATACAGACCTGATTGACCATCTTGGTGATCTGGCCGGACCCAACAGGCCCGAAATGCTCGATCGCCTTGGCATAGGCGTCCATCACCGGAACCGCTGCCGCATAAGGCGCATCATCGCCGCCGCACATGATGGCGAGTTGGCCGTTCTCGGCCCCCGCCTGCCCGCCCGAGACCGGCGCATCGACCCAGGCGATGCCCTTTTCGGTACCCACCTCTGCCAGCTCGCGCGTCACGATGGCCGACACCGTGGTGTGATCGACGAAGATCGCGCCCTCTTTCATACCCGCGAACGCCCCGTCCTCGCCCAACACGACAGACCTCAGATCGTCGTCATTGCCGACGCAGGCCATTACGAAATCGCAACCGGCCACGGCTTCGCGCGGGGTCGCGCCATGCGCGCCACCATGCTGCGCCGCCCATTTTTCTGCCTTCGCGGTGGTGCGGTTGTAGACCGTCACGTCATGCCCCGCCGCCTGCAGATGCCCCGCCATCGGGTAGCCCATCACACCCAGACCCAGAAACGCCACTTTCGCCATGTCTCATCCCTCCTGATGCGGCGCCAGCGCGCCTTTTCCCCTTCATCGCGGGATATCGCGGCGGGGGCAAGCCCGGCTCGGCTTGATATCCGTCAAGGTGCCCCTTTGCAGGACACCCTACCCTGCCACCGACCGCAAAGGACCACCCGCCATGATCCAGCCCGCCCCCACCGGCCTGACCAGTTCCGAAGCCGCCCGCCGCCTAGCGGAACACGGCCCCAACCGGCTGGCCGAGGCGCAGGCGATTTCGCCTCTGCGCATCCTCGCGCGTCAGTTCACGGGGTTTCTGGTGCTGGTGCTGATCGCGGCCATGGGTGTTGCCGCCGCCCTTGGTGAGGTGGTGGATGCGCTGGCCATCGGTCTTGTCGTTCTGCTGAACGGTATCCTTGGTTTCGTTCAGGAATGGCGGGCCGAAACCGCGCTTGCCGCGTTGCGCCGGATGCTCGACCCAAAGGCACGGGTGGTGCGCGACGGTCAGCAGCAGATGATCGAGACCTCGGCCATCGTGCCCGGCGATCTGGTGGTGATGGAGGCGGGCGACCGGGTGCCTGCCGATATCGCGCTGCACATCGCGTTGCAGCTCAAGGTTGATGAAAGCGTGCTGACCGGGGAATCCCTGCCCGTCGACAAATCGGGCGAGGATGCGACGGTCCACATGGGCACCTCGGTCGTGGCAGGACGGGCCGAGGGGATCGTGACCGCAACCGGCAGCCGCACCCAGTTCGGCCAGATTGCGGAACTGACGGGATCGGTTGGCGAAAAGCAGACCCACCTGACCCGGCAACTGGGCGTTCTGGCCCGGCAGATGGGTTTTGCCGCGATCGCACTTGGCGGGGCGGTGGTGGCGGCGGGGCTGATCGTCGGTCAGGACCTGCTGGATATGTTCATGACCGGCCTGTCGCTGGCCGTGGCCATAGTGCCAGAGGGCCTGCCCGCCGTCGTGACGATCACGCTGGCGCTAGGCGCTGCGGCCATGGTCCGCCACCACGCATTGGCCCGGCGATTGCAGGCGGTCGAGACGCTCGGCGCGGCATCCGTCATCTGCACCGACAAGACCGGGACGCTGACGGAAAACAAGATGACAGCGGCGCGGGTCTGGCTGCCCGGGGACCGTGTGATGACCGTAACCGGCACCGGCTATGACCCGTCCGGCCATATCGGGGGGCCTGACGGCGCGCTGCGCCATGGCGATGACCCGGTTCTGTCCGAGCTTCTGGACTGCGCGATGATCTGCAACCACGCCAGCCTGCAGCAGAAGGCCGGTGAGTGGCAGATGGTGGGCGAGCCCACCGAAGGCGCATTGATGACGCTGGCCTACAAGGGGTGGGCGCCCCTGCCCGACCCGGCCTGCGTGTTGTCGGAACAGGCGTTTTCGTCCGAGCGCAAGCGGATGAGCGTCGTGTCCACCTGCAATGGCGACCCGGTGCTCTACGCCAAGGGCGCGCCCGAGTCGATCCTCGACGTCTGTTCCCATCTGGCGGGGCCAGAGGGCCCGACACCCGTGACAGGACCTGTCCGGCAGGCAATCGAAACCGCCTATGCGGATATGGCAAGCGAGGGGCTGCGGGTCATCGCGCTGGCCTCGGCCCCTGTCGCGGGCAAGGACGCGGTGGAGAACGACCTCACGTTCCTAGGCCTCGTGGGCCTGATCGACCCGCCCCGGCCCGAAGTGCCCGCCGCCGTCGCCGCCTGCCGGTCGGCCGGTATCCGCGTAATCATAATCACCGGCGACAGCCCGGTCACGGCGCAGGCCATCGCGCGGCAGGTCGGCTTGCCGGTTGATCAGGTGGTGACGGGCGATCGGGTTGACGCAGCGAGAAATGACGAACTGCGCGCCTTGCTGGCGCAGGACGTGGTCTTCGCCCGCACCGCCCCAGCCCACAAGATGCGGCTGGTCGAGGCGTTGCAATCCGAAGGCCAGATCGTGGCCATGACCGGCGACGGGGTCAACGACGCGCCCGCCCTGAAGCGCGCCGATATCGGCGTCGCCATGGGCATTCGCGGCACCGACGTGGCCAAGGACGCCGCCGATCTGGTGCTGCTCGACGACAATTTCGCCACCATCGTCCGGGTCGTCCGCGAAGGCCGCCGCCAGTTCGAGAACGTCCAGCGCTTCGTGCGCTACCTGTTGTCGTCCAACGCGGGCGAGGTCGTGGCGATCCTCGCCAACCTCTACCTCGGCGGCCCTCTCATCCTGTTGGCCACCCAGATTCTGTGGATGAACCTCATCACCGACGGGGTGACCGCCGTTGCGCTCGGGCTGGAAAAGGCCACCAAGGACCAGATGGAGGACCCGCCTCGTCCGATGAAAGCAGGCATCCTCGGGCCAGCGGGTCTGGCGATGATCCTTGCTTTCGGGGCCTATGCGGGCACTGCGGGCCTGTGGATTTTCTACACGTTCCTGCCGCAGGGCGAGGACATCGCCCGCACCGCCGCCTTCACCGCCATCGTGGTTTTCGAAAAGATGAGCGTCTTCGCCTTCCGGTCCTTCCGGCAACCCTGCTGGAAGATCGGGCTGGCCTCCAACCCGCTGCTGCTGCTGGCGCTTGTGGCGATGCTGGCCGCGCAGGTCGCCGCCGTTTACTGGCCGCCCCTGCAACTGCTGCTTGGCACCGTGCCGCTCGGGGTCGCGCACTGGCAGATGATCGGCCTTCTGGCCCTGCCGCTGGTCCTTGTCCCCGAGGCGGTGAAATCGGTGATGGTGTGGCGGGGCCGCTAAGGCCCCACCTGTCAGCTTGCCGCCGCAAGAAGCGAGGCGTTGCCGCCCGCCGCCGTGGTGTCGATGCAGACGTGACGTTCCAGCCGACACATCGCCGCCAGATCCGCGCGGGAGGCAAGCGGGATAAGCCGCCCCTCGCGCGCCGCCAGAGCGGTTCGGATCGCGCGAGCGGGGTCCTCCGGCCCGTCATAGGCGACGACGGCAAAGCCGGACAGATCGGTCATCGCCTCGGCCTGCAACACCCCGTCGATTTCAGCACCGGGAGCCACGGCAACGGCCTTGCAGCCCGCCCATTCCGCGATGCGCACCTGTTCGGCCGCCGCTTCCTCGGTCGGGCCAAGGCACAGGACCGTGCCGCGCGGGAAGATAGACAGGCGGTTCGATTCACCCGTGGGGCCGGGCAGGCTCTCTGTGCCGCGCCGCTTCAGCGTGTCTGTCACCGCCCTGTCCAGCGCCGCCTGTACCTGAACGGGGTCCGCACCCTTGCCGCCCCGCGCAGGCGCCGTGGGCGTGCTGACCGCACGGAACCGGGCCACATAGGCCGGCCCGCCCGCCTTTGGTCCGGTGCCCGACAGCCCCTCGCCCCCGAAGGGCTGGCTGCCCACAATCGCGCCGATCTGGTTGCGGTTGACGTAGATATTGCCCGCCTTCACGGCCTCTGTGATGTGCTGCACGCGGTCGTCGATCCGCGTGTGCAGCCCGAAGGTCAGGCCGAACCCCTTGGCATTCACGTCGGCTATCACCTTGTCAATCTCGTGCGATTTGAACGTGGCCACATGCAGCACCGGACCGAAGACCTCTTTCTCCATCTCTCCGATGCCGGTCACCTTGATCGCAACCGGGGCAAGGAAACTGCCCTCCTCCGGTGCCCCAGTCTCGTGCAGCACCCGACCCTCGGCGCGGGCCTTGGCGACATAGGCCGCGATATCGTCGCGGGCCGGGACCGAGATGATCGGCCCCAGATCGGTGGCCGGGTCCCACGGGTCGGCCACGGCCAGCTCATCCATCGCGCCTTTCAGCATCTTCAGGAACGACGGCGCGATATCCTGCTGGACGTAAAGACAACGCAGCGCGGAACAGCGCTGGCCCGCCGACTGGAAGCTGGACGCCACGATATCGCGCACCGCCTGTTCCGGCAGCGCCGTGGAATCCACGATCATCGCGTTCAGACCTCCGGTTTCCGCGATCAGTGGCGCATGCGGCGCGACCTTGCCCGCCATCGCCCGGTTGATGCGCTGCGCGGTGGCGGTGGAGCCGGTGAAGCACACCCCCGCCACGCGGCTGTCGCCCGTCAGCAACCCGCCGATCCGGCTGCCCTTGCCCGGCAAGAGTTGCAGCGCATGAACGGGCACGCCAGCCTCATGCATCAACCGCACGCCGATGCTGGCCATCAGCGTGGTGGTCTCCGCCGGTTTCGCCAGCACCGCATTGCCCGCCGCCAGCGCCGCCGCGATCTGGCCTGTGAAAATAGCCAGCGGGAAGTTCCATGGCGAGACACAGGTGAAGATGCCGCGCGGGGCGTCTTCCGTGGCCTGATCCGCATAGTAGCGCAGGAAATCCACCGCCTCGCGCAACTCGGCCACGCCGTCCATCAGGGTCTTTCCGGCCTCTCTTGACAGGACGGCGAAGATCTCTCCGAAATGGTCCTCATAAAGATCGGCGGCCTTGAGCAACGCGGCCCGGCGCGCCTCTGCTGGTGCATCCCAGATGCGGGCGGCGTTGAGCGCTGTTTCCACATCCGCCTCCGTCGCCTCGGACACGCGACCGACGATATCGCCCGGCCTGGCGGGGTTCACCACGTCTTCGGCAGCCTCGCCCTGCACCGGCCCGGCCAACATCGGCTCCGCCTGCCACTGACGATCTGCGAAGGGCGCGCGGGCGGCCTCGATTGCCGCTAGATCATCGCGGGAATGCAGGTCGAACCCTTTGGAATTGTGCCGCTCTCCGAACAGCTGCGGCGGCGCGATGACGCCCGGCGCAGGGGTTTTCGCGGCCTCTGCCAGTTGCTCGAACGGGTCAGCGCCGACCACCTCTGCAGGCACGTCTTCATCCACGATCTGGTTCACGAAACTGCTGTTCGCCCCGTTTTCCAGAAGCCGCCGCACCAGATAGGCCAGCAAGTCACGATGCGCACCGACCGGCGCATAAATGCGGCAGCGGGTGGCGTTGCGTTTGTGCAGGATGTCATGCAGCGCCTCGCCCATGCCGTGCAGGCGCTGGAACTCAAACGCGTCGAAATCCTCGGCCATATCGAGGATCGCCGCCGCCGAATGGGCGTTGTGGGTGGCGAACTGCGCATAGATGCGGTCGGAATAGCCAAGCAGTTTCCGAGCGCAGCACAGATACGCCACATCGGTCGCCGGTTTGCGGGTATAGACGGGGAAACCCGCCAGCCCCTCAACCTGCGCGCGCTTGATCTCGGTGTCCCAATAGGCGCCTTTCACGAGACGCACCATGATCTTGCGATCAAGCTCTGTCGCCAGCGCATTGAGCCAGTCGATCACACCCGGCGCGCGCTTGCCATAGGCCTGCACTACCACGCCGAACCCGTCCCAACCGGCAAGGCTGTCGTCGCGCAGCACGGCCTCGATCACGTCGAGCGAGATGTCGAGACGATCCGCCTCTTCCGCGTCGATATTGAGGCCCATACCGGCGGATTTGGCGTCCTGCGCAAGCTCCAGCACACGGGGGACCAATTCGGTCATGACCCGATCCGACTTGGTTTCCTCATAGCGCGGATGCAGCGCCGACAGCTTGATCGAGATGCCGGGATTGGCGCGGATGTCGTCATGTCGGGCTTCGGTCGCCAGCTTGGCAATCGCGCCTTTGTAAGCGGCAAAGAAATGGTCTGCGTCATGGGCCGTCATCGCGGCCTCACCCAGCATGTCATAGGAATAGGTGAAGCCCTGCGCGGTGCGGGTCTTGCCACGCTTGACGGCCTCGCCGATGGTCTCGCCCAACACGAATTGCTGGCCCATCTCTTTCATCGCGCGCCCCACTGCGACACGGATCACCGGCTCTCCCAGGCGCTTCACGGCCCCGCGCAGGGTTGCGGTCAGGCCGGGTTCCGCGTTTTCTTTCAACACCTTGCCTGTCAGCATCAGCCCCCAGGTCGATGCGTTGACCAGCGAGGAGGTGGAGCGTCCCAGATGCTTGCCCCATTCCGACGGTGCGATCTTGTCTTCGATCAGTGCATCCATGGTCTCGGCATCGGGCACCCTGAGCAGCGCCTCTGCAAGACACATGAGCGCGACGCCTTCTTCGGTCGACAACCCGTATTCGGCCAGGAACACCTCCATCAGGCCCGGTTTGCTGTCATTACGGATGGCATTGACAAGCTCGGCCGCAGAGGCCGCCATGCGGGTGCGGGCGGCTTTGTCGGGCGCATGGGCGCGGGTCAGTCGGTCGATAAGCAGGGCCTCATCGGCCAGGTGGTCGGCACGGATGGCCTGACGCAGATCGGCAAGGGGAGACATGGCGAACCTCAAGGTGAAGGGATGGCCAAATCTAGCATCTTCGTGAAAGTCAGGTTGCCTTTCCTTGTTGAATATTCCGACAGATCGCCCTATTGCGGTGGCAATTTGAGGCCGAAAAATCGCAAGAGGGCACATGGAAAGTCAACTTGACCGCTTCGACAGAAAGATCGTTTCCCTGCTGCTGAGCGACGGGCGCATGCCGGTCACCGAGATCGCCCAGAAAATCGGGCTGTCCAAGACACCGTGTCAGATGCGGGTGAATCGCTTGCGCAAGGATGGGGTGATCCGCGGATTTCGGGCGGTGGTGGATCCGGCGAAGCTGGGGCAGGAGCATGTGGCCTTCGTGGAGGTGCGGTTGACGGATACGACGGAGGATGCGCTGAAGGCGTTCAATGCCGCCGCGCTGAAAGTGCCGGAGATCGAGCAGGCGCATATGATCGCAGGTGCCTTCGACTATCTTCTGAAGGTGCGCACGCGCGATATCCGTGACTATCGGCGGGTTTTGGGAGAGGTGATTTCCACCCTGCCCTTTGTCGGCCATACCTCGACCCATGTGTCGATGGAGGCGGTGAAGGATCAGGCGTTCTGAGGCGAAATCAAGGAGGTGCCACGCGTGCACCCCCTGTACACCCCCGTACACCCTTCGTGCAGACAAAACCCGGATTTTCGAGGCGGGGCCGGACCGATCGCAAGACCTTGCCGCTCGCGGGGGGAAGAGGTTTCGAAACCTCTTCGCAAGGGCCTTCGAAGGCCCTTCCCGCGCGCGGGATGAGAGATGGGCGCCACGGATCGGAGGGGATCGGGGTTGGTCTGCCATCTCTGACGGTTGAACTGGTGGATGGTACAGGATGCCTCCGGCGGAGGT
>NZ_MNBL01000035.1 GCF_001879695.1 Nioella sediminis
GTACACCCTTCGTGCAGACAAAACCCGGATTTTCGAGGCGGGGCCGGACCGATCGCAAGACCTTGCCGCTCGCGGGGGGAAGAGGTTTCGAAACCTCTTCGCAAGGGCCTTCGAAGGCCCTTCCCGCGCGCGGGATGAGAGATGGGCGCCACGGATCGGAGGGGATCGGGGTTGGTCTGCCATCTCTGACGGTTGAACTGGTGGATGGTACAGGATGCCTCCGGCGGAGGTATTTGTGGCCAAGATGAAAAAGCGGGGCGCGTTAAGGTTAATCGGTGGTGAAGGCGGTTCGGATCGGCGACGATGCTTCGGGAGGGGCGTGGTTTCGGTTGGAGAGCTGACGTGAGACCTGCAGCCTGCGGACCAGATCCGCCACCCTTGTGGCATTATCCGGCGCGCGAGTGCCGTCGGGGCCTATGAGGTTGTTCTCGAACCCGATGCGGGCCTTGCCGCCCGCCGTGATCGCGGTGAGAAGGCAATCGGTTTCCTGCGGCCCGAAGGCGCAGGCGGCCCAATCGGGGTTACCCGGCAGCGTTCGGGCGGCGCGCAGGAACCCGGTCAGCATGTTCGGGATGGCGGGCTTCGGTGGTTGGTAGCGACCGAGCACAAAGAGGAGCTGCAGGGGCGTGGGGATTGCGCCCGCTGCCACGCGCTGTGACAGACATGTCACGTCGGCGGGGCTATAGAGGATATGCTGCACCGGGATGCCGGCCTCTGCTGCCCAGTGATAGAAACCGCTGGCGTCCGGGTCGTGACCGGAGTCAGGCCACATTTCGCCAAGCGCAACCGAGACGCCTTCGGGGCGCACCGCACGGACCACGGCGCGCTGGTCGGCGGGGCTGTAGCGGCCTGCGGCCTCGGTCGTGATTTGCACAGGCATGTCCGGCACCGCGCGGGCCATTTCGGCAATGAGTTCCCGGTAGAGGCCCGCGTCGAGGCTGTGCCCCCCTGACGCGTCGCGCACATGGGCGTGGAGCGCGCCTGCGCCTTCGGCATGGGCGGCGCGGGCGGTGGCGACCGTCTCGGCGATGGTCAATGGCAAAGCGGGGTGGTCGGCCTTTGTCTTGCGGGCCCCGTTGGGGGCCAGCATGATGTGCGGCAGCGATGTGAGGCGGGTCATTGGTTGAGCGCGGTCTCTACGGCGCGGGAAAGCTTGCCCACCAACTCGCCGATCTGGTCATCGGAAATGATGAAGGGCGGCGCGAGCAGGATGTGATCGCCCTCGCGCCCGTTCACGGTGCCGCCTGCGGGGTAGCAGATCAGGCCCTCGGCCATGGCCGCCTTCTTGACCTTCAGGTGAAGCTTTCTGGCCGGATCGAAGGGGCGTTTCGTGGTACGGTCCTCGACCAGTTCCACCCCCCGAAACAGTCCGCGCCCGCGCAGGTCGCCCACATGGGCGTGCTGGCCGAAGGTCTCGTGCAGGGCAGCCTGCAACACTTCCCCTTGTGCTTTCACCCGGTCGCAGAGGCCCCGGTTCACAATGGCGCTGACCACCGCGTGACCGGCGGCAGCGGCGAGGGGGTGGCCGTGATAGGTATGGCCGTGCTGGAAGCTGCCGGAGCCCTGTTCGATGGCCTGATAAATCTTGGACGAAGCCAGCATCGCGCCGATCGGGGCGTAACCCGCGCCGAGGCCCTTGGCGATGGTGACGATGTCGGGGGAGATCCCGTCGGCCTCGCAGGCGAACAGATGCCCTGTGCGACCCATGCCGCACATGACCTCGTCGAGGATCAGCAGCACGCCATATTGGTCGCAGATCTGCCGAATGCGCTTGAAATAGCCCTCAACCGCCGGAACAGCGCCTGCGGTGGCGCCCACCACGGGTTCCGCGATGAAGCCCATGACGGTTTCCGGTCCCTGCCGCAGAATTTCTTCCTCCAGCGCATTGGCGGCACGCTGGCCGAAATCCCATTCGCTCTCACCTTCCTGCCGCTCGCGGTATTCGAAACAGGGCATGATATGGTGGGTTTCCACCAGCAGGGGCGCGTATTTCTCGCGCCGCCAGGCATTGCCCCCGGCGGCCAACGCACCGAGCGTGTTGCCGTGGTAGCTCTGCCTGCGGGCGATGAGCTTGTGGCGCTGCGGCTGGCCGGTTTCGAGGTGGTATTGCCGGGCGAGCTTGATCGCGGCCTCCACCGCCTCTGACCCGCCGGAGAGAAGGTAGACCTTGTCGATACCGTCCGGCGCATTCGCGATCAGCAGGTCGGCGAGTGCCTCGGCGGGGTCCGAGGTGAAAAAACCGGTATGGGCGAAGGCAATCTTGTCCAATTGCGCGTGGATGGCGGCGCGTATGTCGGCGTCCGAGTGGCCAAGGCAGGACACCGCCGCGCCGCCCGAACCGTCGAGATAGGCGCGGCCTTCTGAGTCATAGATATAGCAGCCTTCGCCGCGCACAGCCGTGGGAAGGGGTCCGGGGCCACGCCCGAACATATGGGATGTCATCGGTCTATTCTCCGCGGACGACGAAAACGGATTGGGTGGCATGGCGCACGACGCGGGCGGCGTTGGGGCCAAGCAGGTAGTCTTTCAGCTCGGGCCGGTGAGACCCCATGACGATCACATCGGCACCGACGCGATTGGCGGCCTCGATGATCTGGTCATAGACGCGGCCATGCAGGACATGGGGGTGCACTTCTATTTCGTCGGGAACGTGAGCGTTGACGAAACCGGTCAGCTGCTCACCAACCTCGTGCATTGCCTTTTCTTCGAACCCTTCGGGAAAATAGCTGCCGACCACGGACATGCCGAAATCAGGGACGACGGTGGCGATATGGAGCACCGCGCCCTCATATTGCGCCAGTTTCACGGCGGCGGGCAGGGCCTTGGCCCAGGTGGCCTCGTCGGACAGGTCGATGGGCAGGAGGATGGATGTGAACATGGGTCTGGTCCTCAGAAGGCCGGTTTGGTTTGGCGGCGGCGTTGCAGCAGGATCACCAATCCGAGCAGCAGCAGGGCCGGAATGTAGAAGATCTGTTCGGGCAGGCGGTCGGCAGCTGTCTGAACCGAGGCGAGGCGCACGGGTTCGTCGGCGTAGAAGTCGAAATTGGCCAGAGTCTCGGCGGTATCAGAGCCGAACATCGGTTCATCAAGCCGCACCACATCGCCATCGGGGAAAAGCAGCAGGCCGCTGGCGTCAATGCGCTCTGCCGCGCTGCCCTCGCCCTCGATCTGCATGACGAGCGTGGTGGAGGTCATGTCGCCGGTGTTGAAGTCCGGCCCCTCGATCAGCAGGCGCAGGGACGATCCGTCATGGGCGGCTTCAACGGCAGCTTCGAACTCGGCTGGCGGCACGTCGCGGAACGGCGGCTGCACCATGTCGAGCCAGACATTCGGCACGAAGAGGGTGAAGGCCACCAACAGAAGCGCGGCGCTTTCATGGATGTAGCTCTTGGCGAGGAAATAGCCCTGCGTCGCGGCGGCAAAGAGCAGCATGGCGAAGGTGGCGATGACGAAGATGAACGCCGCCTGCCCGAAGCCCGCCCAGGTGCCCAAGTCGACGCCATAAAGGATGAGCGTCGGATTGAAGATGAACAGGAAGGGCAGCGCCACGGTGCGCAGGCTGTAGAAGAAGGCGGTGAAGCCGGTCTTGATCGGGTCGCCCCCGGACACGGCGGCGGCGGCGAAACTCGCCAGCCCCACCGGCGGGGTCACGTCGGCCATGATGCCGAAATAGAAGACGAAGAGATGCGCCGCTATCAGGGGCACAATGAGCCCTTCCTGCGCGCCGAGCGACACGACCACCGAGGCCATGAGGGACGAGACCACGATATAGTTGGCGGTCGTCGGCAGGCCCATCCCGAGAATGAGGGAGAAGATGCCGACGAAAACCAGCATCAGGATCAGGCTGCCACCGGAAAGCTGTTCCACGAGCCCGGCCAGTTCGGTGCCAATCGGCGTCTTGGTGACGATGGCCACGATGATGCCCGCGGCTGCCGTGGCAACCCCGATGCCGATCATGTTGCGGGCACCGGCAATCAGGCCCTCTTTCAGGTCGTCGAAACCGCCCTTCAGCTCGGCCATCATCTGCGCGCCCTGCCCCCGGAAAATCGCTTTCAGGGGCCGCTGCGTGACGATGATGAACAGCATCAGGCAGGTGGCATAGAAGGCCGATTTCGCAGGGCTTTGGCGTTCCACCATCAGGAACCAGACCAGCACCACGATGGGCAGAATGTAATGCAGGCCGGTGGCGTAGACCTCTGCCACCGTGGGCAGCTTGATCTCCTTGGCATTTGGGTCGTCGACCTCCAGATCCGGGCGCCTGGCGGCGATGGACACGAGCCACAGGTAAAGCACCGCCAGCAAGGCCATCATGATCGGACCGGACAGCGCCGGGGTGGCCGCCTTGAGCGCGCCGACGCCATAGATCAGCGCCGTAAAGCCCGCGCCCGCGACGGCGAAACCGATGAAGAACTTGACGATCATGCCGGTGAAGCTCTTGGCCTCCCCCAGGGCGGGCATGTCCTTTTTCAGCGCCTCCAGATGCACGATATAGACCAGCGCGATGTAGGAGATCACGGCAGGAATGAAGGCGTGCTTGATGACCTCGACATAGGAAATGCCGATGAATTCCACCATCAGGAAGGCGGCAGCGCCCATGACGGGGGGCATGATCTGGCCGTTTACCGACGAGGCGACCTCGACCGATCCGGCCTGTTCATTGGTGAACCCCACCCGCTTCATCAGCGGGATGGTGAAGGTGCCGGTGGTTACCACATTGGCGATGGAGGAGCCGGAGATCAGGCCGGTCATGGCTGACCCAACGACTGCCGCCTTTGCAGGCCCGCCGCGCAAATGGCCGAGACCCGCGAAGGCCAGCTTGATGAAGTAGTTCCCCGCGCCCGCCTTATCGAGCAGCGAGCCGAAGAGGACGAAGAGGAAGACGAAGGCGGTGGAAACGCCGAGCGGAATGCCGAAGACGCCAGCGGTATCAAGCCAGAGCGCGTTCATCAGCGAGGTGAAGGAGATGCCTTCATGCTCGATCAGTTCCGGGATCAGCCAGCCCTGCCCCATGTAGCCGTAAAGCGCGAAGACCGATCCGACGATGGTGAGAGCGGGGCCAAGCGCGCGGCGGCTGGCCTCCAGCAGGCAGATCATGCCGATGGCGCCGACGATCACCTGGGTTTGCGTCGGCAGGCCGGACCGGGCGGTCAGCGCCAGTTCATCGGAGAACCAGAAGACATAGAAGGCGGTGCCGCCTGCCGCCAAGGCCAGCAGCCAGTCGACAATCGGGATGTGATGGCGGGGGGAGGATTTGAAGGCCGGGTAGGCCATGAACGCCAGCAGTACGGCGAATGTCAGGTGGATCGGCCGGGTCTGCGAGGAGTTGAGAACCGGCAGGTATTCCCCGAACCAGAGCTGCGGTTGCGCAATCCAGAGCTGGAACAGCGACCACGCAAGGGCAAGGCCGGAGATCAGCAGCGCGATGGTGCGGTTCGACGGATCGCGTGCACCGCTGTCGGTGCTGGCCACCAGATCCTGAAGCTCCTCGTCAGAGAACTGGCGCCCTTCGCGCCCCTCGGTCGGTTCGGTCATCGCGCCACCCTCGTCACATCCTTGAAACGGAATTCTTTTTTGGTCCCCGCGGCACGCGAAGGCGCCGCGGGGCAGATCAGAAGGGGCCGATCACTCGATCAGGCCGGCCTCGCGGTAGTAGCGCTCGGCACCGGGGTGCAGGGGCGCGCTGAGGCCGTCATTGGCCATTTCCGCCGGGTCGAGATTGGCGAAGGCCGGGTGCAGGCTGCGGAACTGGTCGATGTTTTCCATCACCGCGCGGACGATTTCATAGACCACGTCATCGGGCACATCGGCGGAGGTGACGAAGGTCGCGCCGACACCGAAGGTCATCGTGTCTTCGTCATTGCCGCGATACATGCCGCCGGGGATGGTGGCGGTGCGGTAGAACGGGTTGTCGGCAACCAGCTGGTCCACTGCATCGCCAGTGACGTTCACAAGGACGGAGTCACAAGCGGTGGTCGCTTCCTGGATGGAACCGGAGGGGTGGCCGACGGTGTAGACCATCGCGTCGATGTTGTTGTCGCACAGCGCCTGGGACTGTTCGGCGGCCTGAAGCTCGGAGGCGATGGCGAAATCGTCCATCGTCCAGCCCATGGCCTCCATCAGCACTTCCATCGTGCCGCGCTGACCGGAACCGGGGTTGCCCACGTTCACGCGCATGCCCTGAAGGTCCTCGAAGCTGCTGATTCCGGCATCGGCGCGGGCGACCACGGTGAAGGGCTCGGGATGCACCGAGAAGACCGCGCGCAGGCCCTCGAAGGCGCCCTGCTCTTCAAAGCGCGAGGTGCCGTTATAGGCATGGTACTGCCAGTCGGACTGGGCCACGCCGAATTCCAGCTCGCCACCGCGCACTGCGTTGATGTTGTAGACCGAGCCGCCGGTGGATTCGACGCCGCAGCGGATGCCATGCTCGGACCGGCCCCGGTTCACCAGACGGCAGATCGCGCCGCCGGTCGGGTAGTACACGCCGGTCACGCCGCCGGTGCCGATGGTGACGAAGGTCTGATCCTGAGCCGATACAGCGCCCGCACCAAATGCAGTCGCGGCCGCCACGACGGCGCCAACCAAGTGTTTGTTCATGAATTCTCTCCCAATTGATCCGAAGTGAAACACGGATGCGGGTCAGGTGAAACAAATCATTGAAATTCGTCAAGACATAAATCAAACGTTCCAGAATGAAACAGTAACGGTCCCCTCGACATGACTCTCGACGATCTCAGGCAGGCCCTGGCCGAACAGGTTCACACCGCGTCCCCCAAGGTTTCACGCCTTGCTGCATGGGCTTTGGACCATCCGCAGGAGATGGCATTTCACTCGGTCCGGGCACTTGCGAAACGGGCGGATGTCAATGCAAACACGGTGTTTCGTCTGGCCGTAGCGCTTGGGTTTTCCGGCTACGAACCCTGCCGGACGGCCTTTCAGGCGGCTCTGAGGGGTGAAGGCGGGATGTATGGATCGCGGGCGAAACAGCTCCGATCCGGGGGAACGGTGGCCCTGACCGCCCGGATTCGCGAATCAGCCCACAAGAACCTCGACGCGCTGTTTTCCGAGGCGAATATCCAGCGGGTGAGCGAGGCGGTGGACCTGCTGGAAGCGGCAGAGCGCATCTTCGTCGTGGGTGTGCGCAGCTGTTTTTCGCTGGCCCATTACCTCAGCTATTCGGGCCGTATGGCGTTTGACAGCTTCGCGCCGCCTTTGAACGAGCCGGGCGGCATTGCCGATGCGATTACGTCCACGGGGCCGAATGACGTGGTGATCGTGATCACCTTCTCGCTCTATTCCTCCGAGGTCGTGCGCGCCTATGAGGCGGCGCTGGCGCGCGGGGCACGGGTCATCGCCATCACCGACAGCTATGTCTCGCCCATAACACGGGGGGCCGATGTGGTCTTTTGCCTGCCGATGGACGGGCCGCAGCCCCTGCCCTCGCAAGGAGCGTCCTTCGCGCTGGCCGAGGTGCTGGTGGGCGAGATGATCGCGCGCAGCGACACCGCCGCGCAGCGGATTGCCGATTACGAGGACCGGATGCTGGAATTCGGCGGCTACGTGCAGACCGCGCCCGGGGCGCGGCCCGAGGGATCAGGCTGAACGTTTGCCATAGTAGAGGCCGACCACATGCTCGGCCTCTGCGAAGAACAGCCAGCGCGAGGTGACGAGCCCCGCAACATGGGACAGCACAGCAAGCAGTCCCAGCAAATGACCCGCGCCGGGGATAATCAGCAGGACAACCGGCAGGCCGTAGCACAGCGTCAGCGCGATCATCCGCAGCTTGCGGGAATGCTTGCGGCCCACCACGTGGACGAATTCCTTGAGCAGGTAGTTTGTGCCGGTATGGGGCGGCTCGAACGCGCGGATATTACCGGGCGTGCCAAGGCCGGTGGCGGTGGCAAGGTTGGTGCCCGACTCCTTCAGTGCACTGTCCCCCACCTGCCAATGGGCGACCTGCACGGCGGCGGCCAGTGCCAATAGCGCGGCGGCGGCGGTCATCTGGCCCGCCAGCAGCGCGCCCCCCGCGATGGACAGCGTCAGCAGGTGAACCGGCGTCAGCGGCTGGTTCCAGCGTGGCACGGTCCTGAGCTGACCGTAGATCATCGAGGTGGAATAGACCGTGAGCAGCGACAGGGCGGCGCCGATCCAGCCGATCGCCGTCAGGCGGGTGTCGAGGAAGACGGCGCAGAAGGCATAGACCGCCATGACCAAGAGCGCCATGACCGACAGCCACGCCTCTCGGCTGAGCCAGCTGGTTTTCCACTGGGTGAACGCCTTCAGCGCCCGCTGCGGATTGCCCAGGTGGAAGGTCGAGGCCAAGAGCCCGCCCACGGCCAGCGCATAGGCGATGGCGTAGAAGACGAAGGCGACCCAGCCCGTGACCGGGGGAAATCCGAGCCCAAGAAACAGAAGCAGCCCGAAACCGAGGCCGGAAAAGCTGGTGAAGATGATGACGGAAGGTGCGGGATGCATCAGAGGCGCTCCAGTGCCTTGTCCAGCCAGCCGAGGAAACCCTTGGGGTCTTCGGCCACCGGTTCGAGGAAGGGGGCGAGGATGTCAAACTCCTCGGCGCGGTCCTGTTTCGGACGCGGCGGCAGGTACTTGTTGACGGGCTTCGTGCCCTGTTCGGGCATCAGATCCATTCCGCCACGCTCCGCCACCAGTTTCGACACGTCGCTGTCGGGGTCGCCCAGATCACCGAAATGGCGCGCACCCGCCGGGCAGGTGCGCACGCAGGCGGGCTGGCGGTCTTCCTCGGGCAGGTTCTCGTTATAGATCCGGTCGACGCAGAGGGTGCATTTCTTCATCACCCCTTCCAGCGCATCAAGCTCCCGCGCGCCATAGGGGCAGGCCCATGCGCAGAGGCCACAGCCGATGCAGGCGGTCTCGTTCACCAGAACGATCCCGTCTTCCTGCCGCTTGTAGCTTGCGCCCGTGGGGCAGACGGTGACGCAGGGCGCGTCTTCGCAATGCAGGCAGGATTTGGGGAAATGCACCAGCTGCGCGGGGCCTTCGGCTGGCGTGATCTCATACGAATGCACGCGGTTCAGGAACGTGCCCGAGGGATCGGCGCCATAGGCATCGGTATCGGACAGTGGCGCGCCATAGTTTTCCGTGTTCCAGCCCTTGCAGGAAATCACGCAGGCATGGCAGCCGACACAGGTGTCGAGGTCGATCACCAGCCCGAGTTTCTTTTGCGTGCTTGCGGGAAGCTCGGTCATGCGGCCTGCTCCTTGCTTGCGGTTTGAATGAACCCCGCGAGGTCGGCGGCAAACCGGTCCGGGTCTTCGAGGAAGGGGGCGTGGCCGATGCCGTCATAGGGCAGGTAGCGGCCATGGGGGATGGCCTTGGCGGCGGCCTCGCCCGTTTGGGGGGAGACGACCGTGTCGGCGGTTCCGTGGACCACGAGGCCGGGGCAGGTCATGGCCGCATAGGTCGGGCGCATATCCCAGTTGGCGGCGAAGAGCGCGCGGCGCGCGGTGGCCGGGCAGAGCATGTTGGCGGCGACCATGCGGCCATAAGTGTCGCGGTCGAGCGGCTTGGCCGTGCAGGCATCGACGAACCGCGCCGTGGCGGGGATGAGCCTCGCCAGATCGGTGGTGTAGAGATCGCGGTCGAGGCCGGGGCTGGCGGGGCCGACCATCCAATCTTCCCGCGCAGTGCCGATGGCGAGGATGCCACCGGCCAGAACCACGCCGGACAAATTCTTGTCGCCATAGGTGTCGAGGTAACTGGCTATCACGCGGCTGCCGTAGGACCAGCCGACGAGGGTGACGTTGCTGAGGTCATGCAGCGCAATGACGGCGGCGACGTCATCGGCCCAGAGTTTCGTGTCGGTATAGGCTGCCGGGTCTTCGGGCTTGTCGGAGGCGCCGTGGCCGCGCAGGTCCATGGCAACGATATGGAAGCGGTCCTTGAGCCGGTCGATCAGCGGATCCCAGCACAGCGATTGCTGCGCCCACCCGTGGATCAGCAGGATCGCGGGGTTGGCGGGGCTGCCCGCGGTATAGGTGGCGATGCGGGTGCCGTCGCTGCTGGCGATCTTCGCGGCGCTCATTTGCCCACCTTCCACGCGAGGTTCTGCGGCCCCTGCCCCACCGGCGAATTGATCGGCGGGTAGGCGGGTTGAGTCTCTTCGGGGGCGGCGACCTTCTCGATCTTCACGCGCAGGTCGAACCACGCGGCCTGACCGGTCACCGGGTCGGAATTTGCCCAGCGCATGCCGTCACCCTTGGGGGGCAGAAGTTCATGGATCAGGTGGTTGAGGAGGAAGCCCTTGGTCGCCTCCGGCGCGTGTTCATCCAGCGCCCATGCCCCCTTGCGCTTGCCGATCGCGTTCCACGTCCAGACGGTGTTTTCATTGAGTGCGGCCATATGGGCCACGGGGACCACGATGGAACCATGGGCCGACGTGACGCGCGCCCAGTCGCCTTCGCTGAACCCGTTCGCCTCCCAGATCTTGGTGGGCACATAGAGCGGGTTGCGGCCATGCAACTGGCGCAGCCACGCGTTCTGGGTGCCCCAGCTATGATACATCGCCATCGGCCGCTGCGTCAGGGCGTGGACCGGGAATTCCTCGGGGTCGACATGGCCATCCTCGAAGGGCGGATACCAGATCGGCAGCGGGTCCATGACCGTCTTGACCCGCTCGCGCAGATGCTCGGGCGGCTGACGCTCGCCATGGCCCTCGGCGGCCAACTGGAACCGGCGCATCGGTTCGGCGTAGAGGCTGAACAGGTAGGGCTGAGGGCTGTCGTAAAGCCCCATGCCGACGGCCCAGTCCTGATAGGCCTTATTCCAAGGTTTGAAATAAACCGCCTCATCGGGGATGTGTTCCACGAAGAAGCCGCCATTCTCGATATAGCGGTTCAGCTGGTCGGGGTTGGGTGCACCCCGCCCCTTCTCGCCTCCATCGCCCCGGAAGCCCGCCAGCGGGCCGATGCCGGGTTTGCGTTCGTGGTTCACGATGTAGTCGGCGTAATCCTTGTACTTGGCGCTGCCATCCTCGTTGACGAAGGCGGGCATGCCGAGGCGCGCGCCAAGGTCCACCAGCACCGACTGGAAGCCGCGCACGTCACGGTCGGGTTCGATCACCGGCCAGCGGATCGCGTCTGCCGCCGCATCGGCCTCGCAGATCGGGCGATCGAGCAGGCTGATACAGTCGTGCCGTTCCAGATAGGTCGTGTCGGGCAGGATCAGGTCGGCATAGGCCACCATCTCGGAACTATAGGCATCCGAATAGATGATGCGCGGGATAACGTAATCGCCGTTTTCGTCGGTGTCCGTCAGCATCTTCATGACGCCCGACGTGTTCATGGACGAGTTCCACGACATGTTCGCCATGTACATGAACAGCGTGTCGATCTTGTAGGGATCGCCCGCGTAAGCGTTGGAAATCACCATATGCATGAGGCCATGGGCGCTCATCGGGTTTTCCCAGGTGTAAGCCTTGTCGATCCGTGCCGGGCTGCCGTCTTCTTTCAGGCAGAGGTCATCGGGGCCCTGCACATAGCCCAGATGCGGGCCGTTCAAAGGCTTGCCGGGGGTGACGCCGCAATGGGGTTTCGGGTGCGCCTCGGTCGGTTTCGGATAGGGCGGCTTGAAGCGGAAGCCGCCGGGCACCTCGACGCTGCCCAGAAGGATTTGCAGCATATGCAGCGCGCGGCAGGTCTGGAAGCCGTTGGAATGGGCGGAGATGCCTCGCATGGCGTGGAAGCTGACCGGGCGGCCGATCATCTTGTCATGTTTCACGCCCCGGAAATCGGTCCAGGGCTGGTCGATCTCGATCTCTTCCTCGAAGGCCACGCGCGCCAGTTCCGCCGCGATATGGCGGATGCGGGTGGCGGAAATGCCGACGCGGTCGGCCACGGCCTCGGGCGTGTAATCCTCGGACAGGTAGCGTTCGGCCAGCAGTTGGAACACCGGGCGGTGCGTGACCCCGGCATTCCGCCAAGAGCCTGCCAGATCGGGCACCACATCGGGATCGTCGAAGGGCGCGGGCTTGCCGCTGCGGCGGTCGAGGACAAGCATCTTGCCATCCTCATCGCGCAGGAGCAGGCCATGTTCGGGGGAGCTTTCGTCGCCATTCACCAGCACCGGCGCGTTGGTGTAGCGGCGCAGGTAGTCAAGGTCGATCCGGCCCGCCTTCAGCAGGCAGTGGATGAGCGACAGGATGAAGAGCCCATCCGTGCCGGGCGTGATCCCCACCCATTCATCGGCAATCGCGTTATAGCCCGAGCGGATCGGATTGACGCCGATCACCTTGGCGCCGCGCGCCTTGATCTTGCCCAACCCCATCTTGATCGGGTTGCTGTCGTGATCTTCCGCCACGCCGAAGATCATCAGCAGTTTCGTATGGTCCCAGTCAGGCTGCCCGAATTCCCAGAACGCGCCACCCATCGTGTAGATGCCGCCCGCCGCCATGTTGACGGAACAAAACCCGCCATGGGCTGCGAAATTGGGGGTGCCGAAGTTCTGCGCCCATAGGCCCGTAAAGCTCTGCGACTGGTCGCGCCCGGTGAAAAACGCCAGCTTCTCGGGGTCATCTTCGCGGATCGGCTTCAGCCAGGAGACGGCAATCTCCAGCGCCTCGTCCCAGGTGATTTCCTCGAACTCACCCGACCCTCGCGGGCCGACGCGTCTCAAGGGCGCCCGCAGGCGCGAAGGCGCGTTGACTTGCATGATGCCCGCCGAACCCTTGGCGCAAAGCACACCCTTGTTCACCGGGTGGTCGCGGTTGCCCTCGATATAAGCAACCTTGCCGTCCTTCATATGCACGTTGATGCCGCAGCGGCAGGCGCACATGTAGCAGGTGGTCTTGCGGATCTCGTCCGACACTTTCGGGGAGAGATCAATCGCCGGTTGAGTATGGGCCATGTGCTGTCCTGTACCTTCCTGCAGGAATTCCTGTTCTTCATTTCCGCCGCTCCGGGCGACCGGATCACAAAAGATTGCCTCTTGCCAGAACGTTTTGCCGGATTTTTGGTAACGATGCTTGACCCGTCAAGCGAGGACCAGTCTTTTAGGGGCGATATGGCCAGATTTTTTGTAAGCGCTTACATTTTGTCGCAGCGGGCGGCCCTGGTCGGGGGGCTTTTGGCGCTGTCATCCTGCATGCCAGTGGGCGAATCGCCCGGCAACCGGGCCTGTATTCCCGCCGGTGACAGCACTCCCATGGTGCAAAGAGAGGTCTTTCGACCGGGGGCGGTGACAGTGGCAGCGGTCGGCGACGTCCTGATGCATATCTTCCTTCAGGAAGAGGCCGCCGCTCAACCGGAAGGATTTGCCGACCTGCTGCGCCCCACAGCCCCCTATCTGGCAATCGCCGATCTGACCGTGGCCAATCTGGAAGGCCCCGCCGCGCGCAACGTCCTGCCGGGAGGCGGCGAACGCGTACTGCCGGATCACGTTCTGACCGACGGGGTGGTCTATTCCGGCTACCCGACTTTCAACTTTCACCCGTCGCTGGTCACCGACCTGCGCGACAGCGGTGTCGACGTGATCCAGACCGCGAACAACCACGCGATGGATCGCGGGCCTCTGGGGGTGGACAGAACGCTGGAAGCCCTCGATGCCGCTGGCCTTCCCCATACCGGCACAAGGTCCCGCGCGGCCCCAGACGCCCCGTGGCACGCCGTCGTCAGCGCCGGGGGCGCGCGGATCGCATTCCTCGCCTGTTCCTATTCCACCAATGGCCGGGCCGATCCGCATCACCAGGTTCTGCTGTGCTACCGCGATGAGGCTGAGCTTCTTGCCACCATCCGCACCCTGCACGCAGAGCCCGCCATTGATGCGGTGATCTTCCTGCCGCATTGGGGCAATGAGTATGTCCAGACCCCCGATGCCAACCAGCGCCGCCTTGCCCGCGCCGCGATGGAGGCCGGAGCCGCCGCCGTCATCGGCACCCATCCGCATGTGCTGCAACCGATCGAGCCGGTGATGACTTCTGACGGGCGGCAGGGTTTCGTGGCCTACTCGCTCGGCAATTTCATCTCGTCGCAATGGGCGCTTCCTCAGCGGTCTTCGGCCATTCTCTATTTCGACCTGATGCCCGGCCCGAACGGGCTTGAGGCGCAGATGCCCGCCTATCTGCCGACCCGCGTGACCCGCTATGTCTCGGGCACCTATGTGCAGCCCGCCGAACAGGCCGTGGACGGACAGCAGAGCCTCGCCCATGTGGCGCAGGTTCTGGGGCGCGACGGTGTTCTGAGCCTGGCTGACATCGCCCGCCTTCAGGGCCGCCCGATCTGCGCAACGGGCGGCTGACGCGACGCAGGTGCTTGCGCCGCCGCGCGGCCCATGTAACCCTGACCATCTGATCAAAAACGGACCCGACGGGATGACCCAGACGACCCTAGAGACGACGACCACGGCGGCGGGCCTGCCGCAGGTCAGTGACCCGCGCAATCCCGGCATGCCGCTGGACATGGACTGGGTGATGGGCGCGCAGGCCAACACCTCGGCCATCGAGCGGCGCTGCGCCACCCTGCCCGGCCGCCGGACGGTGAAGAAAGAGTATCAGGCCGCGTGGCTGGCCCGCGCGATTTCCTGCATCGACCTGACGACGCTGGCGGGCGACGACACGCCGGGCCGGGTTAAGCGGCTCTGCGCCAAGGCGATGCAGCCGGTTCGGGCGGATTTGCTGGAGGCGATTGGGTTGCCGACCCTCACCACCGGCGCGGTCTGCGTGTATCACGAGATGGTGCCCGTGGCGGTCGAGGCGCTGGCGGGGTCCG